>CAYVZG010000014.1:0-3896 GCA_964455805.1 uncultured Desulfobacula sp.
GAAAACTCAACCCCATATTTTTTTTGTGCTGTTCTAATCATGCCGTCATATTTTTTATTGCTGATGGCAGGCAATGGTTTTTTACGTTTCTCTCTCATATATAACTTGTAATTAGATGAGGTGGGCACATTTGTAAAATGAACGACTCCACTTTTGTCAACATATTTGTAAATGTCGGCAAAGGCCAAGTCAACGCCGAAACTGATCAAAAGCATCCAAAAAACAATGATAACTTTTTTTAACATTTTAGAATCTATTTTATCCTGTCGTTATATGTCTTCAGAATAAATTTCCCTGGGAATTTTGGTTTTGCAACATATTGCCCCAGATTCTTAAGGAAATTGTTTACCAGGGTTTTAAACACCTCATCCTTTTCTTTTTCCATAATAAAATTTCGTTCGACTTTGTATTTATAGACAATTGTATCACCCAATGTCAGCAAAATATCTTCTATTTTAAAATCAGACAAAGAATCATCCAAAAACAGATCTTTTTCAATTTTAATTTCAATGTTTGCTTCCATTATCACCACATATGCATCTGCACCGATTTTCCGTGATGAATCCAATATGACAAGGGTTTGACTGTTTTCAAGTTTAATTTTTTTATATACCATATTTACCATTGTTCTTTCATTGAGTTTATTTAGTAGTGGGATTCAAACCACCCGTGTTTCTGCCTGCTATATTTGGTCTCCGATAAAAAAAGGAGCCATCACTCATAAAAAAAAAGGTTTTCAGACTCAACTTAACCAAAACTAAAACCATTAAAATAATTCCAATTGTTTTTCATTTTTTGTTACTGACATGATCACCGGACTTTTCTCAACCTGTGTCAGACTTTTTTCAATATCTCCGATAAATAATGATCTAAGTCTATTATAACTTTTGCCATATATGCTTCTTTTTTTTGCATAAGTCAAACAAAGAATATCCATGGCCCTGGTCATGGCAACATAGAACAGGCGGCGTTCCTCTTCAAGGTTGTCAATATTTTTTCCATCCTTTGCAAAGGGGATAAGCCCCTGTTCACATCCTGTCACAAACACAACAGGAAACTCGAGTCCTTTGGCAGCATGCATGGTCATCAAAGATACTTTTTCTATATTAAACCCCATGACATCTACATCGCGGTTCAGGCAGAGCCCATACAAGAATCCGTTTAAATCATGGTAAAGCCCTGCCTTGGATATTAAGTTCTCAAAAACCTGCTTTATTTTATCATCATTTTCAATGATATCCTTCAAACCTATTTTACTGTACAATATCCGGATGCTGGTTTTGTTATCACAATTTTTAATTTTATCCCTGAGATCCAAGAAAATTTTGGCTATGGCATTCATTTTTGTTTTTGTGGCATCTTTAAATTCGTTGTTATCTTTTTTAGCAAGGCTTTCAATTATATCCTGTTTCAAGGAACATGATTTTTTATAAAATTTATACAATTGTACCATTTCTTTTCTATCAATATCAGTATCCAAATAATGAACTATATTTTCTATATCCTGAAAACTTTCATTTTTTGCCATAACCCTGCAAAGGCTTATCAGCTGTTTGATACCATTCATCTCTAATTGGCTTTTTTTATCTGCGGCCTGAAAGGGAATACCTGCCTTTTCAAAAGCAGTGATAAATGTATCGCATTGTCTTCGGGTCCGGCAGAGAATGGCAAAATCTGCAAAAGAATATTCTCTTTGGGTATTTAGATCAACAATACCGGCATCCATTGAAAAAAAGGAGGTTCCACCAACAAGTTTTTCTATCATTTTGCCTATGGTCACGGCCTCTGCTTGTTCACTGGCCATCTCCTTTATAATCAGCTTTTTTGTACTTTTAACATCTGTAAAAATTTTTGATTTTTCATCTTTGTCCAAAGACTTATTAATCATTTGAAAGGATGCATCAAGAATAGTCTGGGTTGATCTGTAGTTCTGCTTTAAGATAATTTTCTCACATCCTAAAAAATCATTGGAAAACCGGTTGAAATACTTATTGTCCGATCCTCTAAACCCGTAAATTGACTGATCAGGATCACCAATAACCACAATATGATTGCCCTTTGAAATCATCTTAATCAGTTTATACTGGCCCCCGTTTAGGTCTTGGTATTCATCAATAAAAATATATTGATACTGATCTTTGACCCATGATAATATATCTTCCTGACTTGAAAGCATATTGACCGTCATTAAAATCAAGTCTTCAAAATCTACCACATTCTGTTCCTGACAAAGGGCCTGGTAAGCGCGATAATATTTTTTAAACGTGCCTGGCTCAACTTTGTTTATGAGTGTTTTAAAATCATCATCAGGTCCCATCAAATTCTGTTTACAGAGGCTTATATACTGATCAATTTTGTTTGTTACGCCCCTTTTTGCCTCTTTCCCAATCGCTTCTTTGATAAGTGAAACCCGCAATGATTCTTCTGCAATCGCTGCATTAAACCCCTTGTAGTCTTTTAAAAGCTTAAGGCAAAAAGAATGGAAAGTTGCTGCCAGCACCTGGGATTCTGTTTTAGGCATATATTGGTTTATTCTTTGTTCAAGTTCTCTTGCCGCCCGGTTGGTAAAAGTCAAAGCGAGGATATTACCCGGCTCAATATTTTTCTTTGATACAAGATAGGCTATCTTTGCTGTTAAGGTCAGTGTCTTTCCTGTGCCCGGTCCGGCCTGTATCACCATTGCCCGGGTTGATGATTCAACCGCTTTTTTCTGTTCAGGATTCAAACCCTCCAATAGGCCTTTGGGCTTGGCAGCCTGTATTTTTTTTTGATTTTTTTTGGAAATTTTTCCTTTGATTTTATTTTTTACTACATTTTTTTTCTCTTTTTTCTTATTTTTTCTGCCCGGAAGATCAAATAAAAGATTCTTTTCTCCTTTTAACCGTTCTTTTTCCTTTCTTGAAAATAGTTTCACCTTTCCAAATTCGCCATCATATCCCGGGTCAATATTTAAATCACCAGCACGCATTTTCATAACCGCTTGGGAAAGCAGCGGTACGTTGGCTGCATCTATTTCCTCAATAGATTTATTCACGAGGATATCCAGCTCAGGACCTAAGGTTTCAATGGCTTTTGTGTAGTAGGCGGCCACTTTTTTGGTTTTCGGACCTACCTCAAAAATTTCTGACAGGATATCGGCAAGGGGAACAATACTTTTAAACCCGTGACGGTTTTCAGGCACATATCCTTCTTGTCTTGTGGACAGTTCCTGTACCCTGTTTAATACGCCCAGGGTCAGTTTCCTGCCGCACTCGGGGCAGATGCCGTCAATTTGTGCGGTGTCGGCAGGGTTCAGGCATATATTACATTTCCTGTGGCCGTCATAATGATATTTACCCTGGTGGGGATACATATCTAAAGTACCCTTAAATTTTTCAAGATCATTTCTTTCAAGGGCTTGACGGATATCAAAAAAACTTAAATCTGTATTAAAGACAGATGCATTTCGACCCAGATATCCAGGTGAATGGGCATCGGAATTTGAAAGCAGCCGGACATTGTCAAGATCTTCAATTCGCCAATTCATGGATGGGTCGGAGGACAAGCCGGTTTCAACGGCAAAGATATGTTTCTTTAACGGACCAAAACACTCTTCCATTGAATCAAATCCTGATTTTGATCCAAACATGGAAAACCATGGCGTCCATATGTGGGCAGGCACAAAAAATCCGTTGTCATTGACATCCAGCATAATCTTAAGCAGATCTGCCGCATCCAGACCAAGTATTGGGCGACCATCGGATTTTATATTTCCGATGGCTTCCAGCCGGGCATTAAATTTCTTAACACTTGCAATATCCGGAAAATAAACCAGGTTATGATTTTTTCTTACCCGGTCATCTTTTTTATCAATATCTTTGGCAATCTCTTTTTTCAGAGAAAACAACCCGGGTTCT
>CAYVZG010000014.1:3996-65428 GCA_964455805.1 uncultured Desulfobacula sp.
TTTTTTATCAATATCTTTGGCAATCTCTTTTTTCAGAGAAAACAACCCGGGTTCTGTTTCTATTAACTTGGACTCAATTTCATCTATCCATGCAGGATAGGTAAAGTCTCCTGTCCCAACAATCGTTACCCCTTTAATTTGCGCGGTATAGTAAAGATTTTCAAAATCAAGATTTTTGGCAGTCGCTCTTGAATATTTGGAATGAATATGAAGATCAGCAATAAATTTCATCTTTGTATTTCCAGTTTGAATTTAATATTTTCTTACCGAGTCAATAATTTACATGATTTGTACTTAATTTAAAAGCAGGATTCTGGTAAAGGATAATAATTATCACCATACTCAACATAAAAGGTATTGCTATGGATATACACTTATCTGACCCTTTGTCACAATCACTGATCCAGAACTGGGATCAAACAATTGAAAAACAGGTCAACATAAAACTGGTACATGCAGATCACACTGAGGACAACTCATTTCTAAACTTTACCAAACAAATATTAGAAATAACTTCAAACCTTGGAATTGAATCACTAAAAGAAGAAAATGCTCTGCCTGGATTCCTGTTAAAAGAGAATATTACTTATTCAGCACTTCCCCTTGGTCAAGAGCTGGCGCCCTTTCTTGAAACCCTGTCTCAAATAAATGGCACCGAAAAAATGCTCTCTGTGTCACTTTTGCAAACGCTCAAAACAATAAATATCCCTGTCAAATTAAAACTCTTTATTGCGCTTTCTTGCCCGCATTGTCCCCATGTGGTCAGATCGGTCATGCCATTGGCACTTCATTGTAACAATATATATCTTCACATCATTGATGGCAGTCTGTTCCCAAAAGTTGCTCAAAAAGATGTTGTCCAATCAGCACCCTGCCTGATCCTTGATGATTTCAGGTGGACCGGTAGCGTTAATCCTGAAGAAATTGTAAAAATGATTGTGGATCGTGATCCGTCACAATTAAGTACAGAAACATTAAAAACAATCCTTGAACAGGGCGACGCCGGCTGGATAGCACGGCAAATGATTCAAAAGAAAAAAATCTTTGAGGCATTTATCAATCTTTTGGTCCATGAAACATGGTCGGTTAGACTGGGAGGCATGGTTGTTGTGGAAGAGATTGTTGAAACTGAACCACACCTTACTGCATTACTATGTCAGCCCCTTATCGAAATATTTGATAAAAAAGACATTCCCATTCAAGGAGATATTTTGTATGCACTGGGCGTAGCGGGTGATTCTGAAACATTAGAATGGCTAAACAAAAAGCTTCCCCAACTTGACCATCAAGACCTTATTGACGCAGCGACAGAGGCGATGGACAACTTGAAGTTAAAAACCACCGGATAAACAAACCTTTTACCAATCTTTGAGCCGGGTAATTGATTTATCGTCTTTGCTCTTCATGCAACCGCTACTCCCGTTTAGATTATATTTCATTCATTTGTGTTGGATAGCAAAAAAAGTGATACAAATTCTGCACGGAAAAATTAATCCGGTATTTTTGTCCACCTATTGTTATATCGAAATCCAGATCTATCTATCATCTTAAACCCTTAGGCATATTGACAAAATGATCATTTTTTGATATTCAAAAGAAGAAAAATAAAATAGATATCAGGGTTGTGGTGTGTTAAAGAACCAACACTCAATTCTGTGAAAATATCGTATTGTTGAGAAAAAATTACGTTGTTCCCAATCCCGTAAAAATGGTTTGGCCAATAATAACCAATCACTCAAATTTGGAGATACTTTGATATGTCCCAGTTAGACCGAATGTCCGATACGAATTGGACTATTATTTTCCTCTGCTGGGTAGTCGCCAGTGTATCAACCCTGGGAAGTGTATTTTTTAGTTTTGTAATGGAATTTTCCCCCTGCGTATTATGTTGGTATCAGAGAATCTTTTTGTTCCCTTTAGTCATCATTTTAGCAATGGGGCTTTTCCCTTTTGACAAAAGTGTTGTGAAATATGCTTTCCCTTTAGCTATAGCAGGCTGGTTGACAGCATTATATCACAATTTGATTTACGCCGGAGTTATCCCGGAAAGCATTCAGCCTTGCACAAAAGGAGTCTCGTGTAAGGAAGAATACATAAATTTGTTTGGTTTTTTGTCAATTCCAATGCTCTCTTTAATTTCATTTTCAATAATCATGGCTTTTTTATTTATTTTAAAGAGGAGAAGGTCTTAATGAAATATGTAATATTTGGATTTACCTGTCTTGTATTGCTCATTGTTTTTTTGTTCACAACATACTACTACAAAGGACGACAGGCTGAAATGTATGATTTTATGGCAAGGGAGAATGCCTCAACTTTTGTAAGAGATTATTCTCAAACCCTTGGCAGTGATGATGCAAAAGTTTACCTTATTAAATTTACAGACCCTGCCTGTGAAACCTGTGCGGCTTTTTCTCCATTTGTGAAACAAATAATGAAAGCAAATCCCGGTCGGATTAAACTTGTTATTCGATATGCACCTTTTCATGATGGTTCAGAATATTTTGTTAAAATTCTTGAGGCAGCCAAAAAACAAGGTAAATTTTGGGAAACTCTTGATATTTTGTATAAATCCCAGCCTTATTGGGCCAGTCACCATAACCCACAACCTCAAAAGATTTGGCAGTTTTTGCCAAAGGCTGGTCTTGATATAGAACAGATCAGAAAAGATATGAATGATCCTGAAATTGTAAAACGTATTGAACAGGATCTTGCCGATGCCAATACCCTCAGTGTTAGAAAAACACCCGGATTTTTTGCCAATGGAAAACCCTTACAGCAATTTGGGTACCAGCAATTGCAGCAATTAATTCAATCGGAAATACGTGCAAAATACCCTAATTGACCAGGCCATTGAGTGTTAGTAATAACGGCAGGCATTAGATTTACAAAAAAGCCGATCGTTATTAAATAATAATCTGCTTTTTAATCCAGGAGCTTTTGTCTACCAAACTAATGGTCCCCGCTATTGCATGATAACCTGGTTTCTCCCGGATTTCTTGGCCAGATACATAGCCTCGTCTGCACTTTTAATTAATTTATTGGCCCTGCCCTCTTCTTTGCCCGCTATTTGCTCCAAACAAGAGACACCAACACTTACCGTCACCTTCAGTGTTTTCCCTTCATGGATTTCAAACGCATGGGTTTCAATGCTTCCACGGATTTTTTCAGCATTCAAAACAGCTCCCCTGCCATCGGTTTCTGGTAGGATCACTGCTATTTCCTCTCCACCGTACCGTGCGACCACATCCATTTCTCGTGTTGTTGATTTTACTATGGCAGCCAATCCAATCAATACATCGTCCCCAATCTGGTGACCATAAAAATCATTGACTCGTTTAAAATGGTCTATATCCAGCATCAGCAGGCTTAAGGGGTGACCATACCTTTTCGAACGGCTGAGTTCCCGGTCAAGGCTGTTATGAAAATGCCGTCTATTATATATTTGAGTCAACTCATCTGTGATGGCCATCTGCTCAATGATCTGATGCGCCCCAGTAAGTTTTTTGGCCAGCCTCAGCACCATGGAAATAATAATGGCCAATAATGTTACAATGGTTATAATACTTAAAACAGCCACTATAATTTTATTGGTGGTCATATCTTTTTTAATTTCAGATATATCCATGGACACGCTTATACCGCCTCTAACTTCCCCTAGGGAATATCCTTGCTCGGCATGGCATTCCAGGCATCCATTTTCAACAAAAAGCGGCGCCATGTATCTCAGAATAGTTTTACCATTTCCGGTTTCGAAAACAGATGACTCCCTGCTGCCGGTTTCAAACTGCTTCAGGGCCTTTTTCTCGAAATCGTCAGGGAAATTATCAGGGTTCAATGGGTGAAGACTGGTGATATGATAGCTAACATCTCCTTCACTTTTAGAGTATTCAGAGATTTCCCGTGTCATCAAGGACGGATTTTTTTTTGTATAAACAGATCCGTCCTTGGTTGTTATATCAGCAGATTCCAGGTAGGGGTTAGAGATAACCCCTTTTACCTTTTTTACAAACACACCGCCGTAATCAGCATTCCATCTTCTCATTAATACAATACTATTAAAATGGGATCGGGCGGTGTTGATAATCTGGTTGCCGATTATCTGGTTGGTTCGAAGTACAAAGCCGATAAATATCCCTGTAAAAAACAATACAATGACTAAGCTCACATTTATAATCAACATCCGCCAATCACGACTTTTAT
The DNA here is from genome assembly GCA_964455805.1 of uncultured Desulfobacula sp. Taxonomy (GTDB): domain Bacteria; phylum Desulfobacterota; class Desulfobacteria; order Desulfobacterales; family Desulfobacteraceae; genus Desulfobacula. The sequence goes on from CAYVZG010000014.1 coordinate 8,200, forward strand.
TAAATGTATTTAACTTATGAGACGTCAAGTTGATCCTTATCATCATTCAATAATATTTTCAGGTTTGAATATTTATCCGGGTTTGAGTTAATCAGATATGTCCTCCGAAAACGCCTGGTTGTTCAGTCCTGAATTTTGCCCATGGAACACTTGAAGAAGATGGATCTGTGTATTCATAGGTATTAATCTCTCTTTGTCGTTTTTCTTCTCCTTGTCTGACTAAATTTTTACATTCGCCTTCACATTTTCCAGTAATGTCTCTTGATGGTATATATTTCATTTGAGAATCCTCTCATTTTTTTATTTTTAAAGGAAATTTTGTTTCCTGTTTTGTTTCAATAAGGAGACCTGCTCCTGTGTCCAAAAATAATGCATGAAAATTGTTAGTCAAGACTAACAATTTTCTTTTTTATGGCTGAAACAACTGATTCTACGGCCTTGGTTAGAATGGATCTTGGGCAGGCAATATTAAATCTTTCAAAGCCAGCCCCGTTTTCACCAAACCAGATGCCATGATCCAAAGCGACTTTGGCATCTTCTTCCAAAATCTGAGTCATTTTACTGCAATCCCACCCGATATAGCGAAAATCCACCCAAACCAGATAAGTGCCTTGAAGTTCATATACTCTTGCACCGGGCAGTTGAGATTCAATATAGGTTTTTAAATAATTAAAATTGTCGTTTAAATAAATAATAAGATCTTCCAGCCATGGTTCTGCCCCATTATAGGCAGCTCCAGCGCTAATAGCGCCAAAAAGCGTTCCCCCGATTGAGCTAACAAATCCAAGATTTTCGATCTGGCTTAACAATTCCTGTCTTAAACGACTATTGGGTATAATTATGCTTGACTGATGCAAGCCTGCCAAATTAAATGTTTTACTTGCGGCAAGTCCTGTTATGGAACTTTGGGCAAACGCTTCTGAAATTGTTGAGAAACAGACATGTTTAAACCCCGGCATAATTAAATCACAATGGATTTCATCTGAAAAAACCAGAATACCATTTTTAATGCAGATATTTCCGAACGCTTCCAGTTCCTCTCTTGTCCAGACTCTTCCAACGGGGTTATGTGGGCTGCACAGAATGGCAATTTTGGCCCTTGGGTCTTTAGCCTTTTTTTCCAAATCAGCAAAATCCATCTGATATTGATTGTCATTTATTTGCAATGGATTTTCTAAAATCCGCCGCCCATTGTTTTGTATAGCTCTTGCAAAAGGATAGTAGACAGGCGGCTGGATGATGATCTTATCGCCTGGTTTTGAAAATCGTTGAATAACATAATTTATAGCCGGAACAACTCCAGGAGTTGTTAAAATCCATTCGTTATCAATTTCCCACTGGTGTCGCCTTTGGTACCAGGAGATAAGTGCGGGGAAATATGCCGGGTCATATAGACTATATCCATATATCTGATGCTCCAGGCGCTTTTCCATGGCTTTTCGAACCACTGTCGGGCATTTAAAATCCATATCTGCCACCCATAATGGGAGAATATTTTCTTTTCCTTCTCCATAGATAGCCCTTAAAACGCTTGGTTCCCATTTCATGGAAGCAGTGCCGCTTCTATCAACTATTTCATCAAAATCCCAATCTTTAGGCATTGATTTCTTTCCTGTTTCATAGTTAAAAACAACTTTCTTTTCAGGGTTAATGGCATAGCTCAATAAACAGATCATGTCAAATGCAAATAATTTCAAGACAATTGTCCTCTTATTCCACAGGGGTTACCACTGGAATCAAAGTTCAATTTTATTGACAATTCTATGAATTGATAGCATATTTTTATTAATACCAATTAAAATATAAATCACATCATTTAATTAATCGATAAAGGAACTCTGATTGATGAGCATTCGATCCTGTGTGGGCAAAAACGGTCAATTTTTAGTAGGGGTTCACAAACCTGTCTTTAAGGTCAAAAACATGAGGGAACATTCTTATTTTGAAATGCTTGGGCAACTTCAAGACGGAACAATTATTGACAATGCTGTTAATTTTCCCGGAGAGGATATTTATGAACCCCACGCAGACATCATCTATGAAATTGCCAATCAGTTTCCTTTTAGGGGAACCACTTACATCAATTCTGCATGGGCTGATAAAAAAGCTGCCAATCCTGAGACAATACGTATCCAGGAGCCAGAACCCTGCTCTTTGATTAAAAATTTTGAAGATTTATCCGGGGAGAAAAAAACCGGGACCAAAGACAAAAAAGCCCTTTTGGATATACTGCCTCATCCATTGCTAATTGCACTTGCCCAGGCTTCTTCCGATCCCGAAGAGCTGGTACTTTTGGCTAAAAAATCATGTAATATCCTGTTTAATCCCACAGACAATATCCCTGTTGGGATCGGATATAAAAAAAAGCACATGTCACATCATCCGGATATTTATGATCATGAGCTTTTTGAAGTTCTTGTGAACAACCCTTACCTTCCAGATACCTACAAAAATATCCTGGTATTAAAACCAGGCGTGCAGGGAAACAATGAAATTACCGGTGAATATCTGTCTGAAAACGGGAACACCCATGTATTTGAATATCTGAGACGCAATTCTTATATTCCCTGGGGGCATTTTGCATCCAATATGGCTAACAATGCCATCCGATATACGGCTTCTGATCTCAGCCTTGAAGATATGACGGGTATCCGCCATTTATATTACCAGCGTATATTTGTAAGGCTTGCTCAGAATCTGGATATTGGCCTTTCAGAAAAAAGAAAATGTCTCACTCAAAATGAACTTGAAGATCTCAGGAATAAAATTCAAACAAAACTTAAACGGTCCCAATGCCGGTCTCTGGATTTTGATAGTACGCTGTGGGGGTGGAACTTTGGATTTGGATATGCCCAGTCTGGGCACAGGCTTCATGCCTCCCACCAGATGATTCACCAACAGAATGCCATGGTTCCAAAATATGTTCAAACAAATTCACATCAAAAGATTCCTTCTTTTGCCAGTGGTGATCTGGTCTGCGAATTTATTGAAAAATATAAAACCGAAACAGGCAAACCCTTCTTTGAAACCTATATAAGCGCCATAAAAAATAATAAAAGGACAGATGGTAAAACAATAGGCGAATCCTCGCTTGTGCTGATGGAAGATGACCATACCATATTATTTGCACCAAAGGCCCAGATTTCCGAGTGGGAATTACAACTGATGCCAAAAACAGCCTGCGGTAATATTCTTGAAGCTGATACCCATATGAGGGCCTCTCTCGACAAGGCCATTTTAACAGCGGTCAAAGTCCTTGAATCCTTGGGCGTAAAAATGGTCACCACTATTGAACTTTCAAAACGTCTTGATGCCCCAAATTATGAGCAGCATCTGCTGTATTCATTTCTCCCTGTACTCCCCCATGCACCAGACACCTTTTCTGAGGCACAATTGAGATGGATTAGCGGATGTTACCCTGAAGATTTTGCCTGTACCTGCCGTTTGGCAATCAAAAATTTAAAATAAGGATTACAGAATGCTGCTACATGATTTTATTTATGAATGGAACGGAAAAAGTATAAAGGGCGAAAAGCCCATTTCATGGTGGCCGGGATCCTATCGCGTAAAAATTGTACGGCTGGCAACAGACAAGAACAATATCAGCTTTCTTTTGCACACAGCAGTCATTTTGAAAAATGCCAAAACCAATCCCACTATGAATACGGCTTTAAAAAACTATATCCATAATTTTGCCCAGAAAATATCAAGTAAATACGGTCTTAATATCGATAAAACGCTATGGATTGAGCTGGGCGATAACATCCGGGTGGCCCAATTGAACCCTGAACAAAAACTGGTTTCTGAACAAAAGCCGGTTCCTGAAAAAAAATTCACCCCTGATATACTTTACGCCATATCATGGCGACCCATTCGGCCCAACGAGCTTGCAATGATAAAACCCTATATTTCAGACATGTAAAAAGGCCGGCTTAATTTCAAATCAACCAGCCTGAACATTTACTTAACCGAAATTTTTAAACCACTCCCTGATCCATCATTGAATCTGCCACCTTGATAAATCCTGCAATATTGGCACCATTGACATAGTTGCCCGGGGTTCCATATTCTTCTGAAGCAGAAAGGCAGGCCCCATGAATATTTTTCATAATGCCCTTGAGCTTGGCTTCAACTTCTTTGCGAGACCATTTAATCCGCATGGAATTCTGTGACATTTCAAGACCGGATACGGCAACACCACCCGCATTGGCAGCCTTGCCCGGAGCATAAAGAATTTGATTCTCAAGAAATATTTCAATTCCTTCCGGCATGGTCGGCATATTTGCGCCTTCACTGACCACGTAGACCCCATTTTTTACAAGATTCTGGGCATCTTTAGGATTGATTTCATTCTGGGTCGCACTTGGAAAAGCGCATTCTGCTTTATGATTCCAGAGAGGATTGAAATCAGATCCTGCATCAAGAGCTGTATAGACTGCGTCCGGATATTTTTCAATATATTCTTTCACTCTGCCGCGTTTTACATTTTTCAGATACATGACATGCTTGAGTTTGGCTTCATCTATCCCTTTTTCATCATAAATGTATCCGGAAGAATCAGAGAGTGTAACAACCTTTGCTCCCAGCTGGTTTAATTTTTCAGTAGTGTATTGTGCCACATTCCCTGAACCTGACACCAGGCAGACTTTATCTTCAAGATTTTCTTTTCTGGTTGCCAGCATTTCCTCGGCAAAAAAAACGGCACCGTATCCGGTTGCTTCCGGCCTGATCAAACTTCCACCCCAGTTCAGGCCTTTTCCTGTTAAAATACCTGAGAACTCGTTCTTCAATTTTTTATAGATCCCAAAAAGGTAGCCGATTTCTCTTCCGCCAACGCCTATATCGCCAGCAGGAATGTCTGTATTGTGCCCTAAATGACGAAAAAGTTCACTCATGAAACTCTGGCAGAATCTCATGACCTCATTATCTGATTTACCCATAGGATCAAAATCTGACCCGCCTTTTCCTCCTCCGATGGGAAGAGTTGTCAGCGCATTTTTAAATACCTGTTCAAAAGCAAGAAATTTCAAGATGGAAAGATTGACCGAAGGGTGAAAGCGAAGCCCACCTTTGTAAGGACCAATGGCACTGCTCATCTCGATTCTGAACCCCCGGTTGACATGAACTATTCCTTGGTCATCCACCCATGGAACCCTGAATTGAATCACCCGTTCCGGCTCTACGATTCTTTCCATAATCCTGGCATGCCTGTATTCTGAATTCCTGTCCAGAACCGGCTTTACAGATTCAGCAACTTCAGCTACAGCCTGATGAAATTCTTTCTCATAAGGATCTCTTGCAATAACTATATCCATTATTGTGCCCATATGATGCCTCCTGTTCTTTTATAAATATATTTTAGACTCAATTTCATATCCTGAATTTGCTGCTGCATACCACACTAAGTTAATTAACATTTATCATTACCAGGTGACAATAATTTATTAAAATATTTGAGCATGATAATTAAAATTCTTCATTTCCCCAACATCCGCTTATATTTTATATAATTTTTGTACCATCATTTTTCTTCAAACCCTTTATTGACTTCAAGTCTAAACATAGATAAAGTACGCTCCTTTGTGACTTAATTTTTTAAAAGCAGTTAAAAAATGGGAAATAATCATTCCATCCAGCAGATAAAACTGACAGATCCTGAAAAAATCATAGAAATTAAAAAATGCCCTTCCATGGGAGTTATTTTTCTAAAAGCTTTTTTCACTTCTCCTTTTTGCTCAAATTCAATTAAGGATAATGCGATTATCCAAAAACACCGGATTATTTTAAAAAATTTCCTGCCCGATAAAAAACAGATAAAAAATTATAAGGTTATTTGTAGCTTTCACAGGGACAGACCCGATATCATCCCCATAACCTATTTGCAGACCATTTTTATAGGTCTTCTTGGCAAATATATTACCTCTTCTTTTTTCCCCATCAATCCGTTGGGACTTATCCATATTTTTCAGTCCTTTGAACAGAAAAGACCGGTAACCCTTGATGAAATCCTTGATCTGGCCTGTATCTTAGATAATATTAAAAAAACAGAAAATGGAATTGAAACCCAATTTACTTTGAAAATCATATCCCAGGGCGAAACTGTCTGGAAAGGCGTATCTGTCTTTTTCACAAGAATCCGGGCTAAAAAGGAAAAGTCTTCAAAAAAAAAAGAAGACAAAATTTTAAAGCCAAAAGAAACTATTCTTGTACCGGCCGGTACGGGCAGAAAATATGCTCGGGTATCAGGTGATTATAACCCTCACCATCTTTACACTGTTTTCGCTAAAATTTTTGGTTTTAAAAAAGCCATTGTCCATGGCATGTGGAGCCTTGCAAGAGTTGTTGCAAGCCTTGACAAGCACTTTGGGATTCAAGGTTATACTTATGTTGAAGCTTCTTTTAAATTACCGATTTTCATGCCTGCAACAACATCTCTGGGGTATGAATGTAAAAACGATATATCGAACAAACAGGCCATTATAAACTTTGAACTTCGTGACACAAAAAAAGGGCTGCCTCATTTAAAAGGAAAGCTTCTGAGCAATAAATAAGGTGCTAAACTATGTTGGGTTCTGTATTTGCACTAACTTCGGCCTTTTTATGGGCCAGTGCTGTGATCTTGTTCAAAAAAAGCGGAGACGTATTTTCTCCGATTTCTCTGAACATCTATAAAAGTATTGTGGCATTGGTTCTGGTTTCCCTGACCATGTTGTTCCTTGATATCCCTTTTATCCCTGACAAACCCATCAATGACTGGTTTTTACTTGCCCTTTCCGGTTTTATCGGGATTACCCTGGCAGACCTGTTTTTTTTTATGGCCTTAAACAGGCTGGGTGCCGGCATTGTAGCCATAGTTGAATGCCTATACCTTCCAAGCGTGATCTTTTTTTCATTTATCCTGTTAAAAGAGAACTTGAGTACCGGTGCCATAATCGGCGGGCTCTTAGTGCTTACTGCTGTTTTTGTCGGGTCAATGAAGAAAAAAAAAGGGTCGGCCAAAACACAGGAAAGCAAAATCCCGTTGTCCGGTATTATTATTGGCTGTCTTTCCATGATCTTTCTGGCAGCCGGCATTGTGATGATAAAAGATTTACTGGAACGTACCGATGTTTTCTGGGCAACCCTTGTCAGGGTGGCCGCAGCCAGTGTCTCTTTGCTGGCGCTTATACTATTTCACCCCAAAAGAAAACAATACTTCAGTGAACTTAAGTTTTCCAGTGCCTGGTTAACTGCTCTCCCCGCCTCAGTCATCGGCAATTATCTGGCTTTGCTTTGCTGGGTTGCAGGAATGAAATATACAACTGCATCCCGGGCTGCTATTTTAAATCAGATGTCTTCGATTTTCATATTTATTCTGGCAGCTATTTTTCTGAAGGAAAAAATAACGATTAACAAAACCATAGCTATACTTCTAGCAGTCACCGGAGCGATCCTGACTATTTTCAGCAAATAGATCGATACATTCAGTCTCTATATAGCGTTTTTTTGTTCAACCCTGAGCCAGTTAAAATCAGATAAAATAGTATACCGACAGGGAACAACCAGGAGCACCAGAATCGTTGACAGTAAAAACCCGAACACAATTGAGCTGGCAAGCGGTATGGTAACCTTGTGTACAATTGCCATCTTTTCCAGAGTGATCACCCGGACCATATGAATCTGCCCGAAACAATCAATGCGGACCGTGGTTTATTATGTTTTATCTTCACAGCAAAAAGGGCAACCCCGCGGACAATGGGAAGAGTGATCAATAATTTCTTTAAAAATTTCATATGGCCTATCTAAAAATTATTTGTTAATTTCTCCGGCGTCACTGTCTGTACTATCCTTATTGACCGGATGAAGGTGTACGTCCTGCTGGGGAAATGGTATTTCAATATCTTCTTTTAAAAATCTTTTATAAACAGCTGTATTCAACAGGTGCAACAATTTTCCACGCATTACCGGTTTTTCCACCCAGCATAATAATTCATGGTCAAGGCTTGAATCTCCAAAGGATCGAAACCGGACACGTGGTTCAGGATTCCTGCAGATTTCAGGGAATTGTTCCACCACATCCAGCATCACGTTATGGACCTTTTCAATTTCTGATCCATAGGCGACTCCCACTTTTACCCGGATGCGAAATTTTTCGTGCCTGCCGCCGGCTTCATTAATAATTTTGGTATTGCCCATGATTGAGTTAGGCACTGTTATTTCAACATCATCCCGGGTCAAAAGACGTGTGCTGCGGATGCCGATATTTGTCACAGCTCCCCTTTCACCGGAGTCAAGCACAATAAAATCTCCCAGTTTGTAGGGAGAATCAGCCATGATAAATACGCCTGAAAATAAATTAGCCAAGGTGTCTTTTGCAGCAAAGGATATGGCAAGGCCTAAGATACCGGCAGAGGCAATCCACGCGGTCAGATCAATATTCCACACCAGAAAAATAATATAAATTGACAGACCGGTTACAATCAAAATCAACAGATTATTAAACAATGGCAGGGTGCGGGTCTGTACCAGTTTAATCCGGCTTTCATCCCGGCTTACAAAGTTGAGTAAAAGTTTAAAGAATTTGGCAGCGGCAAAGGCCCATAAAAATATTGCCACGCTTTTAAGGCAACTCAAAGTTATAAAGGAAAGCGTCCTGTTAAAAGCCAATCTTTCTGTTGCCAAGGCAAGGCCGAAAAGGAGAATACTTAAAAAAACGGGCTTGTGGAAAATATCTATTAAACGGTCATCCAGTTTTAGCCTTGCCTTTTGAATCCACCCCTTAACGAATCGTATGAAGATTATATCCAAAATCTTTGCCAGGGCAAAAAACAAAAGAATTATCAACAGCGCCTGGACATAACGATTGGGGGCAATCTGCCCCAGCATTTCCAATAATTGTTCTTTACTGAAATCCATCATTTTTCCTTATAATTATTTATTTATCACCCTGGGATCATGCCCCATGAAAAAAGGTCTTCCTTGGCAAGAATACTGGAAACACCGGCTAAAGCCATCGTCTGATGGTTCAATATATTCAGCATGGCATAATCAAGACCAGCACCGGCCAGCATGGCTACATAGCTTTGTTCCAGAAGATTTTTTTTAATATTATTTTCCGCACCGGTTGTGAGGTTGGACACGCCTGCAATGGTCTTAACCTTAAAACCCAGAAGATCAGGCAATGTTCTGATTACATTCAGCACAGCCCTTGCCTGGACAATCCCATCCTCCCATGCCAGAGGCGGTACCACAGGATCAATAATAATTTTTTCTTTTGAGACCCCTGCCGCTTCTGCCCTTTCAAACAACTCAATTGCGATCTCAAATCGTTCTGTCTCATCCTTTGGCACCCGGCTGTCCGGATACAAAAGGAACCCAACAATATCCACATTATACTCTTTTGCAAGGGGTAAAATCTTTTCAAGCTTATACGGTTCAAGGGAAAATCCGTTGATAATAGCCCTGTTTCCTGCAAGCTTAAGCGCGGTTTCCATGGCATATGGATTGGAAGTATCTATAAGCAGGGGCAGATCTGTAACAGACTGGCAGGCCTGAATAAAAAATGACATTCCCTCTTCCGGAGATTTATCCAAAGGCCCTGTATTCACGTCAATGGCAAAGGCTTTTGACTGTACACATTTTGTCACAAGATACTTTACCGGATCAGGATCTCGGGTTTTAAATGCGTTAAAGATATCTTTTTTTGTAATCCTAAGATTGTCAGCTATCAGTTTCATATGGTTTTTTCATATTTATCATAGATGGCCCAGAACCCTTGATAAGAAATATTCCTTATTTTTTCTTTTATATCTTAATAAAATAGTATTGTAGTATATGATTCCAAATATGGCAAACATGAACAATCTCCCGCTATTCTCTCACTCCACAAAGTATTTTTAAAACCGGATCCGCGTGGGGCTTATTTTTTTATTAATTATTTGTATTACCTCATCTTTTATATTAAGGTCAGTTTAAACAGATTTGGCAGAATTATTAAAATTGAGGAGCCGTTTTTTTATTTCGAAGTTTTCCATTTAAGGGTTGTTGATCATGATCAGACCAAAACGACTTAATGTATCAAAACGTTTGAAATGGGGGTTCTCCCTTTTAATTATTATATTCGTACTATTCGGTATATATACGATCTACCATGGCTTGAGAGTGTCTCGTCTGACTCGAACGATTTATAACCATCCTTTGGTTGTATCAAATGCAGCCCTTCAGGCAAATGTTTTCATCGCAAAGATGCAATTGAGCATGAAAAATGTATTGCTTTCCACCTCTCCATCAAAAAGTAATGATTTCATGATAGCGATGAATGATCAGGAAAATAAAATCTACGAGTACCTTGATATTATCAAAGAAAAAATTTTAGGGGCCCAGGGGCGGTTACTTGAACAGGAAACCCGAAAGCTTCTGGATGATTGGCAACCGATTCGCAAAGAGGTGATTGGCTTGATTCGGAGGGGAAATAAAGAAATGGCCAAACACATTTCAATGGGAAAGGGTACCGCTCATATTGCCGCATTGGAAAAAAGAATGCTTGGGCTCATGAATTATGCGCGGAACAAAGCGTCTGAAGTCATGCAGAAAACCGATAAAACCCAATCTAAAATGAATATCAACGGGTTGTTGTTTTTAATGTTGGGAACCATTGCATACGTCGTGGTTGCGGCCTTTACACTCAATAAAACCGAATCTGCTGAAATCAAACTCAAAAACAGTGAAAAACGGTTACTGGCAATTTTAACCGCCACACCTGATCCATTGGTTATCTACAACAATCAGGGAGAAACCGAATATATAAACCCTGCATTTGTCAGCCGGTTTGGATGGACTTTGGATGATTTAAAAGGCAAACGTATCCCTTTTGTACCGGTTGACCAGATGCAACTCACCTCTGAAAAAACAAAAGAGCTGTTTCGCACTAAAAACATTGTACAATTTGAGACGAGACGCTTGACAAAGCACCAAAAAGCCATTGACGTAATTGTCAGTGCATCCTGTATCAAAAACCAGAATAACGACATATCCAAAGCCGTTGTTATTCTAAAGGATATCAGTGATCTGAAAAGAGCTAAAAAACAACTGGAAAAGCTGAACCTGCGTTTGGAACACGAAGCCACACACGATCCTTTAACCGGCTCGTTAAGCCGCCGTGCGATTTTGGATATACTGGAAAAGGAGCTGACCCGCACCAAAAGAAGCAACTTGAATCTTAGCATTGGGATGTGTGATATTGATCATTTCAAGCATGTCAATGACCAATATGGTCATCAGGTCGGCGACGATGTCCTGTGCAGTTTTGTTAAAACCATCCAGGACACCCTCCGGTCCTATGATTTTCTGGGCCGCTACGGTGGTGAAGAATTTTTATTGATTATTCCGGATTCTCCTTTGCCGTCTGAACAAATGGTATACGAGCGCGTGCGGACAAAAATTGCAAATCATCAAATGGAAACAAGATCTGGAAACATCCCTATCACTGTCAGTATCGGCATTGTATCCTGCCAGGGCAATGAAACAGCTGATGACGTTATTGCAAAGGCTGATGCTGCTTTATACAAGGCCAAGGAGAACGGCAGAAATCAATGGGTTGTTGCCGATTAGAAGGTGTGGATCTCCTCTATATACCCATCCGGAGCCATATCATGATTTAAACATTGTTTGAAAGTCTGAGTCTGGATCTCCAATCAATTTCTAACCTCTTCTCTTTTTTCATGCAACTTATAAACAGTAAAATAACGGGGATATCCGGTGCGACACCTGGCAATTGACTATTATTGCCACTTTTGTGGTCCTAATGGGTTTTGGACGATCCCTTCCCAAAAAAGTATGGGCTTTTTCCTTTGTTGTTTTCACAGGGGTATTAATAGTTAATATGAGTCATGCACAGGTGTCAGCATTCAAAGAATTATTGATGGGGGGCTGCCGGTTTTAATTGCAGCTTTTTGTTATCCCATTGGAAACCAGTTTGCCTGGGAATCAAATAATGGGCAACCATGCCTTCCAAAAATTGATGATCCCCTGGTTAGGAACCCTTTTCATAAAGTACTATTATTATCATGGGGAGCTATACCTTTCTGGGTGGTGCTCACAGCAGTTATAATGCCTCCTCTGCCATCTTCCGGACAGATTTTCAACACCTTTCTGGTGACCCTTTTTTCAGGCGTTTTTGCCACCAGTCTTTTTTTATTGGCCCGAAATAGATCAAAAAATCCGAACCAGCTGGCTGCAGTTGATGCTCCCCAGTCCAGCGAGGTAATATTTGCTATTATCGGAAAAATAATATTTTTGAATGCACCACTGCCCAATCGTTTTGCCATTACCGGCATATGCATCGTGTTTATTGGTCTGGCCCTGTTTATCCGTTTTCAGGAAATTGAAAAAAATAAGGGACTAATTGTGAAATCATATAGTGTTGACATTCTTTTAAGGTACTTGTAATTGTAAATAAACCCCAAAAAATGCATTATTTTTCTTTCTAAAACCAAATGGGAGATTCATCATGGAAAATCAAGACTTCTGCATGGATATTAATTCTCGTACTGTCAGGGTTTCACTTGTGGATGGGACACAAATAAGTGCATGTGTAAATATTGATAGAGAGCCCGGCTACAACAGGCTGAGTGACTTAATCAGCAGTGACCGGGAACCTTTTTTGATTTTAATGAACGTAACACTGCACAGGCCCGGCCTTGAAAACCCTACACAGCACGAAACCCTTTTTATTAACAAGGATCATATCCTGTGGGCCACACCGGAATAATGGTACATATAAAATAAACCGTCCACAGGCTTAATCAACGCCCGTTTCCTTATGATCTCGTTGGGAAAAAACGTCTGTGAGCAAAAGGTTCGTCATGAGCAATTGCCCTGCCGGACGGGTATGGGTATTGACTTTGATAAAATCTTTTATAATTAACTAAGTAAATGAGCCTGCCCTGTTGTTACTGCATCTTTTATTAATTTTCCGGTCACTTTAATTTTCTCAAGTTTTCCCTTCTTTTTAGCCATAATAATATCATACAGTTCTTCTCTTGTTGATGGTGGGCTTATTTGTGTTGGTTTTTTATTCAGCGTTATGGCCTTTTCAGGACAGGTGGTCACGCACAGCCCGCAGCCGATACATCTGTCAAGGTCAATCATGGACACCTGAGTATTCTCAACCAGTTTTACCGCACCTGCCTGGCATCTTTTTTCACATATTTCGCAACCGTTACATTTTTTTGCATCAATTTTGGCATAAAAATTTGAAGCCCAGAAATCCATTGGTTTTGGGATACTTTTATGAATCCTAAGCATACCGCAACAGCATCCGCAACACGAACAGATAAAATCGACCTGTTTTGTATTGGATGGCTGAAGAACCAATCCCTGTTTTTGATTTCTTTCGAGAATAGATATAGCCTCGTCAAGATCAATCGCTCTTCCCATTCCATTTTCAATGGCCATCTGAGCAAAATCTCCAACTGCCATGCAGGTTTCTTTCCGTTCTGTGGCCTGACATATCATTCCCTCCAATGCCTTTTTCTTACGGCAGATGCATTCAAAAACAGCAAAACTCCCATTGGCATCTCTTAAAAGAGCAATTGCTTCATCAAATGTACTGACGTTACTTGTAAGGGAAATACTTTTGGCAATGGGTATGGTCCGCATCTGAGGCAGTTCTGTACTCAAGAATGCAACACCGAATCTTCTGTCGGAAAAGTATGTATTAAGATCCTTTATAAACTCAGGCGTTAGCCTGTCAAGCTGGAACTCATACATCCCCACAACAAGTGGCGCATTGCAATAATATTTTTTCCCCTCTTTTATCCTTGATTCAATCCCGCCTTTTTTTTCAATGTCACCAAGGATGTCAAACAAAAGATCTTGAGACGCTACCAAATTTTTTGCTCTTTCATAAATGGTTTCAATGGGTTCTGGTTTGAAATTCAAACAGGTTGCAATCAAAGCCTGCCGGGGTGAAAAAATGTGTTTTAACACCTTGATTTCAGCGCCGGATTCTGTGGCTGGAAATCCTACTGCCTGGCTGTCCAAATGTCTTTGCAGGTCTTTGTAGACCCTGTCATCTTTTTCCATTTATTCCTCATAATTTTGGGAAAACAAATAATTGTCCAAGATTCTGCCTGTCCTTTAATAAATAGAGTTATAACCGCCAATAATCAAGATCAAAGATTTTTAAAACGCTATCATAAACATTTTTAACGTTCCTTTGGTTTCTTAGCCATGCTATGATGTTGTATTATTGAAACGCTCATGAATAGAGGAATGTTTGAATGAATATTGATAAACCAGAAGCAAAAGCCTTCTTATTTGAATTGTACACCCAGACCAATGGCGATATTAAAAAACAGGTTTCAACCCATGATGTTGGCACTTCTTTAGGTCTTGAAAAAGCAGATGCCGGAGCCATGGCTGAGGATCTTATTATTCAGGGCTATGCTGAACTGAAAACCCTTTCCGGCGGCATCGGTATCACTGTTAAGGGGTTAGAGCTGTTGAATATAAAAATTGTTCCTGAATCCAAAACTGAAGTGCTGTCCCTTGGTACCGGTACGGTTTTAGAAGACCCTGGGAAAAAAAATCTTGAAAAAATCATCCAGAATATAAAAGACAGCTTGAGCGCCAACAAGTTAACCTATGCACAACAAGAAGAGCTTGTGATAGATATAAAAACCATAGAGATCCAAATGCTTTCTCCACGTCCCAAAACAAAAATCATTCGTGAGGTATTAAGATCAGTGCACAAAAATTTTACTGTTTTCGGTCCGGAGGACTTGAGTAAGACACTAAATTTACTAATAATATCATAATTAGCAACGGTTTAAAAAACACCTGTCCTAAACCCTTTTTTGTTGACTATTTTCATTTTTTTCTTCATTAATAGGCCATGAAATTTTTATCCAATTGGAATTTGAGAATTTAAAGGAGAACCCATGTCAAAAGAAAAAGTTGTCCTGGCCTATTCAGGTGGGCTTGACACCTCTGTTATATTAAAATGGTTATTGGAACAAGGATATGAAGTATTTGCCTATATGGCGAATATTGGTCAGAAAGAAGATTTTAAAGCAGCTGAAAAAAAAGCATTAAAAATCGGTGCTTCCAAAGTCTTTATTGAAGATATGAAAAAAGAATTTGTCACCGACTATATCTTTCCTGTTTATAAAGCCAACACGATTTATGAAGGGCGATACCTTTTAGGTACAGCCATTGCCCGCCCCATTATCGCTAAAAAACAAATAGAGATTGCAAGACAGGTGGGTGCCCAATTTGTATCCCATGGCGCCACAGGCAAAGGAAATGATCAGGTCCGGTTTGAATTGTCGTACTATGCCCTGAATCCAAAAATCAAGGTGATCGCACCCTGGAAAAACGCTGAATTTTTAAACACCTTCAAAGGAAGAACCGACCTTCTTGAGTACGCTGAGAAACACAATATTCCCACCAAGCAGTCTGCTTCAAAACCCTATAGTGAAGATGACAATCTATTACATATTTCCCATGAAGCAGGCATTCTTGAAGATCCTGCCCATGAGTGTGAAGAAAATATTTATTCTCACACGGTGTCCCCTGAGGAAGCGCCGGACATTCCCACAAAAATTAAAATTGAATTTAAAGACGGCATCCCTGTCAAAGTGACTAACCTTGAAGATGATACTATTAAAACTGATGCGCTTGAGCTTTTCGAATACTTGAATTCTCTGGGTAGGGAAAATGGGATTGGCAGGCTGGATATGGTTGAAAACAGGTTTGTGGGAATAAAATCAAGGGGTGTTTACGAAACGCCTGGCGGTACCATTTTGCATGAGGCCCACAAAGACATTGAAGGTGTGGCCATGGACCGGGAAGTGATGCGGCTTCGTGATATGCTTTCTGCCAAATTTGCTGAGCTGGTTTATAATGGGTTCTGGTTCAGCCCTGAAATGGAATTTCTTATGGTGGCCATTGATAAAAGCCAGGAAGTCATTGACGGGGAAGTCACCTTAAAACTCTATAAAGGAACAGCATACCCCATTGCCAGGACAAGCCCGTCTTCCTTGTACGATCAGGATCTTTCTTCAATGGATATCGAAGGCGGGTACAACCAGGAAGATGCAGAAGGATTTATCAAAATCAACGCCATCAGACTTATGGCCCATAAAAACATAATAGACAAAAACAACTAATTTATCCCCACCCCTGGGGATCATTTTGATCTCCAGGGAAAGCCTTGGCTATTTCCCAGCTATTGGTTCCACAAATCGAGACTCTGAATCCCATGGAAAAAGAATCCAGGTATCCTGGCTGACCTCGGTTACATAGGCATCCACCAGGGGTTTACCCGCAGGTTTGGCATATACGGTTGCAAAATATGCGTCCGGCAGCTTGTTTCTTACAATTTTGGCAGTGGCGCCCGTATCCACAAGATCATCAATAATCAAAAGGCCCCCGCCTAAACCCTCAACTGATTTCAGGATTTTTGCCTTTCCCTGGTCTTTCCAGTTATAGCTGGTAATACAGACGGTATCAATATAGTGTATCCCAAGTTCCCTGGCAATGATAGCGGCAGGCACCATGCCGCCTCTTGTTATTGCAACAATACCTTCCCACGGTTGTTCCCTGTCATGGAGCCTCCATGACAGCGCTTTTGAATCTCTGTGGAGTTGTTCCCAGGATATGGGATAGCTCATATTGTATCTATCTATTTTTTTCCCCATCTATTGTAAGGCTCCATTTATCAATTGTTGTATTTTTTTGACTTTTTTAAATATAGGCTTTATTTTATCTCCAGGAATTTAAAAAATAAAGGATAAAATATTGAAAGATATAAGAGAAAAATGTCTGTCCTGCGGCGGAAGACTATATATTAGAAGAACCTGAACAAAAGTCTATTTTTGCTGCAGGTCCTGTACAAAAAATTATCCCGAAGACAAATATAAAGACCTCATGGACGAATACCTTGAGGAAAAACTTGCCAATATTCCTGTTAACCGGTTGTGATTGCAAAAATGATGAATCTGTTGATTTTTGTGCCCCGCGATTATCAGATAAAAACTATTTATATCTAATTGTAAGAATATGAACTATTATTGAAAAAGATGTAACTATTCAGCTCTTATGCTTGAAACCGCCTATTCCCATGGATATTTTTGCTCGATGCTAAACACTTAACCTCCTGCAAGTTTCCATGGGACAGAGTTTTGAGATAATTTCTTTTAACAAGCTAAACAATTACAAAAAGATTAATATTTTTAAAAAGGGGTTTCACCCTTGTGAATCAATTTTCTCGGGCCTCCAGCACCACCTGGGATCCAGTTTCTTGTTTCACTGATCTTTTCATAGTTATCTAGCTTATCAAGTTCTGTGAGCCTTTCTACAATTAAATACCATGCACATTCAACATCGTGGCCCATGGATATACTTATCTCACATTTTCCATTTGTTGATCCGCCACAGGGCCCGTTAAAAAGCTTTTTTGCACATCTGGCTATGGGGCATACGCCACCTGTTAACCCCAGGACGCAATCACCGCATCCCGCACATTTCTCATTAAAAACACCCGGCTGATCCTGTGCACCAAGAAAAGTTGTATTCAATCCAGGTAAAACAGGAATACCTTTAAATATGTCTGACATGGTTTGAACACCGGCACCACATGCAAGGGACAAAATAGCATCTACGCCTTCCGGAAGCTCAAAAAAAGGTTTGATCCAGTCTTTTTCGCACTGTCTTTCCAGCATACTGTTCTCAAATAAATGTAGTTTTTTATCCTCTTTAAAGGTATGGGTGAGTGCTTCAGTCATTGATCTTGCAGCCCTGTCACCACCTGTCAGGCTGACGGCCACACAGGTTTGACACCCTACTACCAGAACATTTGAAAAGTCTTTTACTAAATCTATTATCTCTTCAATTGGTTTATGTTCGCCTACTATCATACATTATCTCCTATTGAACATTTCTTTTGGCGGCAAGTTTTTTCCATACATTTACAGGTTCCGCACCTTTATGGTCAGGGCACAGAGGTTCAATGCTGTTGTGGATCTCATTTGACACGGTCTCACCAAGGCTTGCGGTATAGATGGGTTCTCCACATACCTTGCAATGAACCAGATCCAATGTTTTTACCAAGTCAAATCTGCCTGTGAGCAAAACCTTAAATTCTATGGCATCCTGGGGGCATATTCTCCAGCAGTGACCGCACCTGGCACAAAGAGACATATTATGCATTATCTTTCGGTTTTTTTCCTGATCAAAATAATTCAATGCACTTGCCGGACAATTCTGCACACAGGCAAGACAACCATTACAATTCTCATTTACTTTAAAAAAGGACATGTCTGTATCTCCTAAGGTTCCTTTTTAAATTTATTTAAGATTTTATCAACCGGGCAAACGTGCCTGCCACATGTGTCATATTGGGATATTTAACCGCTTCAACATCCAGATATTCAATGGCCAAAGGTTCACAAACTTTTACGCATTCAGGATCACCTTTGCACAGATCACATTTATAGGATTTGGCTTTTTGCTTGTCTAATTTCATAGCCCCAAAAGGACAGGCCGTAACGCAGCAGCCACATCCAACACATTTTTGACGGTCTATCAGGACCCAGTTCAGTTCAGCATCACGATATATGGCCTCTTTGGGACAACTTGCCATGCAGGGAGGATTTTCACATTGTTTACATGCAATGGGAAAGAAAAAACCCCCATCTTCATCGTCCTTCAAGATTCGAATGCAGGACAAACCAACACTGGTTAAACTGGCACGTGTTTTAATACAGGCAGTTTCACAATCTCCACAATTATTGCATTTCTCAGGATGGACCATGAGCATTTTAACATCCATTGATAAAAATCTCCATTATCTTCATTTACACCTTCACAGGTATTGAACCTTCGACCACCTGCAAACAGGTGTCAGTCTTTTCAACAATAAGTCACAAGATCAAAACCATGTCAGGGTTTCTAATCCTTATATGTTTAACCCGGTGCTGGATACCCGGTTTGATCTCGAACAATTCTTTTGTATCCGATCAATAATGTTCATCATTATGAACAATTTATGATGTATAATACAGGATGGGCCTTGGATGGTCAACTTGTTTTTAAAGACAAAGTGATTATAGCTCAAACACCTTTGTAGGGTGTTTGGCAAACGTCAACCCAATCGATTTTTTGAAATACTTTTGTTCATTATAATGAATTATATTTTGTTCTTTAAATTCTGTCCTTATATTTTTTTTTGATCCCCCTGAACTGATCATAGGAAAGGCCAAGTCTTTTAGCCGCTTTTTTCTGATTAAACTGACAGTTGGTTAACGCTTTTGATATCAGAAAAAATTCCAATTGGGAAATGGCCTGTTTAAAGGGTTTTTTCAAAATGTCATCCATAAAACCAATGGACTCTTTACGGCTTGGTTCACCCATCAATTTTTTGTTCTGAGACACATGGGTCCTTGTTGTGCCTTTTTCTTCCCCTCTTTTCTCTAAAACATCTTCATAGGGATTTTTGAACGGATTAAAGGATATTTCATTAATCTTATTGGAAGAAGATTTATAAACAGCCCTTTCTATCACATTTTTTAATTCTCTGATATTTCCCGGCCATGGATATGCCTCTAACTCTTTTAAGGCCTGAGAAGAAAATTTTGGCATTTCATCTCGAGCAAGCTCAAATGCCATTCTTGCAGCAAAATGATTTGCCAGCACGAGGATATCACCTTTTCGTTGTCTCAAAGGCGGTACATAAATCACTTCAAAGGAAAGCCTGTCAAGAAGGTCTGGTTTAAACTTACCAGATGTCACCATGGAAAAAAGATCCACATTGGTTGCTGCCACAATTCGGACATCCACATGGATAGACACAGAGGAACCAACCCTTTCAAAGCTGCCGTATTCGACCACCCGCAAAATTTTTTCCTGAACTTCCATGGGGATTGTCCCGATTTCATCTAAAAAAAAGGTCCCTTCGGACGCTTTCTCAAAACGTCCCTGCTGCCGTGCACCTGCTCCTGTAAACGCCCCTTTTTCATATCCGAACAATTCAGAACCGATAAGGGTTGGTGTCAGGGCTGAACAATTCAATGTTACCAAGGGTTTTTGCCATCTTTTTGACAAAAAATGTATCTTGGATGCAGCAAGCTCCTTTCCCGTACCGCGCTCCCCTAAAATCAGGACAGGTCTTTCAATGGGCGCTACCCTGGATATCTGTTCCTGGAATTCAAAAAACGCCTCAGACTGTCCGATCGCTTCGGGTATTGAAACATGCTTACTCTCTCCCTCTCTCTGGCTTGATAGAACCATTTTTTTCTCCCAAGAAATACAATAAAAATGATGAGATATTTCAACTAATGGGCAATATAACCGATTATTGGCGTATTTTACCATATTGGGCATATTGCTGTCAACAGAAGCAAGTGACTGAAATTACAAGGTGTTTTGAATTTGGCTCCGCCATGGCACGCTAAATGCTATATCCTTTTTCAAATTGCTTTTAATTAGATGAATCGTAAAAATATTTATAAGACAAAAACAAAAGGAGAAAACAAAATGGGAATTTTTACACGATTTAAAGACATTGTAGCATCAAACATGAGTGCCATGCTGGACAAAGCAGAAGACCCTGAAAAATTAATCAAACTGATGATCAGGGAAATGGAAGACACCTTAATTGAAATCAAATCATCCTGTGCAAATGCCATTGCCAACGAGAAAAAAGTTGAGAGACTAATGGATGATATTCGGGAAAAAGAAAATTTCTGGTCCAGAAAAGCTGAGCTTGCCGTGGCCAAAGGGAAAGACTCGCTGGCAAGACAGGCACTCCACGAAAAACGGCGATACACGCAAAAAACCGAAACCATTGAGATTGAATTAACTGAGCTTGGCATCATAATTGAGCAATACCGGGACGACATTACCGAACTTGAAAACAAACTCAAATCTGCCAGGGAAAAAAAGCGTATACTTGTACAAAGACACCTTAGAGCCAATGGCAAAAAAAGAGCACAGGAAGAGATACGGCGTGCTGACAGCAACGAAATAATGCAAAAATTTGATGAGCTTGAAAATCACATCGAACGAATGGAAGCTGAGGCAGATCTTGTCAATTATGGCAGACCTTCATCCCTTGAAGAAGAATTTGATGCCCTGGAAGCAGATGATGATATTGAAGCTGAACTCAATAAACTTAAATCCTCCCAATCTTTAAAAAATGATGATACAAGGGATGCATAAACTATTCAAAATTAACCATACCGGAGTAATTTTATTATGACTGGCGCACTTATCGTAGGAATCTGCATTGGCGGTGCAATACTTTTAATAGCCACCCTTGGATTGATTATCATCGGCATCATTCGGGCTTCAAAAACTGGGGGACTTTCAAAAAAAGAAAAACAAAGCCATGCAGAAGAGACTAAAATGATCCAGGATATTTATCATGGACTTTCAAAAATGGAAGAACGGGTTGAAGCCCTTGAAACCATACTGATTGAGCGACAAAGAAAGGATTTCAACAAATGAAACGCCATTATGGACATAAAAGAAACCATACGTTTAAAAAATACCATAAACATTGCAATGGGCTTAAAGACAGGCTTGAAGCCCTGACCTCAAGCAAAGGGATCTACCGATCCAGACGAGGTATCTTCATGGGGGTATGCCGCGGCATTGCAGAGCATTTTAACTTCAGTGTCTTCTGGCTGAGAATGATTACTCTGGTTTTATTTCTATTTACCGGGTTCTGGCCGGTTGGAGTTATGTATATCATTGCAGGCCTGGTGGTAAAAATGGAACCGGTTTCTCCCTTCCGGGATGAAAAGGATCAGGAGTTTTATGATACATATACCCATTCAAAAAAATCGGCCATCCAAAGGATAAAAAGAAAATTTGAAAATATCGAACGCCGTATTCAGAGAATGGAACATACTGTCACTTCAAAGGAATTTAACTGGAAATAAATCTTAATCTCTTTTTATTACAATGGAAACTGCTGCATCGAAATCTGTGCAGCAGTTTTTGTTTACAAGATTTTCAAAAGTACAAGTCCTTCTTTAAAAAGAAAAAATGAAAGCACACAAAGGGCAAGCCCTAATAATTTCATGGTGTAAATATAGACACGGCCTTGTAAAAATTTTTTAGATTTTCCAACCAGCACAGCCAGTACAATTTTTGATCCAATAAGCAAAAAATAAAAACCAACTATAAATAATGCAGCCACAAGGATATGCTGATTGTATGCCCGGGTCATTGTCGGCGCTCCCACACTGAGCCAAAACAAATAGGGATGGGGACTTAAAAGATTGACCAGGATTCCTTTTGCAAGAGATCTTGGTTTTGCCTTTTTAATATCAACTTTCAGCCCGGTCGCTTTTAGCCCTCCAATTCCCATCGTCAGCACCAATAGTCCGCCGACAATGGAAATCACCCCCAGTATACTGTGAAAGCCGGATAACCTGGACAGGATGAATACAGATAATATGACAATGGGCAGATCTGTCACCAGTGGAGCCAGAGCGACTTTAATCCCGGCTTTTATATCGTGCAAAAGGGTTTCCGAAATGACAAGGGTCAATAAAGGCCCAGGTGCAAGCCCGGCTGACAAACCCAATATGCTGCCAACGATCAAGTAGTGTATCATTTTTAATTTCCATTCAACATTTTCTTCATTTAAAAAAATTACCATACAGCATTTAAACTCTCTTGGCATTAGAAAATATAGAATCAAATAATTTTGTGTAACAATTACCTGAATACTGATATAAAGGGTGCTTTTATTGTCACAAAAATGGGAGTCCAAGAGACAAGCGCTTGGATACAAAATATGAATATTAAAAAGGGGTACATCGTCTCCGGCCACGGCCCCATCATTGTTTTACTTCACAGCTCAATGAGTTCCAAAGACCAGTGGAAACACTTAACTCATCTGTTGAACCCTAAGTTCAAAATCATTGCCATTGACCTTGCAGGCTACGGCGACAATGAACTGCCTGCAAATCCGCAAACCTTTTCAACGGACGATGAAGTCAATATTGTTGAGAATATTTTAAAAAAAGAAACCAGGCATCACGAAATGATTCACCTGGTTGGTCATTCCTATGGAGGTGCCATCGCGCTAAAGCTTACCATTAAAATACTCAAAAAAGTTAAAACATTAACCCTGTTTGAACCTGTGGCCTTTCATCTGCTTGGACTGAATACAATTGCCAGAAATGAAATCTCAACCATTGTCCAAAAATTAACAAAGGCCGTGGGGAAAAAAGATCCTGAATATGCAACAAAGGTATTTATTGATTACTGGTCCGGGAAAGGAACCTTTGAAAACCTTGCTTTGAAAACCCAAAATGCATTTGTCCGATATATAGACAAGGTTTTGCTTGATTTTGCTGCTCTGTTTAAAGAGTTATTGACCCTTAAAGACTATTCAAAAATTACTGTCCCCGTTTGCATGATAAAAGGAGAATTAAGCCCCTTAGCTTCTCTTCAAGTTTTTTCGACACTGGAACAATATATTCCGAATCGTTCGATTCATTGTGTCCCGGGAGGACATATGTCTCCAATAACCCACTTTAACAAGGTGAATCAAATTATTGAAAATTTTCTGGCAGCAGGGTCTTAAGGGGACAAGTCATATCGTGTCATAAAAGGAAACCTATTTGAAATTGTTCAGCCCGTTAAAAGCGGTTATCCAGAGCCCTGTCTGGGGAGTATTTACGGGAGGTTATGCCTTTAGCATCGAAAAAAAATATCCATCAGACAGGGCGGTTTCAAGCATAACAACTGAAGAGTTACACCTATTTTAGTTTTTTATAAGTTTTAAACTCTTTTTCAGAATAATGAAAATAATAATTATGGACCTTGTCTGCAAATTCTTCAAAATCCTGATATGATTTTTTATCAAGGGAACCGGAATACAGATTTACAACAAGATCATGGGCGATATAATCCTCACTGATTTCGATAAACCCCTCATCCTGGGTCCAGGTCACCTTACTGTCTTCTCCCCTTGAAACAATGCCCGATACCGTATGGGAACCGTCAACTATGATGGACATGTATCTTTGTTTTTTCTCGGCCATGTATCTTCTCATTCTTCTATGGGGCACCAATGTGTCATAGGGAAGATTTTCCCCAAAATAAATCCCCCTTAAGACCACTCCCCTTTCAAGCGCCATATCGATTTCACGGGTCAGCTCTTTTATTTCCTCTTCCCAGACAGACAGGGCAATTCTTTTTTTTGCCCCGCGGATCAAAAGATTTAAAAAGCGGATAATATTCTGGCGCCCTTTTATAACCACCAGCTTATCCTCTTGTTTTTTCTCCTTATAAAGTTTACCGGCAAATTGTGATATATTGTTGAAAACATCTTCATAATGCGCTTTGGTCTTTTTTATAAACACATCAGGATCCAGGGGATAATATAATTTGTTTTTCTCCTGATCCTGCTCAAACACCATCTGCTTATCCATGAGATTTTTCAAAACTTCATAAATTCTGGAACGGGGGATCCCGGACTTTTTACTGAGTGTATATCCATTTAGGGGAAAATCTTCTAAAAGCTTCAGGTAAGCTTTACATTCGTATTCCGAAAATCCAAGCTTTTTTAGGTCATTCATGATCAAAATTTGCTGATCCATATACTACACCCCTTTACCCTGCAAATAGCAGCACTACATATGTGACCGCTACAGATCCCAGCACCGGTATAATAATACCGCCACGCCACAATCCAAAAATCATGGTGAATGCCATACCTGTGGCTGCGGCCATGGGCATATCCGGCGTGGCGCTGAACACACCCGGAATGATCAGGGCACCGATGGCAGCGACTGGTATACATTTTAAGAAGGCGTCCACTCTTTTTGAAATTTTCTTATCGGATAACACGAGAAACGGTAATAATCTAGGTATATATGTGACAGCAGCCATACCAAGGATAATCCAAATTAGGTTATTCATAGACTTCCTCACGAACTTTATCCATAGTAAAAAATGATCCTGCCAGGGCAATGATAAGAATACAAACAATGATAGTCCATCCATTTGGAAAGATATCAAGTTTTATGAGGATGGTATTCAAAACCCCTGATGCAATGGTTAGGACCAAGGCTTTAACAGATGTTTTTATTTCAGGCAGCAACATGGCAAGCAGCAGGGCATATAGTGCAACACCCATACTCTTGGTTAAGATTTCCGGAAGGAATCCGCCCATGATATACCCGGCCATTGTTCCTGTGACCCAGGCGGAATAGGCAAATATCTCCAGTATAAAAACAACGGATTTTGAAAGCTGGCCTTTTTTAAATGATAATACGGAAAAGACCTCATCGGTGATGCCAAATGCGATCATGAATACATATTTTTTGGCTATTCTACCCATCCTCGTGGATAAATATGCGCTCATGAGAAAATGCCTGAAATTAACCAGCAGAGTGGTTAAAATAATACCGCCCGGCCCCATCCCCGTCATCAATAAGTTGAGTGCAATAAACTGGCTGGCTCCTGCAAAAACAACGGCAGAGAATAAAAAACACTCCAAAAGACTTATTCCACATCCCTTTGATAAAATTCCGAATGCAATGGCTGCCGGAAGATACCCTATAAAAATCGGAATCCCAGATTTAAATGCATCCTGCACTTCTTTTGTCATGGGCTTTATCTTCCTTTCACGCTCATATTCAATAACTATTTTATATCTATATGTTGATTAGTAACTATTGCAGTAACTACTATAATCTGATTTTAAAATCAACCCATATATTGGCGAACAGCAATTACCTATTTATTTGTTGTTGAAAAATCTGGATTCGGTTGATCGCTTTTATGAGATATTAATAAATTTTTTTGATGTGCCGGATGAAAGGATATCGGTTGTTAAATAATTAATAAATGTTTTTTCTGTCAGGTTGGGCACCTTATCCTGCAACTGAACCAGTGATATCGTATTGATCACATCTTTTTTAGGTGTTTTTATGGGAATGATTCGACCGTGTTTAATATCCTGACGGACAATATGAGAGACAATCACACCTATTCCCAAATGGTTCTTTATGCCGTTGATGACAGCCTGATGATTATCAACCGTCATAACCCGGTTTAATCTAACTGGGGCCTTTTTAAAATGATATTTAAACCAATTCCTAAGGGTTAGGGAAGATCTCTGGTATGAGAGAAATTCTTTTGTTGCCAGGTTTTTAAAGGAATGATCCCCTTTTATTTCCTTCTCATAATACGCTTTTGAACAGGCCATGATCACCTCTTCATCAATTAGGGAGTCAATACTGTAAATGCCGAAATCTTCAGACACCTGATCCCGGGTTAAAAAAATATCCACCAGACCAAAATCCAGTTCTCCTTTTTTGACCATTGGGAAAATCTCGGTGGGATCGCCCAGTTTCACTGTAAAAACAACCTCTGGATATTTTTTTCTGAAAGATGCAAATATTCTTGGCAAATAGGATTTGCCAAACTCGATGGGAGAACCGATTCTGAGCATTCCCGAAGGTATCTGTTTCGCCTGTTTGATTTGCTTTATTCGGGCTTCAAGGTCCTGAATAAAGGGATTAAGAATTTCAAACAATTGAAGAGCTGCCCAGGTTGGTACAAGTTTCTTGTGGAGCCGTGTAAACAGCAGGATATTTAAGTCAGACTCAAGCTTATTCAAGGCCTGACTGACGGCAGATGGGGTGATATTCAATTTGGCAGCCGCACTGACTACGCTTTTTTCCAAAAAAATAAAATAAAATACTTTAAGCCTGTTAAAATCCGGTAGCATTAGCTAAACTTAATCTAAGATTTAATTGTTTTAATTTTACTTAACACCAAAACGAGCTTATTATCAATACTAAATTAACAATTATAAAAATATATATTTATGACCTGAAAAAAATAGGAGGATGAGATATGAAATCATCATTTAACAAAATAATGGACGTTATCATTTATTTCTTTACACCTGAAGATTCCACAGCCCCGATACATAAACCTGTCATCAGCTTTAATGTTAAATCTGATATGGTTGGCCTGGGTTCTGTAAAAGCATTATTCTGGCTTTTAAATTCCATGATTTTTGTTTACCTGATTTCAATGTTATAAGGGTTACCCCTTTTTTATATGAATTATCAGGTTTTTAGCCGATTTTCTTCCACTGCATGGCAAGCAACAAATCCGCCATTGTCCAGTGCTAATAATTCAGGGATCTCTTTGGTACATCTCTGGTTTGCATAAACGCACCGGCCATGAAATACACAGCCAGATGGCAGATGAACCGGCGTCGGCACCTCCCCCTTTAACTTAATATGTTTGGCCGCTTTTTCACCAACCTTTGGAATGGCGCTCAACAATGCTCTTGTATAAGGATGACGAGGCGTTTTATACAAGTCTTCTGACGATGCAAGTTCACATAAAGTGCCCAGATATAAAACCGCCACACGTGTACTGATATGCTGCACAACACTTAAATCATGTGTAATAAATAAGTAGGTCAGGCCCCTTTTTTCCGCCAGCTTCATGAGCAGATTTAAAATCTGCGCCTGTATGGAAACATCTAAGGCGGAAACCGGTTCATCTGCCACAATAAATTCCGGATCTAAAACCAGGGCTCTTGCAATACTGATTCTTTGTCGCTGACCACCGGAAAATTCATGGGGATACCGGGTAATCCATGCAGGATCTACCCCGACCTGCTCCATTACCTCCTTGATTTTATCAGAAATATTTTGGGATGACATCTTTGGATTATGGAACCGAAGCGGCTCTTCCAGGGTCTGTCGAACCGTTTTTCTTGGATTTAAAGAGGCATATGGATCCTGAAAAATCATCTGTATTTTTTTTCTGAACGGAAGCATCTGCTCATGGGTCAGATTATCAATTCGCTGGCCATCATACAGGATTTCACCGGAATTGGGAGGATAAAGACCTAATATCACTCTGGCAAGGGTTGATTTCCCGCAACCACTCTCACCAACGACACTTAAGGTTTCTCCCCGCTTCACTGAAAGGGACACGTCATTGACAGCCTTTACCGTCGTTTTTTCCAGATGCGGCATACTTCCTTTAAATGTCAGCTGATCCAGCCAGCCACCGGAAATGTCAAAATGCTTCACAACATTTTTTATAGTAAGTATTTTATTTTCTGCATTCATAAGCTTTAATTGTTTATCCCCTTTATATCATATGGCATGCGGCCATAGTCCCATTTTTCATTTTCCGGAGCTGTGGCGTTTGTCTTGTACAGATGTCACCCTTAAGTTCGCACCGTGGATTAAATGCGCATCCGGGAGGAATATCGGTCAATGTCGGCATCATACCGGGTATCTGCATCAACTCTTCACCAGGCGGTATAGAACCGGGTATGGATTTAATTAATCCCTCCGTATATGGATGCATTGGATGGTGTACAACTTGGTCTGTTGAACCGGATTCGATAATTTTACCGGCATACATGACAGCAATTTTTTCCGTCACCTGGGAAACAACACCCAGGTCATGGGTAATCAAAATCAAAGCCATATTATCAATCTCGCACAATTCCTGCAGCAAATCCATAATTTCGGCCTGGATCGTTACATCCAGAGCTGTTGTAGGTTCATCTGCAATGATAATTGCCGGATCTGACAATAATGAAATGGCTATAATAATTCGCTGACGCATCCCTCCGGATAATTCATGAGGATATTGATCAAGTCTCTGCTCAGGAGATGGAATATAAACTTTTTTCAATTTTTCCAGAGCAATGGCCCTGGCCTCGGCTTTTGAAATATTACGATGGGCCCTCAAAGTCTCTATCATCTGAAAACCGATGGTAAACACTGGATTGAGTGTCATCATGGGGTCCTGAAAAATCATACTGATTCTGTTTCCCCGGATGGTTCGCATCTTTTCATCCGGCCAGGAACTAATCTCCTGACCCTCGAACATGATTCTGCCCTTTGAGATAAAGCCGGGTTTGCTGATCAGGTTAATAATAGAAAATCCGGTGACGGATTTACCCGCCCCGCTTTCACCCACGATTCCCAGCTTTTCGCCTTTATCAAGTGAAAAAGTGGCACCGTCAATGGCTGTAATATCTCCGAACCTCAGGGCAAATTTAACTTCAAGATCTTGAACTTCTAAAAGATGTGACATCTTAAACTTTTATCCTTTATACAGTTTCGGGTTAAGTACATCCCTGAGCCAGTCACCCAGAAGGTTTATCACAAGGACAAAAATCACGAGCCAGATGCCGGGGAATACGGTAATCCACCAGGATCCTGAGAAAAAGAATTCCTGACCGGCCCGTATCAAGGATCCCAGAGAGGGTTTGGTAATAGGCATCCCAAGTCCTAAAAAGGACAGAGCTGCCTCACTCATAACTGCATTGGCCACCTGTATCGTGCATATAACCATGACCGACGTCAGGGAATTAGGCAATATATGACGGAACATGATGGTCCATTTTGGCAATCCGATAACCCTTGCCGCTTCCACGTATTCCTTGTTTTTTTCTCCCATAACAGAGGCCCGGACGGTTCTTGCGAACATGGGCCAATTGGACAGACCGATAATAACGGTCAACAGGGGAATGGCCAGCCTCTCAAAACTGCCCACTCCGAACACCACCTGAAAAATGGCAGACAGGAAAATGGCCACCATCAAATAGGGAAAGGAAAATTGTATATCGGCAAACCGCATGAGAATGGCATCGGTTTTTCCACCCATGTACCCGGCCAAAAGCCCAACCACAACACCGATAATGCCTTGAAGGGCAACAGCACCAAGCCCGATAATTATAGAGGCCCTTAAGCCGTAGAGCATGGTTGACAGCATATCCCTGCCCTGGTTATCCGTCCCAAGGGGGAATTCCGATGAACCGTCTTCCATCCACATGGGTGGAATCTCGGAATTCATGATATCTATATTGGCAGCATCATATGGATTCATGGGAGAAACCCATGGTGCTGTAAAAGCCAGTCCTAAGAAAATAACCAGGATGACAAAGGAGGAAATCGCCACCTTATCCCTTTTAAAACTATATAAAAAATAAGACTCTTTAAATTTTTGTAATTTTGATTTCATTTTGTTCCTGCAATTCTAACTGTAGGATTGATAAATCCATAAAGAATATCTACAACCGTATTAACAAATACAAACAGACAGGCCACTACCACGAGATATGCGATAAGCAAGGATGTATCCGCCCTGTGCACCGCCTCTAAAAACATGAAGCCCATTCCGGGCCACTGGAATACCAGTTCGGTGAGCAACGTATACGCAAACATGATGCCGATCTGAACACCAAATACCGTAATTACCGGCAACAATGTATTTTTAAACGCATGGACCATCCATACCCTCATGGGGGACAATCCTTTTGCCCAGGCATATTTGATATATTCGGTTTCCAGAACTTCCATCATTTCAGACCGGATCAAACGGATAAAAAGAGGCAGCATCAGGGTGGACAAAGATATACAGGGCAAAATCAGATGTTTGATACCGTCTATGGACAGAAAACCGGTGGTCCAGTACCCACCCATTATGGCTGTAACCTCTCCGCGTCCATAAGAAGGCAGGATCTGCCAGTGGATGGCAAATAGAAAAATGAGCAGGATAGCCGTCAAATAGACAGGCAGCGACACGCCGAGGGTGGAAAAACTCATGGTAAATCTGGATAAAAGACTTTTAGGCCGCAGCGCACAAAAAACGCCCAGGGGCAGCGAGACGAATATGATGATCAGGGCAGTGCCGAATACCAGTTCAATGGTAGCCGGGGCATGTTTCATAATGACTGCAAGAGCCGGTTTATTGTATAGAAAAGATCTTCCCAGATCCCCTTTAAGCGCATTTTTAATAAACCTGCCATATTGAATTAAAAATGGATCATTAAGCCCCATCTCTTCAGCAATCTTAGCCCTTTCCGCCGGTGTTACCCGCTCGCCGACAAGATCCCGGATCGGGTCCCCGATCTGGCTTTTTATGGAAAATCCTATCAGGCCGATGATCATCATGACAATGATCGCCTGGATGATCCTTCTTATGATAAATGCAAACATTGGTTTTTACTTTTTTTTATTATTTATAAGGATCGCTCCCCTAAAAAAAAATTCCAGGGGAGCGATGGATGGTTGATTTCAAAAAGATATCAACAATTATTCAACTACCAGATCTCCGAAGTAGGGGAAATTCTGTGCGTTGAGGATCGGCTCAATCTTAAAGTTTTTCTTTGCACCATAGGAATGCAGCTGCCAGTGATAAGGAATAAATGCGGCTTCGTCAAAAAGGATCTGCTCAATTTCTTTGAGCATTACTGCGCGTTTAGCAAGATCGGTTTCAGACTGAGCAGCCATTGTCAGTTCGTCAACTCTTTTATTGCAGTAGTTACCGCCGTTGTACTGGCCATAACCGGTATCTGCGTTAGGACACATGGTTAAGAATTCGGAAAAGTTACCGGAATCTTCTGTATCAGAATGCCAGCCAATCATCATCATGTCAGCAGCTCTATTGTCAAATTCAGGCCAGTACTGGGCCTTGGGCATGGTCTTAAGGTTAACTTTGATTCCGATTTTACCCAACATCTGAGCAGTGGCTTCAGCAATTTTTGCATCGTTTACATAACGGTTATTAGGCGCCATCATGGTAATTTCAAAACCCTTTTCATATCCTGCTGCTTTCATGAGTGCTTTTGCTTTGGCAAGATCATATCTGGGCTGAAGGCTTGCCTTATGACCGGCATATCCCGGAGGGCTTTGCTGGGCGGCAGCCATTGCTTTTCCCTTCATGATCTTTTTTACGATACCCGTATTGTTAACGGCATAGGCGATGGCCTGTCGGACTCTTGCATCTTTAAATGCTTCTACGCGATCCTGGTTCATCTGAAAGGTGATGATACGGCCGCCGTTAAAGGTAACCAGTTTCACCTTATCATCGGATTCAATCCTGGAAAAATCCTGGGGCGGTACCGGGGAGATGAAATCCACACCACCGGATAAAAGGGCTGCTACACGGGTGGCATTTTCCTTGATCGGGGACAGGATGAATTTTGAGACATTACCTGGAGATTTTGTATCCCAGTAATCTTTGAATCTTTCCATTTCAAGAACCACATTGTGTTCCCTTTTGGTAACTATAAAAGGGCCGGTTCCGGAAGCATTATCCAGGGCATAAGATTCGCCGACTTTCAAAATCAAGTCTTTGGGCTGACCGTTTGCATCGGTTCCTGTATAAAAGACACTATCCATCGGGAAAAAGTATGTAGCCATATTAAGAAGGAGCGGATATGCTCTGGTTGTAACGATATCAACCGTATAATCATCAACAATCCCCACACCGACGAATGGTTCAACCAGGCCTTTAAAATCCACGCTTCTTTTCATGCGGTCAAATGACCATTTCACATCTTTGGCTGTAAACTCATTACCGCTGTGAAATTTTACGCCTTTTCTAAGATAAAAACGTACTCTAAATTCGTTGATTCGTTCCCATTTTTCAGCAAGGCGGGGTTCAAATTTTCCATCCTGGGTCCATCTTACCAATGGATCAAATAACCAGTGAGACAACTGAAGCATACCGCCTGACAATTGAACTTGCGGGTCAAGGGAAACAGGATCTGCATCCAGACCGACTTTCAGTGTCTTTGCACCTGCTGAAAAAGCAAATGACAATACTAAAAAAAAGCTCAAAACAAACAATACAAATTTTTTCATCCTATCCTCCATTAAAAAATTACAATACAAATAAAATGTATTATTTAAATACATCTTCACGATAAAGAACTTAAAATTTTCCGATAGCCTGCAGTATCAAAAATTAGCAGGGGGGTCAAGAATTCCTTAATATTTCACAAAAAAAAATAAAAATAAAATATTATAGAGTACTATAAATATTAGAAAAACTAAAATGAGGATTGTTTGACATTCACATAAAACATTGTTATTAGGCAACAATGTGGTAGTGAAGTGATCATTGTTATTTCTTGTTTTATCCAAATTTCAAAGGAGGAGGAAAAATGAAAAAGATAGGGATTTTTTTAACATTATTAATGTTTTTATTTTCCGGTTCCGTTTTTGCAGCTCCAAAGGCAGGCGGAACATTTGTTTTTGGCCGCGGCGGAGATAGTGTAGGTCTTGATCCTGCATATGAAACCGACGGTAATTCATTTATGGTCTGTGACAATATCTTTGAAGCCCTGGTTTTTTACAAGGACGAATCAACTGCACTGGAACCGGGCCTTGCGAAATCATGGGATATTGCTCCAGATGGTCTGACATATACATTCCATCTAAGAAAAGGGGTCAAATTTCATGACGGCACCCCATTTAATGCAAATGCGGTTGTCTTCTCCATCGGCAGAATGATGAAGGATAAAAAAGTGAAATTTCATGGAAAGGGTTTTGATATTCCGGCCCAGGACAGAACACCTGAGTATTGGGCATCCATGGAAATGGACGGCACCATCGATTCCATTGAGGCGATAGATGAATACACGGTTGTATTCAATTTAAAGAGAGTTGAGGCACCTTTCCTTGCCAACATGGGCATGGATTTCGCCGATATTATCAGCCCGACAGCCTTTCTGGCAAACCCGAAGGAATTTTTACGTCAGCCCGTTGGCACCGGCCCTTTTAAATTCGTCTCCTGGGTAAAAGATGACAAGATTGTACTTGAAAAATTTGATGCATACTGGGATAAAAAAGGCGGCCCTTATTTTAATAAAGTCATTTTCAGAGCTATCCCTGAAAACTCAGTCAGATTTCTTGAACTTAAAACCGGTTCCATTCATGTTTGTCAATTCCCCCATCCTGCTGATATTCCCCTGGCCAAAAAAGACCCCAACCTCCAGCTTATTTCTCAGCCGGGCATGAATGTGGGTTACCTGTCTTTCAATTTTACCAAGGAACCGTGGAAGAGCAACCTGCATTTAAGGAAGGCTGTGGCACACGCCCTGAACCGAAAAGCCATTGTTGATAATATTTATCAGGGTGTGGGCCAGGTTGCAAAAAACCCGATTCCACCAACCATGTGGGGATATAATAAAAGTATCCCTGGATTTGCCTTTGATGTGGAACTTGCCAAACAAGAACTTGAAAAAGCAGGTTATAAAGATGGTAAGGGTCTTGGCGAAATAACACTCTGGTCAATGCCAGTTCCCCGCCCATACAATCCTGAAGGGCTTAAGGTCGGTGTAGCCATGGTTTCAAATCTGGCTAAGATAGGAATCCGGGGAAGAATTGTCAGCTATGACTGGGGCACATATCTTAAAAAACAGAGAGAGCAGCCCGAGGACATGGATCTGTTCCAGCTGGGCTGGACTGGTGACAATGGTGACCCGGATAATTTCCTTGCCGTTCTTTTTGACGGCCTTGCCTCTCCCTCCATCAGGACCCAGTGGCATAACCCCGAGTATCATGACCTGATGATCAAGGGAAAAACTACGATTGATCAAGCGGAACGAACCAAAATATATGAAAAAGCCCTCCAGGTGATTTTTGATGAAGTGGGTACCATTCCCATTGCCCATTCAACTGTTATCTGGCCTGCCACCAAAAATGTCATGAATTTCAAACTTCATCCCACTGGAAGTGTGAGATTAAAAAACGTATCGTTTAAATAAATTATATAAAAGGGAAAGGTTTTAATGCCTTTCCCTTTTTAAAAAGTATATAACAACATTATGTTAGCTTATATCATTAGACGGATTTTCATTCTTGTTCCTACGCTTTTAGGCGTATCTTTAATTGTCTTTTTTATGCTCCGTTTGACCCCGGGAGATCCGGCTGAGCTTATGCTGGGGGAAAGAGCAACTGAAGAATCTTTGCATCAGGTCAGGGAACATTTGGGCTTGAATGAGCCCCTTCATGTTCAGTACGGCATGTTCATGAAACGACTGATGAGAGGAGATCTCGGAGAAACCATCTTTACAAGGCAAAAAGTTTGGACCGAGATCAAGCACAGATTTCCTGCAACCCTGGAATTGTCTGTCTGTGCCTTGTTTATTTCCTGTTTCGTGGGAATTATTTTAGGAATTGTCTCCGCCACAAAGCAATATTCCGTGTTCGACTACCTGAGCATGCTCGGTGCTTTGACAGGTGTGAGCATGCCGATATTCTGGCTTGGCCTGGTGCTGATGTTGATTTTTTCAGTCAATCTGGGTTGGCTTCCCATTTCAGGGCGGTTGAGTGTTATGATCGATCTTGAAGTGGTGACAAATTTTTATGTATTAGATTCAATCATCACCAAAAATTGGGTGGCTCTCAAGGATTCCATCTGGCATCTGATCATGCCGGCAGTGACCCTTAGTACTATTCCCACTGCGATCATTGCCCGGATGACCCGGTCCAGCATGCTTGAGGTGTTAAAACAGGACTACATTAAAACGGCCATGGCCAAGGGCCTTTCCAAGTTCAAGGTAGTTTACAAACATGCTTTGAGAAATGCAATGATTCCCGTAGTTACAACAATTGGCCTTCAGTTTGGCGTGCTTTTATGCGGTGCGATCCTCACCGAAACCATTTTTGCCTGGCCCGGTGTGGGTAAATGGATGTATGAAGCGGTAATGCAAAGAGATTACATGGTTATACAGGGTGGCACATTGATTATTGCAACCATTTTTATTGTGATTAACCTGTTTGTGGATCTTCTCTATGCGGTAATAAATCCTAAAATCAGTATCAGATAGTTGCATTTATGAATAAGAAAAAAAATAATAGAGACCCGTTAGACCGGCATCCCATGCTGGAACAGCTCAATCAGTTATGGAGGAACAAAACCGCTATCGCAGGTCTGATTATTATTATCATTTTCATCATGGTTGCTATTTTTGCCCCCTATATCAGCCCCCATGATCCCATAGACACCTCTCTTTATGACCAGCTCAAGCCACCGGTCTGGCAGGAAGGCGGTACGACCAAGCATTATCTGGGTACAGATGACCTGGGACGGGACATACTTTCCAGATTAATTTACGGGGCCAGGATTTCTCTTCTGGTATCTGTTATCAGCGTAAGTATCGCTTTCTTTTTCGGGACCCTTATCGGTGCTGTTTCAGGGTACAAGAAGGGATGGATAGATAACATCGTCATGCGTATCATGGATATTATTCTCTCCTTTCCCTATATTCTTCTGGCCATTGTGATTGTTGCCTATCTTGGACCGGGTCTGGAAAATGCCATGATTGCCATTGGAATCACTTATATCCCAAGATTTGCAAGGATTGTCAGGGGAAGTGTGCTTGAAGAATGTGAAAAAGACTACGTTACTGCTGCCAGGGCTATCGGAGCAAATGAATTCAGGATTATTTTTCTGGCCATTTTACCCAATTGCCTGGGCCCTCTCATTGTCCAGACCACATTAAATTTTGCCAGTGCTATCCTTGATGCGGCGGCCTTAAGCTTTCTGGGTCTGGGTGCGCAGCCACCCACACCTGAATGGGGTGCAATGATTGCCCAGAGCAGATCATTGATCTTGAGGGCTTCATGGGTTATGACACTTCCCGGACTTGCCATTTTATTTGCCGTTTTGGGGTTTAACCTTCTGGGTGATGGATTGAGGGATGCGCTTGATCCCCGGTCGAGGGATTAAAAATGGATAATGACAATTTACTTGATATAATAGAGCTTAGAACGCATTTTTTCGTGAGAGACTGGATTGCCAAGGCGGTTGACAATGTCAGCATCCCCATAGCACCGGGCCAGACTCTGGGCCTGGTGGGAGAATCAGGATGCGGCAAAAGCGTGACTGCCCATTCTATTATGAGACTGATCCCACAACCGCCGGGAAAAATTGTGGAAGGCAAAATCCTGTTCGATGGAATGGATCTTGTAAAAGCCACTGAAAAACAGATGAGACAAATCAGGGGAAACAGGATCAGTATGGTATTTCAGGAACCCATGACCTCTTTAAACCCCGTTTTTACCGTGGGAGATCAGGTCTCTGAAGTCATTGAACTTCACACAAAATTATCCAAAAAAGAATTAAAAAACCGGGTCATTGAAATGTTCAAATTAGTGGGGATACCCGATCCTGAAAAGAGACCCCATGAATATCCACACCAGATGAGCGGTGGCATGCGCCAGAGGGTTATGATTGCCATGGCACTGGCGTGCAACCCCAGACTGATGATTGCAGATGAACCCACCACCGCACTGGATGTGACCATACAGGCACAAATACTTGATCTGATGAACCGGTTAAAAGCTGAGACAGGGGCTGCGATTTTATTTATCACCCATGACCTTGGGGTTATTGCACAAATGGCCCAGATGGTGGCTGTTATGTATGCAGGCAAAATTGTTGAATACACAGATGTCAAAACTCTTTTTGCCAACCCCAAGCATCCCTACACCATTGGTCTCATGGAGTCCATACCTGTTCTGGGGAAAAATATGGATCAGGACAGGCTGAAAACCATAACGGGTTCGGTGCCTTCATTATTCAATCTTCCCAACGGATGCTATTTTTCAAATCGCTGTCCTGACATGTTCAAAGACTGCCTGATCACCAATCCGCAGATTTATAATATTGGCGAAAACCATATCGTACGGTGTTTAAAATATGCTTGATGTTAATCATTCCAAACCCTTACTTAGAATAGAAAACCTGGTTAAGTATTATCCCATTAAGGGCGGTATTTTAATGAAGGAAGTCGCTTCGGTAAAAGCCGTAGATAATGTCAGCCTGGCTATTCAGCAGGGAGAGACTCTTGGATTGGTCGGCGAATCAGGGTGTGGCAAGTCAACTCTTGGAAGAACCATTTTAAGGCTGGAAGAACCCACATCGGGAAAGGTTTTTTTTCAGGACCAGTCCATCGGAGACCTGAAACCTGAAGCCATGCGCCGCTTAAGAAAAAAAATGCAAATAATTTTTCAGGATCCTTTTTCCTCTCTCAACCCGCGGAAACCGGTTTCACAGATCATTGGTGAACCCCTTCTGGTCCATGGGATGCGCAGCAGATATCAGCGGGATCAGGAAGTGGCCCGGATTTTGAAAACAGTGGGGCTTGGAAAAGAGCATATGCGAAGGTATCCTCACCAGTTTTCCGGTGGGCAGCGACAAAGGATCGGTATTGCCAGGGCCATTGCACTGAAACCTGAATTCATTGTCTGCGACGAAGCCGTCTCAGCCCTTGATGTCTCCATCCAGGCACAGGTGATCAACCTGTTAAAAGACCTTCAGGAGCAGTTTAATCTGACATACCTGTTTATTTCCCACGACCTGCATGTAGTGGAATATATTTCCGACAGGGTTGCTGTCATGTACCTTGGGAAAATAGTTGAATTTGCCAAATCAATAGAGTTGTATAAAAATCCTTTACATCCTTATACCACTGCCCTTTTATCATCTTCGCCCATGCCTGACCCCAACTACCAGGGCAACACCCAGCCGTTGACAGGAGACGTGCCAAGTCCAATCAACCCGCCTTCAGGTTGCAGGTTTCACACGCGGTGTCCCAAAAGTCAGGACATCTGTTCACAAAAAGAGCCTGAATTTCTCGAACATGAAAAAGGACATTTTGCCGCCTGCTTTTTTATTTAAAAACAGCACAGGTAATTCAAGGACCCATAGACAAATTTACGACATTTCATGGGCTGTTCTGAGGATAATTTCCTCCTGTAGTTCCTCTGTAAGGTCCACAAAATAATCAGAATATCCCGCCACCCTGACTATCAGATCCCTATAATTTTCAGGATGTTTTTGGGCCTCTTTTAATGTCTTTTCAGAGACCACATTAAACTGGACATGGTGACCATCCATTTTAAAATAGGAGCGGATTAAGTGCAAAACGGCCTGAAATCCTTTTTCCTCTTTAAAAAGATCCGGTAAAAATTTTTGATTTAAAAGGGTACCGCCCGTTTTCAGATGATCAATTTTAGCTGCAGATTTTAGTACGGCAGTGGGGCCTTTCCTGTCTGCCCCCTGCACCGGAGAAATCCCTTCGGAAAGAGGCATTCCCTTTTTTCTTCCATCGGGTAGAGCGCCGGTAATTTCACCAAAATAAACATGGC
This sequence comes from uncultured Desulfobacula sp., assembly GCA_964455805.1. Taxonomy (GTDB): domain Bacteria; phylum Desulfobacterota; class Desulfobacteria; order Desulfobacterales; family Desulfobacteraceae; genus Desulfobacula. The sequence goes on from CAYVZG010000014.1 coordinate 47,145, forward strand.
AGGTGGTGGGCAAAAGGTTGATTCTGTATACCCCGCCCTTTGCATTGGGCCTGCCTGTCACACATCCGTGGTAAGCATGAAATAGCATTTTCAGGATATCATCGGCAGCATCGTCATCATTTCCATATTTGGGGGCTTTATCCAATTGGTGAGCCAGGATATCATTTCCCTTAAAATCCATTTCCAAAGCATCCAGCATCTTTTCCATGGATACGCTTTGATTGTCGTATACAAGGTGTTTCAATGCTGAAAAACAATCCGTAATCGTTCCCATACCAACGCCCTGGATATATGAGGTGTTGTATCTTGCACCTCCATGATTATAATCTTTTGCATTTTTTATGCAATCCTCTGTCACAAGGGAAAGCAAAGGAACCGGCATGTATTTGGCGTTTATCTGTTCAATAATATTGCTGCCCTTGATTTTTATATTTACAAAATGCGCCAATTGCTTTTTATAGGCATCAAATAGATCGTCAAAGGTTCCAAAGCTTACCGGCTCTCCTGTTTTAAGGCCAATCTGCTTTTTTGTCCTTGGATCCAGGCCATTGTGAAGGGTGATTTCCAGAATTTTAGGAAGGTTAAAATACCCGGTTAAAATATAGCATTCCTTTCCAAAAACACCTGCTTCCACACATCCTGATGCGCCTGCCTTCCTTGCATCTTCTACGGATTTGCCATGGAGGATCATCTCCTGAACAATGGCATCTGTATTAAAAACAGAGGGCTGGCCAAATCCTGTTGCGATAATTTTCAATGCCCGCTTGATAAACCTGTCCGGATTTTTATGTGACACCTGGATCATGGAACTTGGCTGCAAAAGCCGCATTTCTTCGATCACCTCAAGGGCAAGATAGGTTAATTCATTCACCCCGTCCTTGTTATCTTCTGTGACACCGCCAAGATTGATCAGACAAAAATCAACATATGTATTGCTTTCCTTGGCAGTCACACCCACCTTGGGAGGGGCAGGATGATTATGGAACTTTATCCAGAAACTGCACAAAAGTTCCTTTGCTTCCTGTCTGGTAATAGATTTGTTTTCAATATCTTTTTTATAAAAAGGATAGAGATTCTGATCAAATCTGCCCGGATTATATGCATCCCATGGATTGAGTTCAGTAATGATTCCCACATGTAAAAACCAGTAATACTGCAATGCCTCCTGAAACGTTTCAGGCTTTTGTGCTGGAACCCTTTTACAGACTTTCGCCATACTCCCAAGCTCGGCTTTTCTTTTGGAATCTGTTTCCCTTTCTGCCAAACTTTCCAACTCAGCGGCATGGCGATTAGCAAATGAAATCAGTGCATCTGCCGCAATATCAAGGGAGGCTAAAACTTCCTGTTTTTCAAGGCCATCTCTATCGTCAAAAAAATCAATCCCTTTAAAAACCTGCTTGATATCCTGTTTCAGGTCGGCAAAGCCTTTTTTGTATATCAAATCTCCGCCAGCTGTATGGCCCGGAGACCGCTGTTCTTGAAACTCGGTAAAAACACCTGCATTAAAAGAATCTTTCCATGGATCCTCCATGGCCTCAAAGATCTTTTCCCTTATGGTTTTGCCCTTCCAGAACGGGATAATTTTTTCCTCATAAATTTTCTTTGTTTTCTGCGAAACTTTATATGCCACCTTGGGCCTTGAGTCTAAAATCTCAAGATCTTCCAGAGAATGCAGACAAATTTCAGGGTATGTGGGAACGGCTTTGGGTTCAGGGCCTCGTTCGCCCACGATCAGTTCATCTCCGTCAATACATATTTTTTTATTTTCAAGTATATGTTTCAGACACAATGCCCTTTGAACGGGTATGGATTTTTCCTTGCCTGCATGGGTTTTATAAAAAGCCGTCACAAGATCCGCTCTTTCATGGGAAATTGTCACCTGTTTCTGTATTGTTTTTTTTCTCAATCTTTCTATTCTTTTATTCATTTTTTACCCACCATTATTTCATCCGCCATTTTTATATCCGCCGGTATTTTATCCACCAATGCTTACATTGAATCCCTCAGATTCAAATTGCTCCTTTATTTTTGCCACCCTTTCTTTAGAGGGGGGATTAATATCTTTCATATAATTTTTCATGTTCAAACCAGGATACTTTCCTTCTCCTGCCTTATGAAAGGGCAGAATATGGATATCCCGGTAAATTATATTTTCTTTTAAAAACGCAATAACCCTGCCAATGTTTTCATCTGTATCTGTTATCCGGGGAATTAAGGGAAACCGCAATTTGACGTCGATTTTTTGTTTTGACAATTGTTTTAAATTATCCAATACAAGTTCGCCACTTTTCCCTGTATATTTTTCATGGGCTTTCTCATTGATCAATTTTATATCATAAAGTAATAGATCTGCTTTTTTTGCTGCTTTTAAAAGAAGCCCTGTTTCACTGTATCCTGTCGTATCCACACAGGTATGTATCTCAAAGTCCTTACACAATTCCAGAAGCCTGAATAATAATTGATGCTGATAAAGGGGTTCTCCGCCGGAAAAAGTAACCCCGCCACCTGAATCATCATAAAAAATAAGATCTTTTTGGATCTCTGCCATTAAGGTAGCCGCAACCTGTTCCATATCCTTGAGGTTGCTTTTCAAAGGATTTGCATGGCTTTCCGGATTATGGCACCAATAACAGGACATGGGACAGCCGCGAAAAAAAAGCGTTGTTCTGATGCCGGGACCATCATGAATGGAATACCTTTGGATTCTAAAAATATATGGATTTTCAACCATTCAGATCTGTCCTGTTATAATCAAACTGTTTATTAGCGATCTTCAAATAAGCTTATAGTTTAAAGGTTCAATAATCATTCGTCAAGACAGCACCGGATAGAGGAGTAATCATACAGCATCATAAATATCTGTATTTGAATAGGACAGATACCATATATTGGGGTTGGATTTTTTAAAAAACCGATGTCCGACAGATCATGATAAAAGAGTATCAGTGATTTCCTTTATTCGAATCGATATATCCCTGACATTTGTCGTTCTGTTATCTATCCACCATTTCGCTTCTTTTTCTTTTTGCCACTCTTTGAAGAATAGCAGGAATGCTTTGTCTGATAATGCTTTTGCGTCTTCATCTTCATGGTTCAGACTTTGATTTAAATAGTTGGTTTTGTTTATGAGTTCTGCCCTTATTTTTTCAGCCCAGGCAATTTGTTTGGGTGTGCCCGTAAGCTGTGGAAAACCTAAACTCGCATTGGCTTTTGAAAGCGTTGCTGTCTTTTTATCAAGATACTCTTTTTTACATGAATCGCAGTACCAGTCTTTGTTGGCAACAAGCCAGAGGCATTTCTCGTGGCTGTCATACATCTGGATAGAAAATGGGTTAAAACAAGATCTGCACCTGACTTTATAATCACAACTTTGTTCTGTCATCATTCTTTTCCCGTGTATATTCGAAAGCAATTGATCGGCTTTTTACGAATTTTCTTTTTAGCATGTCAATAAAAACAGTTCCGGAACAATAACCGATTTTAAATTATATCTCAATGAATTATGGCAAAACCATACTGTTTTTTAGGTTTTGATGGTGCATACTTGTGTCCGGGAATGATGCCTGATAAACTTACATCATGGTTTAAGCAAAAAAGGCTGTGTCTTAAGTTTCAACTAAACTATAATGGCAAAGAGGTAATACATGAAAATATGGGTGGATGCAGATGCATGCCCAGGAGTGATTAAAAATATTTTGTTCAAGGCGGCTGATCGCACCCGTGTGGAATTAACCCTGGTTGCCAATCATCCCATGAAAATACCCCGACGGAACTACATCACATTTCTCCAGGTCTCCTCCGGGTTTGATGAGGCAGACAACAAAATTCTTGAACTAGTTGATAAAGGTGACCTGGTGATCACTGCAGATATCCCTTTGGCAACTCAGGTTTTACAAAAAAACGGGTATGCCCTTAATCCAAGGGAACATCTTTATTCTGATGACTCAATTCAGGAACAGCTGAGAATGAGGATGTTCAAGGAAAGTTTGAGGGACAGTGGAGTTGATACGGGCGGACCTGCTGCGATGAATCAAAAGAATACGAGTCAGTTTGCCAATCACTTAAACAAGTGGTTATCCAAAATTTGAATGTGATTGATGTTAAAAAACCAACTTAATGACAATCTTACGATTATTTTTTGAAACAGCGGGATTTACTGGGATGGTTTTTGGAAGGCGCAAGGAGAATTTAAAATGAATATCGTTTATGTCAATAAAAAACATCAGTGTCGGAAGGCAACTTTTGATGAAGGCCGAAATCGGTTCTGGGTAAAGCCAAATCTCAGAGAACGACTCATTGAGAAAAGAATGGTTGGTTTTGATTTAAATCAGCTTGATTCGATAAAAGAAATGCCTGCTATTGCCCAAAAAATGTCTTCTTCAGCTCTTCCCTTAGTTTATCTATTAATGATTTTTAAAGATGAAAGACAAGTAGCAGTTGGGGTAGATGAAAACGGTTTATACGCAGTTACGGCTGCTTTAAAAACAGCCGGCCAGAGGAACGAAGATGTTTCAAGTTCTTTGGTTTATTCATCTCTTTAAAAGGAAAATGCTTACAATTATCCCACAAGTTTAACAGGGAAAACCTTGGGTTCTCTCAAACCTCAAAAAAGGGGCTCCTGATGAAAGTCCTCTTTGTAGAAAGATTTTCTGTCTTGAAAAATCAAATTTTTAAATCCGAAATATAAAATGAATTTATTCACATTTCATACCGCCTTTTATCCATGCCATTACCTCCTTTTTCCACTCATCCAACCCGCCTTTCACTATATCTGTTTCTTTTTTTTTAAAAGGCAGGTTACCGCTCTCTGGTGTGGCTCCTTCTATACCCCAAAGGACTCGCGGATCTTCTAACAGATGATGTTCTAAATCTCTGGCAAGTAAATCCTTGCTCTTAAACTTGGCATTTAACACTTCCATAATTTTGTTGCAGGTTGTTTTTGAATCCATACCCGAGATGTATAGCCCGGGTTGAGCAAACCAGTCTGAGCTATGTTTAAATCCTGTTACACGGCTCTTATGGCATTTAGTGCAACGGTTCACATCACGGCGCTTGGCATGATTCGTATAGAATAGTCCGTTTTTATCTTTCTCAAAAAAATCGTGGCAGATGGTACATGAGCCAGCATGAAATTTTGCAAAAAGATTCGTGCTAAACAGGGTATCATCTGCGTGAGCTGTACCAAAAACCAGAAAAAAAATCCCTGGCAAGACAAATTGAACCGATTTTCTAAACATTTTCCCTCCTTCTTATATAAATCATGCAACTTTATTTATAGATTCACGCACATCTTGAGTATCTGAATGATATGCCAATGATTATGAATCAAATTTAATATTCACTATTTAGCAACAATTAAAAATAGAGTAAAGAAAATTAGATTCTCAACACCTATGATAATGAAGAGGTAACATTAAATATGTGCATCTCCTTCATCCATTCGTCGGAAGGAAGGCAAGGCTGAAGCTTTGAGTTAAAAAAACATATTGATTTTGAACATACCTTCAAATGAGACCAAGTTTTTGTTTCTTCTTCTCAAGGTTTATAAAAAAATCCCTGGAATCAATAATGAACCGTGTATGAGTGCCCTCGGCTACCTTTTCAACTGAGTCGTGAGCTTCCACACCGTAGGTCAGCTTTCTCCCTTCTATGGCACTTAATCGGGCTTTTGCTTTGACAGTTGCACCGACAGGAGTTGCTGCCAGATGTTTCATGCTATTTGCTACTCCTACCGTGAGATAGTTTTCAGGCAGAAATTCATGTACGAATATACAAGCGGTTTCCATAACTCCGACAAGGTGAGGTGTGCCTAATACGTCCATTCCTTTGTAGCCTACAGCTTCGGCACTGTTTTCATTTGAGACAATGATACTTAGTGTATTTTCCATTCCAATTTTCAATCCTGAAAGGTCGATTTTGTTCATTGGTTTTCCTCTTAATTTAAGCTGTTAAAAATAATCATATAAATATGAGTGACATCCCTTTGATGCTTATTTAAATTAAGATAACCACTGCTGATTCTGAAAAGCAAGAATAAACAGCTTAAATTCAACGCCGGAAAATTAATCAGGATTTCATCGGGTATCACATTGATAATTTGAACACATGATAGCAATTTCCATACGCATCATTAACCTTGAGTGATGGGAATATAAAATTTTCCGGACAAGCGATATTACCCCTTCATCTGATTTGTTGAAAATTACAATACACAATTGCGATATCCCCCTTGGAAAACTCAGTTTAATATCGGTATGAGGCCATCTCCACCCTGTTTTATGCCCGTGGCTGTTGAAATCAAAACCGATTGATGCATATAGTGATCAAAGGGTGAATACTCCTTGATTTTTTAAAAGTAAGACCTATTATCTTAAACTTCTTTTGAATGGGATTTTTTTTGGATTGGTGTTTTGCTGCACCTGTTCCCAACAGAAAGGATGGAAAGATTGCAACATAAAAAAATTCTCATCATTGCTGATATAGAAGGCAGTTCAGGCTGTTTCGACTATGGGGCTTCCTCTTTCATGGGGGCCGGGTGGCCCAAAGCCTGCCGGGAAATGAGCCTTGATATTAATGCTGTCGCGGCCGCCTTGTTTCATGCCGGGGTTGAAACCGTTTATGTAAAAGATTTCCACCGAACAGGTCATAATCTTTTTCCCCGGATGATTGATTCCAGGGCCAAGTTGATCCAAGGCTATTCCAAAGGACCGGTTCCGGGTATAGGGGACCCCACAGATGCAACCGGCCTGATTATGGTGGGAATGCATGCGCCTTCCGGAGCCAAGGGTTTTTTGCCTCATACTTTGACTTCCAGAATATCCAAACTCATGGTGAATGGTACTCCCATGTCCGAAGCCCAGCTTTTTTCAGCATCACTTGCGCCCTTTGGGATAGTACCACTCTTTTTTTCAGGTTGCCCAGAGGCGTGTGACCATGTCACCACAACCATTAAGGGCATCTCCTGTCTTTCCATTGATAAATTTTCCAGACAGAGGCCCTTTGATGCCGTTTCATGGCGGAAAAAACTGGCGACCAAGGCTGCTCTTGCAACTGAAAAAACAGAGACCTGTGTACACAATCCTCCTGGGCCCTTCCATGCCGTGGTGACCATGAGGGAAGGGAAAAAAGCGGCCCGAAAAATTGCGGCTCAGTGGAACTTTACCCAGAAGGGGGCAGACCTTCATCTGGACGCAATAAACCTCCAGGAACTTTATGTGATGCTGATCAACCTGGCATACCTGACCCCTTTCACCCAAAAGATTCTCCCCCTGGGCCTGCCTCTTTATAACAAGATAGGAAAACTGGGCCGCCTCTGGGCAGAAACACACTCATTGCTGAATAGACCTTATTAAAGATTAAGTTGAGTGAATGAACTAAAGATTATTTGCATCAGTTAAAACCATTTCTGTAAAATTTCGGTGATGTATGTTTTTAGTTCCTAAAAATTTTATCACAGGTTTAACAGGATGGTTATATCGTATTTCAGACAGGCGCTATTAAGTTCAGGGTCTTTATCTTTTGTAGGCCGGTGTGTTTATAACCGATCGTGAAGCAATAATTTGTTGAATATCCATACTTCCCATTACTGCCTGAGCACTAATTGCTATCCTGTATAATCGTTCAATCTCATATTCCCGGCTTAACCCGTATGCACCATGTATTTCCATTGCAAGAGAAACAATTTTTTGAATATTTTGAGCAATAAAAATTTTTAATATTGCAGAATCACCCATGATATCTTTTTTTGAGTCTGCTTTTGAGCAAACCTGATACAATAGAGCTTCCATGGCCCGGTATTTTGTATATATATTTGCTATTTTCCCTTGTATCATCTGAAATTTGTGGCCGATTGCTTCTCCTCTATGAAGGCGTGTTTTGGAAAATTCAATAGAAAGATCAAGAGCTCTCTTTGCAACACCGACATAGAATGATGAAAATGCTATTTTACCAACAGCCTCGGTTCTGAGTAAAATATCAAATCCTTGTCCCACATCTCCTATTACATGATCGTCGGGACATAAATAATCTTTTAAATACAACTCTCCATTATCAATGGATTTCTCATGTATGAAAACTTCTCTGACTCCAGCTTTATATCCTTTCCTGCTTGTATCAATGAAAAAAGCTGTAATATTTTTACCTGTTTTTGCAAAAAGGATCATGTAATCACAGGTTCCCGAGTTGGTTATAAATCGTTTTGAACCGTTAATTATCCACCCGTCTTTGTTTTTTTTTGCAACAGTTGTTATCTGAGTTGGATCTGACCCCGTTTCTGCTTCGGTGAAAGCAAGTGCGCCAATTTTTTTAAGTGAAATAAGGTCATGTAAATATTTTTTTTTTAATTTTAACGATGCGAAATTTTTCAGAGAATACGAAAGAAGAAAATTTTCAAATAACATCCATGAAGGTATCATAGATGCATAGGAAAGCTCTTTGAGAGCAATTATTAAACCGGTTAGCGAACCCTGAGAACCTTCCCTGGATTTTGGTATAACAGCCTCAAGGAGCATCATCTCCTTGAATCTTTTCTCTGTTTTTTCCGGCATCCTACCTTTATCATCAATTTGACGATTATTGGGCAAAAGTTCTTTTTTTGTGAATTTTCTAACCGTTTTTTGAATTTCCAGTTCTTCAAATGAAAATAGTAATTTCATATCATCCCTGTTGTTGCAGAAAATAGTAATATCTAAACCAATTGATCCTCACGAATAATGTCCATATTAACGTTGTGGTAATGAAAAAACCAAATTTATGGGCTAACCTCAAGTGACATTCAGTAAAGCACAAATCCATATTTAATTCCATAAAATCCCTGTTGCCCGGATTGAATAAAGGTCAAAATTGATAATACTTGCATGATCATGGATCAAACTTTTATTAGGAAGCTGTTTTGATTTGCTTCGATATTTTTAAGATTTCAATACGTGAACTTTGTCTCAACGTATCGTTCTTTTGAGGGGAATTCGGGATCACTCGATCAAACCGTTAAAGCCCCAAAAGCGTAAAAAGCAGCGTGTTAAAATGTGTAACCAATTGAAAAATGGAGGCGGCCCTTTTCACCATTTTCGGGATTAAGCTTATGCCCGTAGAGCAGACCCACAGGGCCCACCGGGGTCATGTACCGGATACCGCTGCCGATGGTGAACCTGAAATCGTCGTTGCTGCCTGCTATACCGGTATCTTTTAAGGAGCCGACATCCAGAAACAGGGGAATTTCAAAATTCATTCCAAGATCTATACGGGCTTCAACTGAGCCTGCGATTTGGGTTTTACCTCCGGCAGGATTTTGTAAGCTGTCAATGATCAATTCGTTTTCATCAAAACCCCTGACATCAGAAATACCGCCAAGGAAAAACAATTGATCGTCAGGCAATTTGGAATCCCGGGCAAAGTTCTGGATATAGCCTATCATACCCTGAAAGGCCATAACCAGCCTTGGAAATACCTGGTAATAATACTTGGCCTTAGCCCGGTATTTGATAAAATTATCAAGGTCTTCCAGTACATCCCGGTTATATCCGGCAGACCCGTTAAAATAAAAGCCTTTTGTCGGTTTGACAAAAGAGTCTACGGAATTCCATGTAATAAACGGTGTGAAGGCGACAATTCCCCTGGTATCATAGACATCCGAACCCATGGCAGCAGTTTCATCCAGCTGATATTGTTCTCTGAATTCCAGACCCAGGTTTGTGCCCACTTTTAAAAACCGTGATAAATCCTTTTCAAAGGAAACCTGGGAACCGTATTTCCGCGATCCGAAAGTTTGATTTTTTAATTCTTCCTGTGATGCATAAACGGAAAATTCAGAAAGGATATACTGGGATAAAAAATCAAAGTCCTTGATTCCTAAAACAGCATCATATCCAATGCCGGATATGCCGGCATCCAGGTATAGTTCTCGATTCATCCCCAAAAAGTTCCGGTCACCCAGGGATACATCAAGATAAGCGTCTTTTGCTGTGTCATACCCGATACTTGTTTCAAAGTAATAGGGTTTTTTTTCTTCAACATCTGCAATAAAGTAAAGCTGGTCTGATTTCTCTTTGATACCCAGTGCTTTAAAATCGGCTCTGGCTATACAATTAATATTGCGTATGCTTTTTTGAAGACCGACAAAATTGCTTAATGATACCGACTGATCTGCGGCGATATCGTTGTGCCTGAGCAGAACGATATCTTTGGTGCGAAAATTGCCAAAGGTCCACACGCCGGCCGCATTAACCCGGGTTCGTTTGACAATAACAAACTCAATGGAACAGGCCTCTTTATCTTTACCCGGGATCACCCGTGCCTCAACTTCTGCATAGATATATCCTTTTTCCGCAAGAAAAGACAAAATAGCCTGCCGGTCCTTTTGAATCTGCGGAATGATCAAGGGGATACCGGCCTTTGTTTGCAATATTGTTGTGATTTCCTGTTCTAACTTGGTTGACAGACCCAAAAAACTGACAGCCTGAATTATTTTTTGATATCCCTCTGTGACTTTAAAAACCGCATCCCCATATTTAATACGATCTTCATCTTCCCGGGTCCACTGGATACTGCTTTTCACCGTGGTATCAATATATCCCCGGCCACTATAAAAGCTCTCAATGGCTTTGCCGTTTTCTTCAAATGTGGATTCAACAAACTGTCCGTCAAATAAAAGACCTTTTTCACCGGTGAGAACTTCCTGCTTTAAAATATCACCACTGATAGCTTCAGATCCGCTGATATGTGAGGACCTTACAATATACCGGGAATTTTCTTCAATTTTTATATGAACGTCCTTATATTGTCTGCCGCCTTTGTCAATCATTTTCGTGGTATAGCTGACTTTGCAATCCGGGTAACCGGCATTGCGATATCTGCGATAAATATTCTTAACGCTTTTTTTAAGCCCGAAATCGTTGGCATTCCCTTTTTTTGACAGGGTAAGCTCTTTTTTCAAAGTATATGTCCAAAACTCTTTATTCCCGGAAATAGACAATCTGTATTTGGGACCCTCCTGGATGTTGATAATGATCCTAATGAGATTTTCCTGCAGATTGGGTTCGATATGGTGATTGATCACCGCCTCATAAAATCCTTTTTTCCTGTAAAATGACAGCAGTTTTTTAATGTCTTTTTCTAAATTCTCTTGAATGGACCGCTTTCCCTGGTTCCAGAAGAAAAGAGGCAGCTTATAAGATTTCATTTTCATTTTAAGACTTGCGGCGGAAAAGCGCTCATTGCCGTTAAACTCAATCTGGTTGACCTTGAGATAATCCCCTTTTTCAATTTTGATTATAATAGCCAGTTCAAGTTCTCCTGCCGGCTCAGGAATAATTTGAATGCGCGGGTCGACATATCCGTTTTTTAAAAAAAACTCCCTGATAGATTGAATGTTCTTTTCAATGTCGTCAGGGTGAAATGAGCCCCCTACAATGTAATTTGTTTCATCAATGACATCATCTTTAAAAAGGGGAAATGCCCCCTTAATATCAATTTTTCGGATCAGTTTTGTGGGAGTCAGTAGAAAGCGTACGATAACGGCGTTTTGCACCGGCTCAGGATCAGGCACATCAATATTGTTGAACTGCCCGGTTTGTTTCAGTATTTCTATGGCATTAAAAAGAGCCTGGGAAGACAAGGGCTCCCCCTTTTTAATCCGGACTATTTTATTTGCAAGTGATGACAATTTCTCCTGCCTGGACGATGTTCCCCCCAGTATCTGGATATCAACATTGCTGACAGGCAACGATGCGGTTGAACGGTTGTCTTCGGCAAAAACAGCAGGTGTCAGTCCCATTACAATCAGGATCAGAATTATCTTTTTCATCGTTGCTTATCTGAACTCCAGTTTAAAGGTAAACTCTGTGCCAAAATCGCCCTTGGAATCATTAAAGGCCTTCACCATAATATGTTCCAGCAGCTTATACTCGGCCGCATTGGTATGAACCGTTTCCTCATCTTCTGTCTTCATGGAGTAGATCACCTCCAGCCGCCTGGATAATTTTTTACCCATGGTTACACTGACATTGGAACCTTGGGATTCGTTTCCGTCATAACCGACTTTAAATGAGTCCAAAGGGGTTGAGTCTTCGACATTCTGCCCGATAATATCCGATGCCTGGCCTGCCAGAACATCGGTGTAGGAATCACTGCCGCCTTTTCTCAGTTCCTTTGTGGTTTTACCTGCCACCAGAAGGGATAAAATATCCTCATGGGTTTCTTCAGGTTGGGAAAAAAGCTGTAATTTAAGGTTGTCTATCTTTCCTGAAATTTGAAGATTGATGACCCAATCCCGGATGTCAGTCTTTGCAGTCAGCTGAATTTCCGGATCAATTTTGTATGGATCCACAAAATCAATAATCCCGGTTTCAATCTCAAATTCCTTTTGCTGGTAGATGATGGTCCCTTCAACAATTTTAGCACGGCCGGTGACAACCGGATTCGTGGTGGTTCCTGACAGATTGACATCGGGCTCAATCAGGATGAAAGCCAGGTTGTTGTCTACTGTAAACGGATCTTTATAATCAATGTCAATATTTAACGCCATGTTGTCAACCATGGGAATCCCGGTGCCGGCTTTGTTATTTGAGGGTGTTTTTTTCTGTTTTGTCCCTCCAGAAGCTCCGCTCAAATCAAAAATGAAATCTTTGATATATTCCCCTTTGGTGAGAAGGAGGGATCCTGAAAGATCTGATTTTTCTGATGTTCCCGAAAATTTAAGGTCACTGCTGAATTCGATGTGCGCCATATCCGGGATCTCAATGGCAATTTGATCACCCTTGAATCGAAACTCACCGTGAATGGGTTTAAAATCTTTTAAGCCAATATTCCCGTTTAAACTCAGATGTCCCTGGCCAAGCGCTGCTGTAATGTTATCAACTATCAACGCCTGATCTGATGCGTTTATCTTACCGCTCAGATTTGAAATATCCAGACCTGCCTGGGGTATGGGATAGTTGATGTCCGCAAGGTTAACAGCCACTCTAAAATCAGGTTGGTCAAATGTACCGGTAACATCGGCACGACAATTAATTTTCCCACCGGCATGTTTGAGCCCGTCTGCCAAACCTGCCGGCAGGACCATGTTCACTTTTCCGGCTGATTTTAAATGGCCGTTGACGGTGCCGTTCAAATGTCCCTGTCCAATGATGTCTATCCAATCTGCCAACTGGGTTTTATTAAATGTTAAATCCAGTCCATAGGTGAGTTTCTCCGGGTCAATCGAGGCTTGCAAGAGGGTGGTTTGATCCATCTTCATAGATAAATTCAGGCGGCTTAAATCCAAATCTGCCAGAAGGGTTTTCAAAGGCAGTTTTTTCTCCGATGGTTTCGACATAGAGGATGCGGTCTGTATCCCGTGCTGAAGCCTAATATCAAGATCGGATTCAAGATGATCCAGGTAAATGCTGTCATTGCCCCCGGATGCAGAGGGTAAGGGAATGTCTATGTTGCTGGCTGTCAGGTTTAATTGACATGTGTCCACTTTTAAATCAGCCAGTTCAATAAACCCGCCAAGTTTGAAATCGCCATCATTGATTTTGGCTGTTATACCATTAATCGCCACTTTTTCCTTTCCAGCAGTAATATTTCCGTTTAAATCGAAAATATGGACGCCGGCCCGGGCAATGTCGTAATTAATTGCTTCAAGATCCAAAGATGCCCTTAATTCAGGCTCTCTAACGCTGCCTTGGACGTCTATTGCAATCTGTATTTTCCCTGATCCCTGTTTGATGTTGTCCAATGCCTGTTCCGGCAGGATACCCGCTAATTTTCCATGGGAGATCACATGTCCCTTTAATTGTCCGGTAACACCGGTAAGACCTGCGTATTCAAAAACCGGCTCCAATGGGGTATCGTCAATATTTACATCTAATTTAAATTTTTCATTTCCCGGGTTGAAAGAGGCGTTCATAAGGATGGATTTATCCAGCACGAATGCGAAACTGACATGTGACAGGTCTATAATCGCTTCCAGAGTATTTAACGGGAAATCTTTGATATATATCGTTTCCATATCGATGTTACCAATGGTTTCATAGTCAAGATTCAATGATAGCTGAGATTCAATTTTGTCAATACTGACCTGTCTAATGTCATTGGATGGGGATGATGCCATGGGGATATGGATATTGTCCGCAACCAGACTGAGTTCGCTCTTTTGAACACGATAGTCTTTAAGATCAAGCCTACCGTCCACATCGATATAGCCGTCATTGATTTTGCTTTTCAAGCCAATGACGCGTATTTTTTCCGGAGATGCAGTCAGTTTGCCGTTCACCTCTGAAACATGGATGCCGGCCTGGTTTAAATTATAGGCAAGTTCCGTGAGGGTCATGTCCACGGCGAAATCCGGTTCTCTGAATCTACCCTTCAGGATTGCATCCAGGGTGATGTGACCCCTGGCTGAGGTAATGTCAGCCAACACATCTTGAGGGATTTCAACAGGTAATTTACCCGATGTATTGATCTGTCCGTCCACACGGAGCCTGACCCCTTGAATCCCGGCAGATTGCAACAACGGAGTAAAATCACTGTGACCCATCACAATACCGGCATCATATGATTTTGCTTCCGGGTAAAACAGGGCTTTCAATGAAGCGATTTTGTCCAGATTAACCCTCACATCCTTTTTTGTAAGATCAATATTAGCAGATATTTGTTTGATCGGGATTTCAAGATCTAAAAAATTAATTTTTTCAATGACCGTGTCCATGGCATAGTCTGCTTCCACATCCAGGTTGAAATTGATCAAAGAGTCCAGTTGCTTTGTATTGACGTCAAAATTTGCAGACTCCAGAAATTGTCCGGGGTTTATGTCGGTTCCCGATATGAGCAGTTTGGCCTCAACTTTGTCTTTAAGTTTAAAATCTTTCTCAAAAACATGGGCAACACCGCTTGCTTCTAAATTCAAATGGGGCTCCCGGATGATTAATTTCTGAATTCCGAAACGGCCTGCCCTGTCCAGAAAACCTTCAAACTTAAGATCATTTATCGTAAGACCCTGGGCCATCAGGTTTTCCCCTGAAACCATGGCTTTTATATCAGGGTTGGCAAGGCTGCCCTTAACGCTAAGGTTACTTGATATATTACCGTTGACCCCTTCGATCCCCAGTGGTTTTGTGGTGGCACCAAGATCGCTGGAGGCTATGCTCAACGACATATCCATGAATTTTTCCACCACATTGTATTGTCCGCTGACGCTGACCTGGGCCTCATTGGTTTCAGCATTGAAAGACTGAATCTCCATCAGGCCACCCTCAATGCCGGCATTAAGTTCAGCGTTAGCATCAATGGAATCTGTCTCAACCAAGGCCTGTTTAAAACTCTTGAGATCAAGAGTGGTATTAAGATTTGCCGTCAACGTTTCGGGATTGATTCCTCGTCCTTTTATGCTGCCCGAAAAAGTTGACTTTCCCGATATCCCCGTGAGCCATTTTTCAAGCTTTTTAAGGTCTTGATTTGTTTGACTGAAGGCAAAATCATACTTGAGCAGGTCAAGGTTGGGTTGGTCCAATGGCACAAATCCCTTGGGAAAAACTTGAGTAAAATCGGTCGAGCCCTTTATTGAGATTTTGTTTCCCAGGATATTAAAAAACCCTTTTTCAATTAAAAAAATACGATCATGAAGTTTTGCAGACAGTGTCACGAAATCATTCTTAACATCATCATTGATCTTCAGGTTATCAACGTCGAGATTCATTCGGATATCGGGATTGTTCACAGAGCCTTTTCCGGACAGGGTAATCTTGGCCAACCCACCGAGAGCCAGTTTATCCCCTAAAAAGGGGTTCAAACTCTCAAGGTCTGACTTCATGTCGATATTTAAATCTATTTGTGGCATTTTTTTAATATTTTCTGCATCCCCCCGGACACTCATTTCACAGATATCGGAATGGAACTCAAATTCAAAATCACCCCTAGTACCATCTGCTATATGTGACGATAAGTGAAAATCGTCGATGGTGATTTCACGGTCTTTTATTTTGACTATGCTGCTGGAAAATTGAGTGGTTAAGGATAACTTTTGTGCCATTAAATCAAAGTGTTCAAGTTCGACAGCAAAGGTATTTATTTGTACCTGTGTACCAGGATCTTTGAATGAAACTATTCCGTCAGTAATCCGGGCCTTATTAATTACAATGTTAACAGGTGGTGTGTTACCATTTTGGGCATTTGGTTCAGACTCGGTAACCTCAGTATTGTCTCCAACCAGTGCATCCAGAAGGTTTATACGGCCATTTGAGTCCCGCATAATAGTTAAGACCGGTTTATTTAGAGAAATTAAAGAAACTTCCACCACTTTTTTGAACAAGGAAGCAACACTCACATCAACAAAAAGACCTTCAAATTTAAAACAGATATTTTGTTGTCTGTCTTTGAGCTGGACATTTTTTAAATTTATAAAAAAAGAAAAAATTGAAACGTCCATGCTTTCGGCGGATAGTGTTCCCGGGATGGCATCATTAATCTTTTGGATGATTAAATTTTTTGCATGGTTTGATTTAAGATAGCCATAACAGCTCAATCCAAGTATAATAAAACTAATAGCCAGGATGGCCGCCGTTATATGGATTTTCTTTTTCATTTACCTCTTTTCGAACGGTTCGATTCACAACAGGAAAATTATTTTAACAGAATTTAGCTCTTTTACTAGCAAAGTTCAATGAATTCCTTTGAATCGGGGATACGATTATAATTGTTTTGCCATTTTTAGTTTCTTTGTTTGAAACAAAGCATCAAAGGGAGAACTTCTCTATAAAAAAAATGCTCCGGCAAATTTATTTGAAAAAAGACAAGATTTGCAAATAGGTAATTTTAGTAATATTGTCATAACAAATATTAGGATAGCTTATTTGATAATTGGTTTCACTATTATCAGCAAACAGGTTGTTGATAATAGGGTATATGTTTAATTAATCGATAAACTGCCGGAATCTAATTGTTCGGGTTTAAATGACCCGTCAATTTATAAAAAACAAGGACAAACAAATGAATGAATTACAAATACCTGAAGGGATAAAAGATGACCCAAATGCTATGGAGATGATAAGAGTTTGGATCGGGAATAAAGATATTCAAGTGTCTATGCTGTTGGGGATGTGGGAAGAAGCATCCAATTTCGAAATAGACGAAAGAGAAGCGTGGGGCGAGCTGCTGGCAGATTTGATCCGCCATATCGCAAATGGATTAACCCAAAGCCACGATTATAATACAACTGCATCTGAAAGAAGGATTGCCAATTCACTATTAACCCATTTGGGATACGGAGCAAATACAATCAAAGGAAAAATTAAAGATTGATCCATACCTCTAAATGAAGATGGAATCATGATTAAGCTCCTGATCTTTTCACCATATATTTGAATGACTTTTTAATATTTACCTGTTTTCTTACTCCGTTATCTTTCAATATTTTTTGCTCTCAGGGCATTTCTAATTTAAATATCTGTAAATATAAGTTTCCCGTTTTCTCGATTAATTGTTGAATATTTTAGAAAATATAGGTACTTATACCTATTGACTATGTTTTAAAAATATGGTTTACTGACAAGTATACTATCAGCTAACTGCTCCCTTGTTTTCTACCAAATATTGAGAGACACTATGCCCGCTGAATTGATCTGCTTCAAAATAAAATCATGTCTTTTCATCATAATTGCCTGGAGGTCTAAGATATGGATAAAAAACAGACAATAGATGCACTTAGGCTGAAAATTGCAAATTTGGAAAAAGAACTAGCTGACCTACAACTGCATGATAATTCAATCATAGAAAACCTAGATGTAATATACTCGGGTATCTTTGAATCAGTTCCAACGTCAATTGTAATTCTCGATAAGGATGGTCAAATAATAGACATCAATCCCTATCACATCAAACATATCGGAAAAGGAAAAACGGTTAAGAAGGATTATCTAAACTGGAACATTTTAAATTTTCCAAGTGTTGTTGCTGCCGGACTTCAGGATGAACATGAAAGTGTGCTAAAGGGGAACCCAATGGATTTAAAACGCATCCATTACCCCATGACAACAGGAGGAAGAGACCGGTATTTTAATATCAGAGGTGTTCCTTTATTTAAAGATAATAAGGTAAACGGTGCAGTAATAATTCATGAAGATATCAGCGAAGTTGTCCGTTCAGAAAATGAGCTGAAAAAAATTCATAATGAATTAGAATTAAGAATAGAGGAACGCACAGCTGAACTCAAACAAGAGATTATCGAGCGCAATCAGACTGCGGAAAAACTGAGAGAAAGTGAGACCAAATATCGTTCCATGATGGAATCCATAACGGATCCATTGTATATC
>CAYVZG010000015.1:0-65337 GCA_964455805.1 uncultured Desulfobacula sp.
ATCCTGACCTTGGATTTTTCATTTGAGATTTAATTTGTTTTATAAAAAGATATCTTGTAAGTTGATTTTTATAAATGGTTTGGTTTTTGGATGCAAATAAAACGGCAATACACTCAATTGAGAGAAGGAGAATATAGAATGAAAAAAGTGTATATCAGGATATTTCTTTTAAGCATTTTCGTATTATTCTTCATCATACCGACGAGTCAAGCGGGAGTGAAACCAATACTGTTTGGCGGCACTGTTTCTCTGGAAGGCAAATACGTTGAAACATCAGACATGATACAGAAAGGGTACAAATTATGGGCTGATCAAATTAACAAGCAGGGAGGAATATTGGGGCGACCGGTAAAGTTGATTTTTTATAATGATAAAAGCCAAAAAAAACGTGTTGCATCCCTTTATGAAAAGTTGATTGTTGAGGACAAAGTTGATTTAACACTTTCTCCCTATGGAACCCCCCTTACAACCGTCGCATCTGAAGTCACAGAAAGACATGGCTATGTAATGCTGGCCTGTGCTGCAGCCGGTGAAAAAATCTGGGAGAGAGGGTATAAATATATATTTGGGGTATATGCACTTGCAGATCGATATTTTATAGGCTTTCAGGACCTGCTGGCACGGGAAGGGTTTGAATCCATAGGAGTTGTTTTCGAGAACACGGGTTTCAATATTTCCATTGCAAAAGGTATCAGAAGATGGGCTGATCGTTTCAATCTCAGGATAAAATATGATAATAGTTTTGATGATGCCAAAAATGATCTTCCCGTAATTCTCGAACAGGCCATGACAAAAAATATTGACGGGTTGATTTTCAGCGGCTACCCTCCCCAATGTTATCAATTTATTAAGCTGATGAAAAAAGCTGATTATCGTCCTAAAGCACTATCTTTTACCATTGTTCCCACTCATCCGGATTTCCATAAAAATATTGGCCCGTTTGCCGATGGTGTCTATGCACCGTCCCAGTGGGAGCCAGATGAACGGATCCCTTTTCCGGGAACCAAACAATTTATAAAAGATTTTAACAAATTCTATGGAGGAATGCCTTCTTATCATGCAGCATCTGCATATTCGGCTTGCCAGATTTTGGAAAAGGCCATTATTCAGGCACAAGCGATTGATCATCAAAAAATTAGAAACTATGTGAGTTCTTTTGATACGGTTACAATTATGGGCAGATTTAAAGTGGATCATACGGGTCGTCAGGTAGGACACAATCCAATTCTCATCCAATGGCAAAATGGGAGAAAAGAGATTGTGTATCCGGGCAAGATGAGCACATCATCGCCGCAGTTCATTCCAGTCGGGGAATAAGTCAAAATGCCAAAAAAGGTTTTTCAAAATAGACTTTTATTGGGGATAATATTACCGGTTATGATTATCGGTTGTCTTTTTTCATTTGTGCTCACGCAATTGTTACTCCCGCCAATTATATCACTTTTGCAGGATCGTACGGATGCCACTCTGATTCATGCTTCACAAATGGGTATAGGTATCTGTGAAGAGAGATTTGATGACATTTTAGAACTCAGGATGGAAGATAATCCTGAAATGAATGCCGTCTCTAAAAAAGAGGCTATTGAACAAATAAAAAAAATAAGTAAAATTAGTCCCGGCATAAAAATGCTGATCATAGACAGGGACTGGAAAATTATTGGAAAAAGTTTCAAGATTGCTATGGATCAACTTGTGCTCCAGAAACAATTAAAAAATCAAAACAGTATCATTATTCAAAACTTTGGCGGATACAAGGTCAGATTAAACCACGATTACTTTCCTTACTGGCGATGGTATATTGTCAGCATGATGTTTGATGATGACTATCTGGAACCCATTGTTATGGCAAAACAAATTGTTTCCATGGGAACTTTTGGGGTCCTTTTTATTGTTCTTTTTACAATGCTTGTTTTATTTATCTGGCGAATAAACCGTCCCTTGATAAGAATTATTCAGGCAACCGAAGAAATCTCAAAAGGTAACCTGGTACCATTGATAGTGAAAGGAAAAGATGAGATTTCCCAGGTATCTCTTGCCTTCAATTTCATGGTTCATAATCTTTCCCAAGACCAAAAAAAAATAAGTTCAATCATCAAAGAATTAAGAAATTCTGAAGAACAGTACCGGGTTCTGACAGAGTCTTCGTTAGCCAATATAGCCATGATTCAAAAAGACGAGTTTGTATTTGCAAATCAAATGATGCTGCTCTCTCTAGATCTGAATTATCAAAATTTTATTGGTAAGAAATTCCGGGAAATTATTCATCCCAAAGATTGTGACTGGGTGACAAAAAACATTAACGACATTCAAAATGAACGTTTGGAAAAGGATCATTTTGAATGTCGGGTTTTATCAAAGGCAGGTAAAATAATGTGGTTTGAGCTGCTAGCGACTCTTGTCCTTTATCAGGAAAAGAATGCGGTACTCATTCATGCAATTGACATAACAACCAAAAAAAAAGAACAATTAGAGAAACGGGAACTTGAGGAAAAACTTATCCAGGCCCAAAAAATGGAAGCGATAGGAACCCTTGCCGGTGGTGTTGCCCATGATTTGAACAATGTATTAAGTGGCCTTGTGGGGTATCCTGATCTTTTGCTCATTGATATGCCGGAAGACGACCCGCACCGGAAATCCATAGAAACGATTCAGAAATCGGGACTAAAGGCTGCGGCTATTGTCCAGGATCTGTTAACGCTTGCCAGAAGAGGCGTAGCTATCTCAAGTGTAGTGAACCTTAATGAGGTCATTTCTGAATACCTGCAAAGTCCTGAATATGATAAACTCAAATCCTTTCATCCTGGAGTTAAACTAGAAACGCATTTTGAAAGCGGTCTTTTAAATATTAAAGGCTCCCAGGTACACCTGTACAAAATGATTATGAACCTGGTGTCAAATGCTGCTGAATCTATGCCTGAAGGTGGAAAAATTAGGATAACAACCCAAAATCAATATTTAGATACACCAATTGGAAATCACCTCTCCGTGGAACAAGGCGATTTTTGTGTATTGAAAATTTCAGACACAGGTATGGGCATTTCTTCAAAGGATCTGGAAAAAATCTTTGAGCCATTTTATACTAAAAAGGTCATGGGAAGAAGCGGAACAGGATTGGGTATGGCCGTGGTATGGGGAACGGTTCAGGATCATAATGGATATATTGATATGCAGAGTACCTTAAATAAAGGCACTGTTTTTAGTGTGTATTTTCCAATAACCAGAGACGAAATAAATACGGATAAAACCTTATTGTCAATTGAGAACTGCAAAGGAAATGGAGAGAAAATTCTTATTGTTGACGATGTCAAAGAGCAGCTCGATATTGCATCAGGTATGCTGGAACAACTTAATTACTCGGTTTGCACCGCATCTAGCGGTGAAGAAGCCGTACAATATATGAAAAAAAACAGCGTAGATTTGATGGTTTTAGATATGATAATGACGCCTGGAATTGATGGTTTTGAAACCTTTAAAAAAATTATTAAAATGTATCCTGATCAAAAGGCTATTATTGCAAGCGGTTTCTCTGAGACAGCTAAAGTCAGGAACGCTCAAAAACTAGGCGCTGGAGATTATTTAAAAAAACCGTATAAAATTAAAGAACTGGGGTTTGCCGTTAAAAAGGAATTAAAAAGATAATAATGAATGTAAACCCAAAGTATCCTATCTATAACAAAAAAAACAGGACACTGCCTTATGCAAAAAGTCAACTTAATTATGACAAATCAAGAAAAGATTAAATGACCCTCAAGATAAAAAATAATATTGCGATTTTGGTTATTTTTCTCATTCTCACCGGATTATTAATCATAGGGGATAGTGGGTTCAGTATTTTATCGGGACTAAGGGCCTATGTAGGAGCGGAAGGGCTGTGGGCAAAGAGCCAAAAAGAGGCCACATACCACCTCATTCATTATATTTACACAGGTGAAAAAAATAGATATCAATTATTTGTAGACAACTTGAAAGTACCGCTGGGAGACAGGAACGCGCGCATTGAACTTGAGAAAGCTGACCCTATTAAAAAAATCATTATCCAGGGGTTTATCGACGGAGGCAACCATCCAGAGGATATTCCCACAATGATTTTTTTGTATAAATATTTTAAAAATATAAATCATATTAAAAAGGCCATTGAACAATGGGCTATAGGAGATAGTCTGATACAAGATCTCCTAAAGCTAGGTGAAGAGACAAATCGTAAAATTACCAATAATAAAATGAGCAAAAAACAGGTTATCCAAACACTGGCATCAATCGATGCGTTACAGAAAAAACTGAATGAGGCTGAGAACCAGTTTTCATTAAATATATCAAGGGCGGCACGATGGGCAGCAAATCTGCTGTTTGTATCCATGCTCTTTTTTAGTCTTGTGGGAAGTGTTCTATGTTTTATCATATTTCGTCTAATCTCAGGCATGTTTTCTGATTTAAATCAAAAAAAGACACAACTTGAGATTCAGGCAAAACAAGAAAAATCTCTTAAACACGAAATTCAGAAAAGTGAAGAAAGGTACAGAAGTATTTTTGAGAATGCGGTTGAAGGTCTTTTTCAGAGCACACCAAAAGGGCGTTTTATCCGTGTAAATCCTGCTTTTGCCAGGATGTTGGGGTATGAATCCCCAGACGATCTCGTTTCAAATATTTCAGATATTGCAAATCAGTATTATGTAAACACAGAAGATCGGGATCGATTTAAAAAGGTTCTACAGGAGAAAGGATCTGTAAGGTTTTTTGAATTCGAAGCCCAGCGCAAAGACGGTTCTCATATCTGGGTATCGAACAGCACCCGGGTCATATATGATCCGGATGGTAATATCGACCGCTACGAGGGCTATGTAACGGATATTACCTCGCGCAAGAAAGCTGAAACGGAAAAAGAAGTGCTTGAGGAACAATACCGACAGGCCCAGAAGATGGAATCTGTAGGACGTCTGGCAGGCGGGGTGGCCCATGACTACAATAATGCCTTAAGCGCGATCCTGGGTTTTACTGAACTGGCGATGAGCGATATGGATCCCGGGAGCCAGATGCGCGACAATCTCAAACAGGTTCTCAGAGCTGGCAGGCGGGCAAAAGATATTACACGCCAATTGCTGGCATTTGCCCGCAAGCAGACCATCTCTCCTGTCGTGCTTGATTTGAACACAAACGTGGAAGCGATGCTCAAGATGATGCGCAGACTTATTGGTGAAGACATTGAACTTGTCTGGACCCCCGGAAAAAACCTTTGGTCAGTCAAGTTGGATCCTTCCCAGATTGACCAGATTCTGGCCAATCTTTGCGTTAATGCAAGGGATGCCATCCAAGGTGTGGGTAAGATTATCATTGAAACGTGTAATGTGGATCTGGACACAGACTTCTGTGCCCGGCATAAAGGGTCTATTCCTGGTGAGTTTGTCCAGCTCTCTGTCAGCGATACCGGGTGTGGCATGGATCAGGAAATACTCAATAGTGTTTTTGAACCCTTTTTTACCACAAAAGCTGTAGACAAGGGAACGGGTCTGGGACTTTCCACAGTTTACGGCATCGCCAAACAGAACAACGGATTCGTAGACGTCTCAAGCGAATTGGGCAAAGGAACGAGTGTTGATATATACCTTCCCCGGTCTGACAGAAAAGCTGTCGAGATCCAGGATGAAAATTGGGGGAAAATTCCGCTGGGCCAAGGTGAAACTATTCTGCTGGTGGAGGACGACCTCCAGGTTTTGAAACTTGTTCAGAAAATTCTAATCAATCTTGGATATACCGTTCTGGCAGTGGCTAAACCCAATGAGGCCCTTCAGCTTGTCAAGGAACTTACAGGTAATATTCATCTGTTGATAACGGATGTGGTCATGCCTGAAATGAATGGCCGTGAACTGTCAGATCGGCTGAAATCAGGTTTTCCCGATCTAAAATGTATCTTTATTTCAGGATACACAGCCGATGCCATAGGCCCGGAGTCCTGCTCAAAGGAGAACACTTCATACAAAAACCATTCTCTAAAACAGATCTGGCCAAAATGATAAGAAAAGTATTGATTGTAAAATAACCACGGCAACCTTTCCAGTGCACTGAATACAAATATAACCAAAAATATGTGCCGAAACGTCGGGGTGGTTTTTTGAGATGAAAAGGGTGTACCAAATGGGGCATACTTAACACATCAATTATAGAATAAAGATAAACATTGTATAAAATTGAAGATTGCTGATCTAAAAATAAATGAAAAAAAGATATTTGGACTCCATCTCCTTTATTCAATCATCGAAGGTGTATTGTTTGGAGTGATGGTTCTTAACGAGTTTGTCTTTGTTAAAAGCCTTAAGGGTACGGAAATGCAACTGGCTGTTTTGTTTCAGGCCAGTGTAATCGTGTTTGTCTTCTCCGTTGTTATCCATGAATTATTAAAGCGATACAAAAAGAAAACCATCCTCAGGATGACCGCGCTTATTACCCGGTTACCACTGCTTTTGATCATTGTTTTTCCAAAGCAATTGCTTCCTGCAGATGATATGGTTTTTTATCATTATTTTTTTCTGATCATTTTTCTTTTCTACTACCTGGCAATGCCTGTTGTTTATCCAATAATCAATAGTATTCTTAAAAATAATTATAGCAATTCACATTTTGGGACACTTTATAGTTATGCTGCCATGACCAACAAAATTGTGATGATGATAACCACTTTTGTATTTGGCTGGGTTCTTGACTTAAGTCCCTTTTCCTTTGTTTATGTTTATCCTGTAATAGGGATATTAGGGATTACTTCCCTGTTTTTACTTTCTTTTGCGGTTAAGGTGGATTACCTGCAAACCTGCGAGAAAAACCTTTCTATTGTGGCATCGCTTCAAAAATCATTCAGGGGCATGAAGACTATTATCAGGTCCAATAAACCCTATCGCGATTTTGAGCTGGGGTTTATGCTTTACGGATTTTCATTTATGTTAACAAGTGCGATTATAACCCTTTTTTTAGTTGAAAAACTTCATCTGAACTATACGAGCATTGCATTTTATAAAAACTCCTATAATCTTATCGCTATTTTGCTGCTGCCGTTTTTCGGCAACCTTATTGACCGGATTGATCCGCGAAAGTTTGCGGCGTTTACCTTTTTAACTTTGCTCATGCATTTGTTTTTTATGGGACTTACTGAGTATTATCCCTATTATTTGGACATGGGTCCGTACAGGCTTTATTATCTGGTGGTAATCTCTTTTGCCTGGAATGGTCTGTTTGCAGCAACAATGTCACTTTTGTGGAATATCGGTTCAGCCTATTTTTGTAAAGATGGGGACGCAGGCACATACCAGTCAGTCCATCTTAGTTTGGTGGGGATGAGGGCAATGGTTGCCCCCCTTTTTGGTATATGGTTGTATCAATATATCGGATTTAGTGGTGTTTTTGCTTTAGGTGTGTTTTTGCTTAGCTTATCGATCTTTGTTATGTTTTGGTCGTTAAGGCGTGATAGGCTGAGCATTTAATCAATCGTTTTTGTCTGGTAAACATAAATAATAATTATGGTCTTACAAAAGGCAGTATAAGGTATGATGTAAAATGATTTGGAAAAAAGACGGGTATATCATTTCAACACAAAAAGAACATGTGGATATTGATATCCTTTATAGGATGTTAAAGCGTTCGTATTGGGCAAAAAGCCGTTCAAGAAAAGAGGTTGAGACCTCTATTGCTAATTCTATTTGCTTTAGCCTGCTAAGGGATAAGCAACAGATTGGATTTGTCCGGGTCATAACAGATCAAATGGCATATGCCATCATTCTTGATATGATTTTAGAAAAAGATTTTAGAGGACAGGGGTTGGGAAGGTGGATGATGCACTGCCTTGGTGAACATCATGAAATCAAGGATCTCAGACAAGTTTTGTGGACAAGTGATGCAGAACGCTTTTACAGAAAACAAGGCTTCGCAGATATGTCAAACCTTAAATTCATGGCTCGAAATTGGAACATGTAAGTCTTTAATTGCGGGAGAATACAAATCCTAAGGAAGGAAAACCATTTTTCAGGCCCTGATCAAAAAAAATAAAAACAGATTTAACCGCCTGGGATTTAAAAATAATAATTGACAGAAATAGTAAGCATCATTATTTTTAGCTTTCATCCTGATGGTGACAAAAAGTGTTTTTATTTGTCAGAA
Organism: uncultured Desulfobacula sp.; assembly: GCA_964455805.1. Classification (GTDB taxonomy): domain Bacteria; phylum Desulfobacterota; class Desulfobacteria; order Desulfobacterales; family Desulfobacteraceae; genus Desulfobacula. The sequence goes on from CAYVZG010000015.1 coordinate 8,140, forward strand.
CAAAAAACTAATTATTGCGGAGAATAATTTAGTGGCACACGAGTATTCAGTGAAAATTCACGATTATTTGACAGACAAAATTGCAGATGCTCAAAAGAACAAGAAAGAGGCAACAGATCTTGAGGCATTTGAAAATATACAGTTTTATAAGGGGCAATTAGAAGAATTGTTCAGTGTGAGAAAATATTTGACTGATCAAATTGATCTTGACACCCACAAATATTACAATTGATTTAATGAAAGAAATAAAATGGCCTATATATATTTACTCAATCTTTACGAAAAAATAGATAACAAATTAATTGAAGCAAAAAGAGATCTTGAAAATACGTCAAATGAACCTGAAAATAAATCCTTTCTTAAAGGAAGGATCCAGGTGCTTTCAGAGTTCAAGGAGTTTTTAATAAAAAATTTAAATTCAAAACTGCCCCGCAAGATCAGGCAGCGGTTAAAAAAAAATCAATAGCTTTTCTGATAAGCTATATATCCCTTCTATAGACGTTTAAAAGCACCTCATAATTTGGCTTCATCAATTGTTTTTAAATAGTTCATCCTATCCTTGAGAATTTTTCCCATGGCATAAATTCTTGAATTCCAATTATATATTTTTGACGTATGTTTCAAACTAAGCTTGTTTGTTCTTTGAATGCGTGATTACATACAGGCACTTAAAATATTCAAAGGGGTGGATAATGTCTTCAGATACCAAGTATATTCTTGCCATTGATCTGGGCACTTCAGGACCAAAAGTCGCCATTGTCTCCATGAGTGGAGATGTTCTTGACTATGAATTTGAAAAAACAGACACTATCTTATTAGACCATGGCGGGGTTGAAGAAGATCCCGATGACTGGTGGAATGCCATTGTCAAAGCAGCCAAAAGGCTTTTAGCAAAAAAACGTGTTTCTGTCTCAGATATCCTAGCCATTTCCTGTACAAGCCAGTGGTCCGGCACAGTGGCCGTGGATGGGAGGGGAAAACATCTCATGAATGCCATAACATGGATGGATTCAAGGGGTGCCCCCCATGTAAGGAAAATCACAGATGGACTTATTAAGATCGAAGGCTATGGCATTTCAAAACTCTATAAATGGTTGAAACTGACAGGGGGCATTCCCCTTCGAACAGGCAAAGATCCCATTGCCCATATTCTTTTTATTAAAAACATATTTCCGGATATTTATGAAAATACATATAAATTTTTAGAACCAAAGGATTATTTAAATCTAAAACTGACGGGAAAATTTTTTGCCTCCAAAGAATCCATTACACTGCACTGGGTGACGGACAACAGGGATATCAACAATATCTGCTATCACGATGGCCTGATAAAAATGGCAGGTATTTCAAGGGAAAAACTACCTGAATTGAAACAGGCAACTGATATCATAGGTCCCGTGAAAAAAGAAATTGCCAAAGAACTCGGGTTAAACGAATCCACCAGGGTCGTCATGGGAACACCTGATATTCATTCAGCTGCCATTGGTTCCGGAGCCATTAATGATTTTGCAGGTCACCTTTATGTGGGTACATCAGGCTGGCTTTTGTGCCACATGCCCTATAAAAAAACAGATCTTTTTCATAATATGGGTGCTATGCCCTCTGCCATACCAGGTAAATATCTTCTGCTTAATGAACAGGATATCGCAGGAGAAACCCTGAATTTTTTAAAAAATAATTTTATATATTCAAAAGATGAACTGACTCCAGACAACAAAGTGAAAGATATACACAAAACATTTAACGAAATGGCACAAAAAATTTCACCAGGGTGTGACAATCTAATTTTCACTCCCTGGCTGAATGGAGAAAGATCCCCTGTTGACGATCCCTATACAAGATCGGGATTTTACAATATGTCTTTAAATACAACACGGGCCCATATGGTCCGTGCCGTATTTGAAGGCGTGGCCTTTAATGCCAAATGGCTGCTGAAGTATGTTGAAAAACTGATTAAAAGAAAAATGAAAAATATCAATATTATCGGCGGGGGTGCGAAATCTGATCTCTGGTGTCAGATCCATGCCGATATTTTAAACCGGACCATCAGGAGGGTCAAAGATCCGATCCAGGCAAATGCAAGGGGAGCAGGACTTATCGGATCAGTTGCACTTGGATATATTCAATTTGATGAAATACCTGATAAAACACAATATGACTCAACTTTTAAACCCGACCCCAAAAACCGTAAACTCTATAACAAATTATTTAAACAATTCCAGGCCATTTATACACAGAACAAAAAAATTTATAAAAGGTTAAATAAATAAAATGATTGAAAAACTGTTTAGTTTGATACCACAAAAGGTTGCCTGCTTTATGGAAAAGCATTTAAAAAAAATTCCCTATGTTAAAAACAGGGTGGATAAAGAACTAAACAAGGTTGTCAAAGATCTTGAAACCGCTTTAAAACCCTATAAAGAAACGTTTCAATCTCATACCAATCTCCCCAGGAACCCTCTCAAAAAAGAAGATATCCTTGATCAGATCCTTGAAATGAACACGCGAGAGGAGGACAAGTGGAAAGACGGTTATGTCTCAGGAGCAGTTTACCATGGCAATCAGGAGCATATTGAATTTCTAAACAAGGTCTATGCCGTAACATCTCAAATGAATCCCCTGCATTCAGATCTATGGCCCAGCGCTTCCAAATATGAAGCGGAAATTATTCAAATGACAGCCTCCATGCTTTCGTCACAAAAGACGGATAAACCCATATGCGGTACGGTGACTTCGGGTGGAACCGAAAGCATCCTGCTGGCCATAAAAACCTATCGGGATATGGCGAAATTTAATAAAAATATAAAACATCCGGAACTCATTGTTCCTGAAACCGCCCATGCCGCTTTTGATAAAGCCTGTCAGTATTTTAACATTAAAATGAAGCATATTTCCGTCAACAGGAGTTTCCAGGCTGATATCGGCCAAGTCAGAAAAGCTGTCAACAAAAACACCATTGCCATTGTGGGATCAGCTCCCTCCTTTCCCCATGGGACGATTGATCCCATAGAAGAGATGTCAGCCATTGCATTGGAACATGATATCGGGTTTCATACGGATGCATGTCTTGGTGGATTTGTACTGCCCTTTGCCGAAAAATTAGGTTTTGATGTCCCCGCCTTTGATTTCAGGTTAAAAGGGGTTACTTCCATATCTGCAGATACCCATAAATATGGATATGCTGCCAAAGGCACCTCTGTTATCATGTACCGCAATGAGGAATTCCGTCATTTTCAGTACTATACGGCAACAGACTGGCCGGGTGGTCTTTATTTTTCGCCGACATTTGCCGGAAGCAGATCCGGCGCCTTGAGCGCTGCCTGCTGGGCATCACTTCTATCCATAGGTGAAAAAGGATATCTGAATGCCACCCAAAAAATTATGGATGCGGCAAATAAGATCAAAAAGGGAATCAGTGAGATTCCTGAACTCTATATTCTGGGCAAACCCTTATGGGTAATTGCTTTTGGCTCAGAAAAACTGAATATCTACAGGTTGCTTGACGAGATGAGTCAAAAGGGATGGAGTCTCAATGGCCTTCATAAACCCTCCTGCGTTCATATAGCCATTACGTTGAGACATACACAGGAAGGGGTTTGCCAGAGATTTATTGAGGATTTGAAACAGGCTGTTGAAATCGTAAAAACAACATTGGATACAAAAAACGGCATGGCCCCTGTTTACGGCATGGCAGCAACAATCCCCGCCAGGGGAATTGTAAGCGATATTCTGAAAAAATATCTGGATATTTATTATAAGGCCGAATAAAAATTATTATTCAAATTTCCGGGATGGTTAATCATAGTCCTGATGTTAGAAAATCAGAACGGTTTTCTTTTAAAAATTTAGGTTGTGATTGTGCATGTATTTCCCTTTTGCAAAAGGGCGGTTTCCAATTGGATTTTCTTTACATCATTCACCATTGTTGATAAAGAGTTATTTATTAAACCCTGATTCAAAATCGACCCTATATCATTCAGATTCTCATGATCTGCGCTTAGATATCAATCTTTTGAAAGATATGGGGAAAACCGTTTAAGACTTGTCATGATTTATATGGTTTTTTACCATAGGAGAATAAAAGCAACAGGTAATAGAAGCTTTAAAGACATGAGGAAATGTACTGGAAATAATACTCAGGATTGGGGCCCGGATTCAATTTTTGATGTGAAATGCAACAATTGCGGGAAATTGGTTGAATTTTTCAGGGATGAAATCACCCGGAACTGTGCACACTGTAAAACAACCGTTTACAATGATCGGAAAGATTATGGCTGCGGGCAATGGTGTTCCTCTTCCTCATCTCATAATAGAAATTTTTGTCCTAAATTTAAAAGGTCAAAAGACCGGTTTCATGGGTATAAAATGGCATGACACGAGAGAGTAACAAGGCATCAAGACCCTGGTTTCATTAGATATTGAACAACTTTGGATTTATGTTGCTTTTAATAAATTTTATAGGCGATTCTTGTTGCCCGGTACCTTTAACCTAAGGCTATATATGAAAAAAATCATTCAATATTTGTTAGTACTCTGTCTTTGGGTTGGAATGTTATGGCATACCGGATCAGCAGCGGAAAAACAACCGGATTACTGGCCGACCAGCAGCTGGAAAACGGCGACACCCGAAAGTCAAGGCGTGGATTCTGAATTGTTAGTCAAAATGCTGGACACAATTTGGAAAAAGGATATTGACATAGACAGTGTGCTGGTTATCCGTAATGGATATATCCTGCTGGACGCTTACAATCATCCGTATAATCCGAACACAAGACACAATACCTATTCATGCACCAAAAGCGTTTCTTCTGCCCTGATCGGCATCGCCATTGATAAAGGATACATCAAGAGCATAAACCAATCAGTAATGGATTTTTTTCCAAAATATACCACTAAAAGCCTCAATGATGATAAAAAAGTCATCACACTTAAACACTTGCTTACAATGACATCTGGTCTTTACTGCCGTGATTCCTACCTGTATCAGTGGCGCGGTCTCATGCAGATGAAATTTAGCAAAAACTGGATAAAGTTCATAATTGATCTGCCCATGGCGGAAAAACCGGGAACCCATTTTGAATATTGCAATGGTGTATCCTTCCTTTTATCGGCTATTTTACAGAAACAAACCGGTGAGAAATCACTTTCATTTGCTAAAAAAAATCTCTTTGACCCTCTTGGCATTACAAATGTTCGCTGGCCATCAAATCCCCAGGGGATAACCATAGGATATGGTGAACTTCACATGATACCGCGGGATATGGCAAAATTTGGAATTCTCTACTTGAACAACGGCGTGTGGGAAGGTCAGCAAATAATATCATCTCAATGGATAAAAGAGTCAACCCGTAAACATATTGACGCCAATATGGTACCCGGTTACGGTTATCAGTGGTGGATTGTCAGTCCTGATATCTATACTGCAATTGGTCATCAGGGGCAGTTTATAATGGTTGTGCCCAGGAAAAATCTGGTGGCTGTATTTACGAGCAGTCTGGCCATGGAAGATTTTTACACACCATTGGGACTTTTGGCTGCATATATCGTTCCAGCCATGAAATCATCGACCCCGATGGCTGAAAATTCAGACAAATCAAATGAAATTAAATCCTATTCCAATCTTTTGCAGACGACAAGTCGTTTTAATCGACGAAAAATGAATAAAAAAACCAGGCAAACCTCCCAGAAATTAAAATTTGAAACTTACGTAAACAATGAGTATGGATTTTCTGTCAAATATGATGCAGATCTTTTGGATATGTACGTCCAGCCTGTTTCGCCGGTGATTTTCACAAGACGAGGAATAGGGGGGCTCCCGGTTTTTACCGCTTTAGTGGATGATATTCCACAGAAAATGGAATTGGAAAATACAGCAGATTATATGATTGATCTATACAAAAACATACTTAAATTAACTGATTATAAAATCCAAAAGCAAAACCGCACGAGGCTTTTGGATGGAACCGAAGCCAATTATGTTGAACTGGCCTGGAAATATCAAACATTTGACTTATTAACCGTGGGTGTTTTTGCTTATAAAAGCAATAAAATTATCGGTGCAGTGGCAGGAAGCACGCAAAAAACACCAATTGATTATCTGGCAGGCATGGTAACATCTTTAAAATTTAAGAAATGAGAAAATGAGGTCGAATTTTCTATATTTACCCTATCCAGTAAATGGGTGAGGGTCATCCATAATCTGTCTTACCTGTTTGGCTAACTTAGACATTGGAACCGGTTTCATTAAATAAGCTGAAACACCAAGTTTTTTGGCTTTTTTCTCATCCAAAACTGAACTGTATCCCGTACAAATAATAATGGGGATATCATTTCGGATTTTTTTTAATTTTTCTAGCAATTCTAACCCGGTCATTTCCGGCATGGTCATGTCGGTAATCACCAGGTCATAGGTCTGGGGATTTTCCTTAAATAAATTAATCGCCTTTATTGGATCCATTGTAGCATCAACAACGTACCCAAGACGCATCAATATTTTTTTTGTCATATCAACTAAGGATTTTTCATCATCAATGAATAAAATTGTTTCAGATCCTTTTGGAAAAACGTCTGGTTCACCATTTTCACTTTCAGGCTGATCGCTAATTATGGGCAGGAAAATTGTAAATGCTGTTCCATCATTAGGGCTACTATCAACTGAAATGGCGCCGTTGTGACTTTTAATAATACCAAGGACAACAGACAAACCCATGCCCAAACCTTTCCCGAATTCTTTTGTTGTAAAATAAGGATCAAAAATCTGGTCCTTGATGTTTTTGGGGATACCCGATCCTGAGTCTTTAATAATGACTTTGAGATACGCTCCCGGTGCAAGATTACTATGATTGATTGTGGCATGATGTTCAAAAGTCACCTGTTTAACAATAATGTCTAAATTACCGCCAGTGGCTTCCATGGCCTGAGATGCATTTGTACATATATTCATAAAAACCTGATGAATTTGAATGGGATCACCCATTATTGCAATTGAATCCTTTGGTAATAATTGAACTATATTTATGGTTGAAGGAATAGTTGCTCTTAAAAATTCCAAGGCTTCCTTAATCACTGATACCCCATCAATAACCTTTAGATTTGGATCTGCTTTGCGGCTGAAATCAAGTAATTGCTTTACGATTCCGGCGGCTTTTAAGCCTGCCGACTTTATGGATTCCAGATTTTCAAATGCAGAACTTTTTATAGGGGTATCTTCCAAAGCCAATTCAGTGTTCCCGATGATCATATATAATAAATTATTAAAATCATGGGCAACACCGCCAGCCATTATACCAATAGATTCCATTTTTTGTGCTTGGCGAAGTTGAGCCTCCATTTCTTTGATATGGGTGATATCTCTAAAAATGGCTAGTTTGGCTATTTCCCCATTTGATTGAGAAATAGGAGAACTCTTTATTGAAAAGGTTCTATTGTCCCCTTTAAAATTCATTTCATATTCTACGTGTTTACCTTTCTCTATATCATCGAAAGAGCACCTCTTACATCTTTTCTCCCTGTCATGAAAGGCTTGAAAGCATACTTGCCCTGTCACATCATGGCCAACGATCTCTTTCATGGCCGGATTTAGATAGGTAATTATATAGTTTTGCGAACATATATATGCGCCATCGGACATCCCTTCCATCATGGATTTGAATTTTTCTTCGCTCTGTCTCAACTCTTTTTCTCTTTGCTGAATTTTTTCAGCCATGGAATTAAAACTATTGCTTACGGAAACAAATTCGCGGTAATCGGCTTTCATCTTTTGATCATACACACCCATTGAGACACGTCGACTCTGATCCTCTAATTTACGAATGGGTTTTATCCATTTATATAAAATGACATATTGAAGTGAAAGTGCAATCAGGAATAATGTAACCAAAATAGACAGGTTTGTTCGCTCAATACGGCTTAATACCGCCTTGACGACAGAATCGGGTTGAAAAACTATAATTGTCCATTCGTTTATATCAACTAATGAAACACTTGCCAGTCCAGGTGATCCATTCCATGTCTCTTCCCAATTTCCAGTATTACCAGCCAGAGCATTTTTTATGGATGTTAGATTCGCAATATTGATACTTTTTTTTGCAACATCCTTATCAGAATGTGCGATAATGGTTCCTTTTTTGTCAGTGATCGCTGCAAAACCCCCTTTTCCAAGGACTGATGTTTGAAGGATGTCACTGAGGTGATCAAGATGCAGCTGGGCAATTAAAACCCCTTCTCTAAAAGGGATTGAAATGGTTGTCGAAAGCGAACTTGTCTGAGAGGAGATAAATCCGTCAGACCATACAATTTTAAATTCATGCCGTGTTGATACGAAAAACGAATGATTAGACATATCTAACCCAATATGGTCTATTCTGTATGGAGCAACATGTGTGATTTGTCCGTCCTCATTTAACAATTGTATCAATTCAAAAAATGGATTGAACCTTAATATGTCCTCCAGTTCGTCTTGAATGAGAACATCATTTTTAAAACTGTCTAGTTCAATCATGTTTATTAGTTTGGATAGTTCCTGGACCGGTTGCTTTAAAACATATTCTGTATGTTCTTTAATTATATTGGAAAGATTGGAATTCTGCTTGGCGATATTTTCTTTGAGATTATCAAGTAAGGATCCTGATATCAAAAAAGTAACGCCCATCAATAGCACAATTAGGACAAGAGAAACTAAAAACAGCTGATGTCTGAGACTAGGGGTTTTCATCATATTATCGTATATCACTTATGGATTTAAAAGCACTGTTTTGAACTTTGTGTAAATATAATTTTCGATTGGCATCGCCTTTTGAATTTAGTGAAAAATCCGACTGAATGCCTTTAAAATTTTTCTTTTGTAAAATCCTATGTTTTACCGAATCCGGTTCATGGGATTTTGAATCCGAAAGTCCTTGGATCAACACATTTACAGCCTCATAATTGAATTGTGAAACATGGGTAGGGGCCTCATTAAAACGGTGTTGAAAATTGGCGGTAAACATTTTATATCTTTCACTTTCATCGTCTGCAATATACGGGGCGTAAAACATTAATCCCTCAATGGCTTTCCCGCCATTTTCTATTAGCTGTTTAGAAATGGCCCAAGGAGAGGTAAAAATATTAAGATCCCATTCTATTTTTTTAAGTCCTTGAATAATTAATGCAGTATCAATCGGGCTTGATATGATAAAGACGCCTTCAGGCTCAGTCCCCATTGCACTTTGTGCAATATTAAAATGGCTAAATGATTTGTTTGAGAAATATTCAATAATGTTAATATTGTCTTTGGATGGATATACAGATTTAAATCCATCGATCATAGTATCGCCGAATTTTTTGTTTCGATGATCGGTAATAATTGCTATCTTGCCAATTTTTAAATCCAGAGCAAGACTGGCGATTTTTTGTCCAATAATTTTGGTAGAAGGATAAAGTTTAATAAAATAATCATCTTGGCCCGCAAGATTTTCACCTGCCGTAGCAGGGCCTATGGTCAATATTTTATTTTGATTGATAAAAGGCAAAACCGCTGTCGCCGAACCAGTAGTAAAAGGCCCTATAATAAATTTTATACCCTGTTCATATAGTTTTTGAGCGGCTTTATAGGAATTTTCCGGATCTCCTGCATCATCTTCAACAATCATTTCAATTAATCTTTTTTTTATTCCTCCGGCGTCATTTATTTCTTTTACAGCTAAAAGTGCACCGTTTCTGCCCGATATTCCCATTGCAGCTAATTTACCTGAAGTTGTGCCTATGTATCCAATTTTTATGGGGTCCTGGCTTTTTTTGACTGAAAAGTAAATCCCCATTCCCAAAAGGGTGGCAATAATTACAATTATGGATATCATCTGTTGCTGATTCATAAAAAACCCCTTTCAAATCATAAAATAATACTCCTATTATTCATTGTCCTTTCAGGGATTATGGCTTTAATAACTTTTCAACACAATTTAGTATCTTTTTTTTAGAGGACGGCTTTTCTAAAAAGTCGTCAGCACCCAGCGATAGAGCTTTTTCAACATTTCCTTTTTTCCCGTGTCCACTCATAATCAATATTTTGGTTTTAGATGTTGCCTTATCCTCCTTCACACGTCGGCACACTTCAAAACCATCCATTCCCGGCATAAAAAGATCTAGAATTATAAGATCCGGATGAAATTGTACCAGTTTTTTACCCGCTTCAAATCCATCCGAAGCAAACTCCAGTTCAATTAAAATACCACTAAGTATCTTTTTTAAATATTTTTGAATGCTTATGTCATCATCAGCAATTAAGATTTTTCTTTTATCATTATTCAACTCATCAATATGGAAAGGAAGTCCATTTTTTTCCAGCCATATCTTTAGGTCTTGGGGAAGAATACGTTTGTGTCCGCCAGGAGTTGAATAGGATTTGATTTTACCTGCATTTACCCATCTATGCATGGTGGACCTGTCAACTATACAAACCTTGGCAGCTTGTGACATCGTAAAATATTTTTTCATGGGCATTGTTAATTACTTTCAAACCAAATAATTTTTAAGTCGATTGCAACGATTGCAACAATTAAAGCCCAGAAATTTAATTTTGTCAAGACAAATTCATATATGCAATAGCGTAAAGGAGCAAATCTTAAATTCTAAGGGATAATTTTGTGACAATTGGTCTGATTGGTTAATTGCAGAAATAAAGGATTCACCGTTTGAAGATGAATCATCCAAAGGGGAATTTGCATGGCATACATGGTCCCAGCAACTATCCAGCACTTCCCATACAGATTTTCCTGCTATCTATTCATAAAAGTTGTTTTCTGGCTTTCAATTTAGCGTCGATCAATTCTTTATGGTTGAGACCAAGAAGGTTTGCAAGTTTGTGGGCAAAGTGGTCTTCATGAGCTTCAAGGTGATTGTCCAATAAAATAATACGCCAGACAGATTCCATTAATTCGATCTTTTGTTCTTCGGAAAAATTTTTGTTTATAAATTGAGTATAGGCAAAAAGGTCCACATAGTCTCTTTGTCCTTTGTTCCTATCGGCGAGCAGGGTATCAATTTCCTTTCTAGATATCCCGAATTTTGTCACAAGTGTTTCAACAAGATGCCTTTTTTCATCAGCACTGCACTGGCCATCTGCATAGGCTGCCTCAAGAAGCAGAACCGTCAATGCCAAATGAGCGTCTATAATATCGTCGTCTGTCGGCTTCACATGGTTATTGTTGCTGCCCATAATTTTTTTGATTAAACCAAACATCTTTCAAGGATTTCCTTTTATTATCCTGGACATTATCAGGGTGTGAACCTGCGTTTTTTTCAATATAAGGCGATATAATCAATGGGTCAAGTCAACACTGTTTTCTAAGACATGATTTCACCTTCACCAACAATACTTGCACAAAGTCCCCTAATCGATTCTTGTCAAAATATTTTCAATGCTGCCCGGAAAATCAACATTCAGGCAAAGGGCACAGGCTTGAAAATTTAAACCTAAGTCTGGTCTTCTTTACCTAAAATCAATCATAACTGAAATTGAATATGGATGGAAGAGCCCCCTGAATTGAGACAATCCTTTTGGGTTTTGCACGCTTTGCATAAATCAATATCACCCGGGCAAAGATCATTTTCATTAGGTATAAAGCGGCATCGATCTGAATCAATCCATATTCTAAAATGATAAGACTCAGAAAAAATTTTTATTCTCAGAAGATCAAATCCACTGCCGCCTGCATTAAAATCATAGGGATTTTTTGTTGAATACTCTGTGGTTTCAGGAGGTGCAAAATAATTTCCAAAAATTAAATCCAATTTTTCTTTTGTAAATCCGATTCCATAATCTGTTATGATCAATTCAGAAAAATTTTCTATACGTTTTATAACAATATCAATCTTGCTATTATCAGGGGTGTATTCAAATGCGTTTCTGATAATCCCTGTTGCCACTTTTTCGAGAATTTCCGGAGGGATATGAACAGCGCAGGCTTCATCCATCTTGGTGTTTAAGAAACATTTCCTGTGCATAAATTCTGATCGAATTTTTTCAATCAATTTTGGAATATACTCATCTAAAAACAGTGATTGGGCATGGATTTTTTTGGGACCGAAAATGGATTCCATGGCGTCATGGGCTTTATCTAAAATTTGGGTATTTTCAGTTTCATTTTCTATTAAAACGGCTAATTCATCTTTGCAGGCTTCAACAAGCCGGTTAAGAATCATATAGGCTTTAAAATCATCTTTCCTTAAAAGGTCTTCAACCTCATACTGTATTTCAAGAATTCGGTCCAGGTTTCTGAATCCTCTTGCAAAAATTTTATTAATTAATTTGTTTGCTATCCCTTGAGCTTTAAACTTTTTTGACAAAAGATTCATGGAGGCGCCCAAAACAGATATCGGTGTCTTGAGCTCATGGGCAAGATGGTTGATTACCTTGTCCTTTGCATGGTTTAAGTTTTTCAACTCTTTATAGGATTTTTCCAATTCTTCATGTATCCTGGCATTCTCAATAGGCAAAGCAATCGTATTACTCACCATGCTCAAAAGTTCAATATCGATATTATCAAATTCTCCATGGTGTTTATTAGCAACAGTGACCACACCAATTACCTTGTCTTTTAGTTTTAGGGGTACAGAAAGCATACTCTTTGTGACAAGATCAGTTTCCTCGTTGATACGTTTCAGAAAAAAAGAGCACTTTGAGACATCGGGAATAATCATGGGTTTTCCGCTTTTGTAAACACGACCGGAAACGCCCTGATTGTCTGGGAATTTTATTTTTTTAAATTGTTTTTCAGATTCAGAGTCACGATACTGGGCAGATAAAAAATAGAGCTGTTCTTTTGATTTATCTGCCAACATTATAAAAGAACCTTCCACTGATATCAGAGTCTGTATTTCTTTATTTATCAGGGTAATAAGATCTCCCAGTTTCTGGTATTGATGCAGGGCATTGGAAATTTTGAACATGATCTGATTACTTTTGGTCATACGTTTTTCAACGGTTAGATCCCTAAATACCAGAACCAGTCCCGACGGTTTATTTTTCTCATTATATAAAATTGAACCATTTATCAAAATATCGAGAATACGTCCGTCTTTGGTGTATCTTTGGGTTTCAAAGTTATAAGATGAACGATTTTTCAGCAATTGCTTCATTCGCTCTTTTGTTTGATCAATCACATGATCAGGTATAAATTTAATATTTTTTCCTTTTACCTCTTTTAAAGTCCACCCAAATACCTTTTCAAATTCCGGGTTTATATATTCGACTTTGTTGTCGAGAGAGAAAGCTAATACCGGGTCTGGAAGAAACTTTAGAAGTGTATGGATTCGATTCTGTACAAGCATATTTTTTTTGTTTCTGGGTTTGGCTGTTTTCTCATCACCCGGGGCCTTTTTTTGAATTGATTGTTTGCCTGCCGATGTCATATATCACCTTGAAAAAAATCTGGTTAAGTAACTATTACAATCATATAAACTCTGACGGTTGAGAAATTTGTAATTAACCCATTTGAAACGCAGCAAATATGATCCTATTTTCAAATAGTTAGTCAACTATAAACAGCCATTTAAAGAAAGTATCATTTGCTATTAAACTTTTTTGATATGTAATGATAAAGGTGATAATTGTTGAAATCAATACATTCCTGTATTCTTAAAAGGCCATGTTGTTTTGATTTTTATTCAAAATCCATTTTTTTATAGAGGATGACTTTTTTATATTCAACCAGAACATTAAAAATAGTTTTAAACGCATTTATATATGGACTCTTTTCAACAGACTCTCCATTGATTTTTTCAATGGTAATCTTTTTTAATGGCCTGAACTGCCTGTTCAAAAGATGTTTTAAGGGGGCCAGATACTCGATTATATTTTCATCCTCAGGGTGGGCATGAATCACAAGCTCTTTTCCGTTTTTCATGGAAACAAGTTTTAAATGTTTCCCCTTAAAGACCAGATGGGTGTTGGAAAGTCTTTTGGGTAGAATTTGTTTTAATGGGGCTATTGGTATACCGCAAAGTGATGCGGGATCAGTGGCATTCATAAAGTAAACCACATCTTTTGGCAATTGTAATTGTAGTTTGCGAAAGGCTTTTTGGGAGATAAACTGTGGCCCGGGAATGTCGTTGAAAAAAAAGCCGGCCAGAATTTCCCCTGCCAATTCCATGAGACGAAGCGAACGGAAAATATGTTGCCACTTAAATTGTGGAAGCTCCCTTAACACCAATTCCCTAAACAAAATACCATATCGATCCAGAAGCAGTCTTACCCGGTCCTTATTCAGCTCTTCCTGCACGATAAAATCCATTGAATCATCAGGTATAACCGGTTTAAACCAATGACCGGCAAAAGGAAGAGATCCCCGCCATTGGGTAAAGCTTTTGTTACCACGGGCATGCCTTCTACCATAATGGGTTACTGTTTTTGTTTTTGGAATATCCGGGGCATTAAATCCGGTTTCAATCCCTTTTCTCAATGCTGAAAATGTTTCATTGGACAGTTTTGAATTCCAGACCATATCCCAGATTTTTTTTGATAGCTTGGTTGAATCATATTCTGTAACACCCAGCAGCCCTGCAAAATCATATCTTGCCCCTGCATCCTTAAAAATATTTTCCAAATCAGGTTCGTCTTTGTCTTGGTTTCTCTTATTGTGTGATGTTTTATTAGAATCCATAGGATATTGGAAAAAATCAAGATCTGATTTAAAACAGAATGTTATCTTTTTTTTATCATGACCCAGCCATTGAAGGTCCCCTTCCTGCATAATCGTGTCCAAAAAAGATGGGTGGTAGGCCTGAATTCTTGCAGGAAGGACGTCCGATTCCCAAGCCTCTGCAGCAATGGGAAGACATATCAGCTGCTCTATGCACTCAAACAGGGCATCAATACTATCCTGGTTTTTTAAAAGACCCTGGTAATCGGCTATGAAAAGTGGCAGATACTGGATATCAAGCGGCTGAAATCTTGGGATCGCTTTAGATCGGGAAAGCCTTAGGAGAATTTCAAAATTTTCACTGTCGCACACATCATGATCACAACCTTTTTCCACAAGTTTTCCGGAAATCACCTGACGGGCTTCAATCAGATAGTTGAGATGATTTTCCAGATGATGATTATCAATTCCCAGCGTTTTTTGGATAAATTCTATATTTTTGGGTCCATAAAATTGTAACCACTGACCCAGAACAGAAAAATCTTTTTCATGTTTTTCACCCTGGTGTTTTATTTTGAAAGAGGGCTTTTGGGTAAATGGGTTTCCAGACAATGTTTTCAGTGAAATATTTTGTTTTGGCCCGTACCATGCCTGGATAATTTTTGAAATCAATTCCAAAGAAACCACCAAAGGCTCAACACTATTTTCATGGGTAAGGATGGCAAGCTTTATTAAGGCCAAATCCTTGATTTGCTCAAACCCTTCCGGAACTTCAGACTCTATTTTTTCCAATAACATCTGCCATTCATCGTATGGAATGGCAATCCGTTCTTTAACCCAATCTATAAGGTCCCGTGGGGATAGAGGGGGATATCCGGGTGACAGTCTCTGGCATTTTACCTCAAATTTTTTAATAAGAGATGAAGATATTGCCGGACGTAAATTATCGGAAAAAACAACATCGCGGATAAGATCAGTACCCAGCGAAGAGGCAGAAGAGGCACCCTGGTCTTCCTGGTACATGTATTGGTTGATTTGATTCCATGCCATGCTTGCGGCAAATGGACTGGGCCGATTAGTAAAGGCGGCTGTCCATGCGATGGCACCTGTCTCCAACTCATTAAGCATTTTTTGCAATTGGTTGAGATTAAATTCATCTTTAAGGCAGGTCCGCCACGTTTCCAGCAAAATAGGAAAATCTTCATATGTCAGAATATTTTCCAATAATTTTTTAGATTTTAATCTTGTCATCCAAAGGGGCATTCTATGATTGATTTTGTTTTTGGTCACAAGAAGGGCTCTTCCGGCACACTCCCTGAAGCGGGCGGAAAAAAAACCGGTTTTTTCCAATTGTTTTTTAAGAAGGGATTCCATATTTGCCGATGTGACCAGACTCAGGATTTCTTCAGGTGCTACTTTATGGGGAAGTTGAATCACAACGGCATCATTTCCCGGAAATATTTCAGGCTTTTCTTCAAAGTGTTTTTCCCAGGCAGCTTCCAGAGCAAGGGAATAAGGGCGATTAAGCTGTCCTCCCCAAAGGGTGTGGATAACTAACATGGATCCCGGGCTGCCATCCGGACCGGACCTTACGTATTCAAGTAAAATATGATGGCGGTGTGGCAAATCAGAACCTGTAACTTTTTTTTGCCTTTTTAAAAAACTGATCAATTCTTTGGCAGCATTGGTATCCAAATGAAATTGTTTTTCCAGAACAGTATCAAGATCAGGCAAATTTAGCTGCTCATCAATATTTTTCAGAAACTTCAGGATCAATTGTGAGAAATGATAATCCCGGTTTATCCCTTCCCCAATCCAGAAGGGTGCTTCCATAAGCCTATTCCCGACAGGTAAAACAAGAACGTCATTATGGGTGATCTGGATGATTTTCCAGTTCTGGGTTCCCAAAGTGGCAATCTGGCCGATTTTTGCTTCCCAGACATATTCCTCATCCAGTTCACCGATCCGGGCACGGGTTTCATGGTGCCGTAGTTGGAAATATCCACGGTCGGGTATGGTTCCCCCTGAAGTGTAAAGCGCCAGCAACGCCCCTTTTTTACCCTGAACGGTATTATCCAGCCGATCAATGGATACCCTGGGCTTTAATTCCCTGATTCTTGTGTCTGAGTAACGGCCTGCCAGCATGTTTAAAACAAGCTCATACTGTTTGCGGTCAAGATTTCTAAAGGGATAACTTGTTTTTAGAAAATGGAACAATTCATCCATATCCCATGTTTCAAGCCCAGTTATGGAAACAAGAATCTGGGCAAGCACATCAAGAGGACATAGTACAGGGTGCAACGGTTCAATATCCTGTTCGTCAATGGCCTTTGCCAGTACTGCTGAAGGAATAAGATCCTGAGGGTTTGCCGAATAAAGGGTTCCGCGGCTTTCCATGTTCACGTGATGTCCGGCCCGGCCAATCCTTTGGATAGCCGATGAAACAAAGGGCGGTGACTGGATCAGAATGACTTCATCAAGATGTCCGATATCGATTCCCATTTCAAGGGAGCTGGTTGCCACTATTGCTTTTAGTTCGCCTTTTTTAAGATTTTGTTTAACATTCTGTCGAAGCTGTTTAGATAGAGAACCGTGATGTGAATAGGCAAGGGGCGATCCTGACAATTTATTGATTTTATATGTCATCTTTTCGCAAAGTCTGCGGCCGTTGGTAAAGAGCAAAGTTGACCTGTTTTTTTTGACACGATCCTTAAATTCTTTGGCCAAAGAATCCCAAACCGAATTCTCAACAGGTTCTTCTGCTCTTTTAGGAAATCTGACACAAATTCTATAATCTTTTTTAATTTTTGATTTGACAATTTCAACGGATCGGGCGACATATCGGGGATTAGCTCCATTTTCGACCATGCGATACCCTCCGACAAATTGAGCAACCATATCCAGTTTTTTCACAGTTGCGGAAAGGGATATGCGCTGAAACTCACCTGAAAGCCTGATCAGCCTGTCCACAGCTGTGATCAGGTGAACACCTCTCTTGTTACCGACCACTGCGTGAATTTCATCAAGGATCACTGCAGATATATGGTACAACATATCTTTGCCGGATTTGGAGCTGAGCAACAGATTTAGGCTTTCCGGGGTTGTAATCAAAATTTCTGGCGGGTGGCGCACCATTTTTCTCCGCTCTCCCTGAGAGGTATCTCCACTTCTGGTCATTACTCTAATATCAGGAAATATTTCCCCATTGGCATCAAAAATGCGTTTAATTTCCCCTAAGGGCTGATTCAGATTCCGTTGTATATCATTGTTCAATGCCTTTAACGGTGACACATACAAAACACGGGTTACTCCCGTTGGAAGATTGTTTGTTGCAAACTGATTAATGAACCATAAAAAAGCAGTCAGGGTTTTTCCGCTTCCTGTGGGTGCTGTGATAAGCACATTTTTTTTATTGGAAATTTTGGGCCAGGCACGCTTTTGGATATCTGTTGGATGAATAAAAGAATCACGAAACCAATTTTCGATAAGCGGATGAAATAGATCTGTAACAGATGTCATGGCTTTAATTTTATATAATATCTGAAATGGTAGGAATTACGGTTATATTTGCCAACATCATTTCCTTAAGGGCCGAATCACTCGTATCCTTGGCAACACCTTTGCACAGATTTTCAATTACAATGACCTTGAACCCTAATTTAATCGCATCCATTGCTGTTGCCCTGACGCAATAATCCGTAGCAAGACCGTATACAATAAGGGTGTTAACCTTATGTGATTTAAGCGTTTCATCAAGTTCTGTTTTTATACCGCCATCATCAAAAAAACCAGAATATGAATCATATTTTGGATCCATGCCTTTTTGAATGATTGATTCAAACAGATCTCTATCAATGAGAATGTCTGCATTTGGGGTTCCCATCACACAGTGTTGCGGCCATAGCATTTGAGTCCGGCCGTTTATGTCAACGGTTTCATAGGGTTTTTTATTTTTATGGTTGGAATAAAAAGAGACATGGTTTTCAGGATGGAAGTCCTGGGTGGCAAAAATTTTGAACCCTTTATCCTTTAATTGTTTTGTGGCTTTAAGGAGAGCATCAATATAGGATTGATCTGTTCCTTCGACAGCCAGTGAGCCCTGGTTTAGGGTTGTAAAATCTCCCTGGACATCAACTAAAATAACGCCAACTATATCTTGATTGATTAAAATATTCATAGCGGCCTCCTTTTTATGACTACCGCATTATGTCTGTTTGATGTTGCGAATTATCTGGTTCAAAATTTGAAGCTCCTGTGTGCTGCTCACTACTATACTTAGCATATTGAAGATAACTTAGTTGTCAAGTAGAAAACCTGGATTTTTTCTACACTCCATGGTGCTGCTATGGGTGGCGGGATACCTTGTGATTTATCTTCATTGTTAGATGGCAATAAAAAATTTTAAAGCGGGCGCAAAGAGGCATCAAAGCGCAAACCAGAAGACCTTGATTAATAAAAGTGATTTGTGTAACAAAAGGGTGATGATTCAGACAGGTTCCTAAGATATTAATTTTGAAAAAAATCTGTTTTTATTGTAGTTTGAACCTTTTTCTGTAAAGATTAGAATATTATCCAGATCCCAGACAAAGAGGATTTTATATGAGTATTGAAGTGTTAGGTATTTCAGGAAGTCCTGTTAAAAACAGCAATACAGATAAAATTGTAAAATATATTTTGGCATCCACAGGTCTTGATCATGAGTTTATAAAATTAAGCTGTATTAATGTAAGACCCTGTATGGCATGTAAAAAATGTGTTGAAGATAATATATGTAAGGTAAAAGACGATTTTCCCTATCTTGCTGAAAAAATAAAAAAGGCAGGTGCTCTCATTGTTGGAAGCTATTGTCCGTACGGTTCCATGGATGGATTCACAAAGGCATTCCTCGAAAGGCTATGGTCATTGCGCCATGTAAATAATCTGGTAAAAGGCAAATTGGCTGCTACTATTGTAACAGGTCTTGCTCCTGTGATTACCAATAAGGTGAGTGAAATGATTGCAATGGAAATGCATATGGACAGAATGAAACTCATTGGTCAAATTGAAGTCAAGGGGAATGTACCCTGTCTGACCTGCGGCAAAGGAAATGAATGTGAAATGAGTGCGGTGCCACTGCTTTTCGGTGATAAGGCCAAAGCATCAAAAGACAAGTGCATTTCCGTTGAAGATCAAACTGAAGTATGGAGAAAAGCTGCGTCTCTTGGCAAACAAATCCAAAAGGATTTAAGCGATAAATAATATGAATCATACCCGGAGGGAAAGAACAAATGACAATAATGAATAATGAACTTAAAATAAAAAAGATGACATTTAGAAATCGATTGGTGCTTGCCCCTATTACAACAAACTACGGGTCACATGACGGTTTGGTTACCCAGGACATTTTAGATTTTTACAGGGAACGTTCCAGGGATGTGGGGCTTATAGTTGTAGAGGCAACATCTGTTCAGTCTACCGGCCGTATTGTTCCGGGTAGTCTCGGTCTCTGGAATGATTCACAGATCCCGGGTATGACCAAACTGGTAAAAACCATCCAGGAAAAGGGCGCTCTGGCTGTTGTACAATTGAACCATGCAGGACCACGATGCCCGCCAAATAAGGATCAAAGGCATGGATTTTCTCCATCAAATGTGGCGTTTCGGCCGGATGTTGATCCCATTGAAATGAATACTCAGGACATAGAGCGATTGATAAATGATTTTTCCAAAGCAGCTATTCGTGCCTCTAAAGCGGGATTTGACGGTATCGAGATACATGGGGCTCATCTGTATTTACTGAGCCAGTTTTTATCTCCTTTGACAAACAAAAGAACGGATCGCTATGGCGGTGACGCAAAAGGCCGTGCAACCCTTGCTTTGGAAGTTGTAAGAAAGGTTCGCCAGGAGCTGGGAGGCGAATACCCTATTTTTTTCAGGATAAATGCCATTGAAAAAATAGATGGGGGGCAAACCCTTGAAGACGCTATTATTATAGGCCGTTTGCTGGCAGATGAGGGGGTGGATGTTTTTGATATTTCACTCATTGCCCATGGCGGTTTCAAATCCCTTGACAATAAAACCGTGCTTGCAGGATCTTCAGCTCTGCCTAAAGATGAGCCTTCAGGAGCAAATGTTGCCCTTACCGCTGCCTTTAAAGAAGAAACAAAGCTTCCCGTTATTGCCGTTGGCAAGTTCGGTATTGGCCCGGCCGCCTTCAAAGCAGTTGAAAATGAAAAAATCGATATGGTTGCCATTGGCCGTCAGATGATATGCGATCCGGAGACAGCCAAAAAAATGCTTGAGAGAAATGATGCTGATATTATTCCATGTGATGAATGCCTGAAATGTTTTGCCTCTATTGGAAGGGGTGCACCCATGGTCTGCAAAGTCAATAAAAATTTGCCTTTTTGAGACCATTCGCGTTTAATATGTTTTGAAAAATGATTCAGGAGTTGTAGATTATGATCCAAAGCATTCTTGATAATGACCTTTACAAATTTTCCATGCAACAGGCCGTTCATATGCTTTATCCCAGGGCTCAGGCCCAGTATGAGTTTATTAACCGTGGGTTAACCCCTTTCCCTGACGGATTGGCTAAAAAGGTTGAGCTTGAAATTGAAAAGATGGCAGCATTTAAATTGAGTTTGGATCAGAAAACCTTTCTAGAAAAAACATGTTATTTTTTAACCCCTGTATACCTTGATTATCTTGAATCCTACAGATATGACCCCGATGAAGTAAGGATCAAGCAGGAAAAGGATATCTTAACATTAAAAATTACGGGTTCCTGGTATAGAACCATTTTGTGGGAAGTTCCAATAATGGCCATTATAAGTGAACTATTTTTCAAAATGACCCGCCAAAAAATAGATCCCAAAAATGAGATTCAGCAGAAAAATTTGAATAAGGCCAAGGCGCTTTCAGATAACGGTGTTAAGTTTGCTGATTTTGGCACCCGTCGCAGATTTTCCGCCGGGAACCAAGAAAATGTGATCCGGGATTTCTTAAATCATGGGAATCATACCCTTATAGGCACAAGTAACGTCCATTTTGCACATGTGTTCGATTTTAAACCCATAGGTACCTTTGCCCATGAATGGTTTATGTTTCATGCCGCTCTTCATGGGTATCAAATGGCCAATCCCTCGGCACAGGATGCCTGGGTAAGAGTTTTTCATGGCGATCTTGGGATTGCATTAACCGACACCTATACAACAGATGTTTTTTTATCCACCTTTGATACTTTTCATGCCAAATTGTTTGATGGAGTGAGACAGGATTCAGGTGACCCTTTAGCCTTTGCGGATAAAATCATCCAGCACTACAAAAAACTTCATATTGATCCCTCAGCCAAAACAATTGTGTTTTCAGATGGCCTTGATGTTGAGAAGGCTGTGAAGATTCATAAATATTGTAATGGCAGGATTCGGGATGTTTATGGTATTGGAACAAGCCTGACAAATGATGTTGGTGTTACTCCTTTAAATATGGTGATCAAGCTTACTAAATGCCGTGCCTCCTTAAACAAACCCTGGCGAAAAACCGTAAAATTATCCGATGAAAAAGGCAAGCACACGGGAACACCGGAAGAATTGAAAAATTGTATGAGTATTTTTCACCTTTCAGAAGTGTAACACTTTTTTGGTTTTATTTGACCTTTTTTTTAACCCATGATTCAAAATCAAGAGATATCTCTTTTGGTGTGGGTACATTTGGCTTGACAACTTTTTCTTTTAGCTCTTTTGGCAAGTGCACATGTGGCTTGATGACCTTCGCTTTTAGCTCTTTTGGCATGGGTACATGTGGCTTGATGACCTTCGCTTTTTTCTTTTTTGGTGGAGCAGCATAGGTTCTAAGGGATTTTTTAATATTGCTCATTTCTCTGGTCAGGATAGAAAGCCTTGATTCAATATTAAAAAGCGTTTTCTTAATGTCCAGGTCTTGTTCTTTCCTTTTTTTATCGCTGTTTTTTGGGGAGGCTGATTTTTGTTTGGGTCTATGAAGCATCTTAAGAAAAGACAAACATTTGTCCCAGAAAAGCTCCAGGGGTATAACCGGAATCCTGTCTGCTTTGTTTAACAGTTTTGCAGTGATGGAATGGATACACTTTGATGCAATTGAATCCGGAAACAGTATAAGAAAAGGCATTTGGGAGATGACAGAAGCCTGTACATTTTTATCAGAGGCCATAGTTCCCAAGGGGTTGATTTTAATGGGAAGAAATTTATGTACAATTTCTTTTAACTGGTTATAGGCTTTTTTTGCAAGTTTACCTGATACAGCCTTATTAATAACAACTTTCACAGGCAGGTCATACCGATGTTTTGAAAGCTTTTTTAACATTGAATATGCATTGGTAAGCGATATCGATTCACCGGTGGACACAAGGATAATTTCATGGGATGCCAAGCAAAAGGAAAGCGCCTGAGATGACATGTTGCCGGACGTGTCCAGGATGAAATAATCATAATCCTCAAGATTTAAAAATGCATTTACAAGGACTTTGGTTTGTTCACGGGTCAGGTCTGTTAATTTTTTAACCACAGAACTTGCCGGTACTATATCTATTCCATGATAGTTTTTAATAATGAAGTCTTCTAAATTAAATGGACCTGAAATAGATGTCCATTTTTTTTCAGGATAAATGCCAGTGAAAATATGGACATTGGAAAGACCAGCATCTGCGTCAAACAAACAGACCTTAAATCCTTTGGAAGCCAGAGACAAAGACAGATTTAAACTGATACTTGTCTTTCCGGTCCCCTCTTCTCCACTGGTAATTGTAATAATTCTTGCCATAATGGTTTACCTATGCTTTAGGAAATGCAATTATTTTTACATCCCCGTTTTCTCTTTTTAACGAAAATTTGATAATTTGATTCTTATATTCCCAGGTGATTTTTCTATGGGTTTGTGTAATAAATTCGTTAAATTCATTTTGAAGATTATCGCGTTTTGGATTTCCAATTAATTGCCGGAGTAATTCATACCTTTCATAAAGTGTCTGGATGGAATTAAATTCTTTTTCAGGGTCTTTAATGGATGTCGTAAAATTTAAAAGCAAAGACAGGTCCAAAGGTTTTTTTATGGGTGGGGCCGGTGCTGCTGGTTCTTTTGGAGTTATTGCTGCGCTGTTTTTTGTTGAAGCTGTTTTTGTGTCGCTTTCATACAATTGATTATGCAATATTGAAAACCGGGTAAAAGAAATAAACATTGCTTTAAACCGGTATTGGGGAAACATATCGTTCAGTTTTCGTATGTACAAAATGTTGTCAGGATCGGTAATGCCAAATAGGATTGTATTATCTTTTAAAACCAGTGGAATGGTTTTATTTTTCATGGATTTTTCTTTGTCCAGCGTTTGAGCCAAAAGGGTCAAGTCATTTTTATTATAAACAAAATTATTGATGGACTTGAAAGGGATATGAAACAATTCAAATACTAGAATCTCCATCTGGCTAATGGTTACAAATCCTGCGTCAATAAGAAAGCTGATAAAAGGGATATTTTGATGTAAAGCGTCTTTTTCAGCCTTTTTTACAACCTTTTTATGAAGCACATTGTTTAAAATCAGGGTTGATTGAATGGATTGCAGTCTATTATATTTATGGAGAACATAATAATTATCCCATGGTGTGATTAAATTCAGTTCACATAAAATCACTCCGAAAAGACGGTTTTTTTTAGATGATGAGGCGTCTTGTTCCTTTTTTTGGAGCAAAAGTGCTTTATGAATATCATCACGGCTTATGAACCCTTCTTTAACAAGAAGTTCACCGGATTTTAACGGTTCAACCATTTTTAAGAATTTTTTATTTTGATTTTGCAATGGTTTTAAGCCTCTATATTATTTTCTTTTTGACGAGCTCACCGGAAGTGTGACAATAAAACGGGTTCCCTGACCCTTTTGTGATTCGCACCGGATTTTTCCGTTCAATTCCTTAACAATGGAATGGACAATGGAAAGCCCGAGACCTGAGTTGGATGATCCTGCTTTGGTTGTTGTATAAGGTTCAAACAGGGTCTCTTTTATGCTTTCATCAATACCCGGTCCATTGTCTGAAATGATAATCTCAATACTTCCTGGAATTTGTTTTTTTTCATCAATCAGGATTTTCTGTGATTCAGATAAAAATCGAGTGGTTAGGGTTATTTTGCCGGATTTGTCCATGGCCTCAGCCGCATTTTTAACCAGGTTAATCAATACCTGTTTTAACCCGTTCAGATCTGTCTTGACTTTGGGTACTTCAGAATCAATCTCTATAATCCCTTCAATCTGTTTGGGCAGCAGGATGGATTTTTTTAAAAGTTCCAATATGCTATGACACACCTGATTGATATCCACCAGCTCAAATCCGTCGATTGTCGGTCTTGAAAAACTTCTAAGTTGATCCAGCAATCCAGCAACTCTGTTCATCTCTTCACCGATGAACACAAGTTCATCCTGGGCGGGATGTTTGTCAGGCAGCTTTAGCTCCAAGGTTTCTATATAGTTTTTAATTATTGAAATAGGATTATTAATTTCATGAATGACCTTGTCGGTCAGGGTGGAATAGGCTTCCATTTTTTTTTCGTGAATATCAGCAGCATAATTATTGTAATCACGGATTCCCTGAATACATACAGCCGTCTGTTTTGAAAAAAGTTTTACCAGACCTTTGTTGTCTTCAAGGCTTTTGGCGGTTGTTTCATCAACCCCCATTACCATTACGCCTGATACTTTTTCTGATGAATAAACAGGAACGCAGAATAGTCCTTTTGCCTTAAGCAATCGAATAATTTGATTGTCTGATATGGCAAGGTCTTCTTTGTCGCTTTGTTTTAAACTGTTTTGAGCTTTTAACTCATTAATACATTTTATCAATAGGCTTGATTGGTTTGATAATGGTAAGGCAATACTTTTTATAATGTTATGCGATTTGTCATTTCGGCTGCTGTATCCAGTTAACATATTGTTTTTTTCGTCAAGAAGAAAGTAAAAAATCCGGGGAATATTAAAGACAATTTTAAATCCATTGTGTACAATATCAAGAACAGTTTCAATATCCCTTGCATGCATAAGGTTCTGCAGAGTACCGTAGAACAGGGAGAGGTTTTTAATTTCTGATGTTAGAGCGTCTTCATAAAAGTTGTCCTGGGTTTGACCAAGCTTGATGTCGAGACTGTTGGCCATTTCCAGAACTTCTTTTTCAGCTTCAATAACAATGCCTTCCAGTTTTACCGGAGAAATGTCTGTCAGGCAGATAATGTCTGGAATTTTTTCCAGAGCATCATGTCTGGCCAGAAAATTTGCAATATAAACCACTTTTACGTGGTCAAGGGCGCCTTCAATCTGCTGGATACTTTCATTTATAAAAAAGACAGCATCTGAAATCAGAGGATTTAAATCCCATTG
Source organism: uncultured Desulfobacula sp. (assembly GCA_964455805.1). Classification (GTDB taxonomy): domain Bacteria; phylum Desulfobacterota; class Desulfobacteria; order Desulfobacterales; family Desulfobacteraceae; genus Desulfobacula. Next base: position 34,131 of record CAYVZG010000015.1, read on the forward strand.
ACGGAAGAGCCAAGCGCTAATTTGCGGGGTGTCTGCACCAAATATTTCCATTTCAGCGGAGATGGTCTGTTTCTCATCAGAGGATGTTTGCAAAATGGCTTTGTAATCTTCAGGAAAATTCTGCAACAGCACCAGGCGGCCAATATCGTGCAAAAGGCCTGCCAGAAAAAATTCATCAGGGTTGGAGAAATTGTTTTCTTCGGCGATTTTTCTTGCAATTACTCCGTACTTATAAGAATGGTACCAGATTTTGCCGATAACAGATTCAGGTGCGGCTTTTGAAAAATTGAAAAACCGCATTGCAGCAGTACTGATGGCCACATTTTGAATGGTATCTTTTTCAAGATAAGTAACTGCTGTTTTTATACTGTTCGTGGTTTTGGGCAGATTAATATAGGTCGAACCAAGAATCTGCATCAACCTGGAAGTTAAAGAGGGGTCAGCAGAAATAATCTGTGTCAGCTCCTCATTTGTCGTATTTTCACTGTTGCAGGCTTTAATTAGTTTCAACATGACCTGGGGAAGCTGAGGAAACATATTTGACTGTTTTATTTTTTTAAAAATATATTTTTCTGCCATGACCGAAACTATAATAAGGTGTTAAGAAAATTAAAAATTCTTTTAATCTAAAGCGCTTCTCTATTTTTATAGATATTTATTGGGTATAAATCAATAGTTTTGGGCAATAAATTCAAAAATTTAATAAAAAATTACATAATTTTGCCTTAAAAGGAGGCCTTAACCCACCACAAGCCCGGTTTGAAAATCCTGTCACAGGTTTTTTTCTTGAAAGAAAATACTCCCATTGGTATTAATAAGAAAGGTAAACTTAAAAATGGATGTCCAGTTATGAACCTTTTTTGAGGATTTAAAAATGAAAACCATTGAAGTAAACATTAAAGCCGAATTTATTATTCCCGATGACTGGGAAGTGACGGATCACGTCCCTGACCCCAATTTTCCCAATGATAAATTAAAGGTATTAAAGATTTGCGATGACCATTATGATTTTTTCCCTGAATGTCTCATGAAAGTGGAAGACACCAAAAAAGTATACTGGTCGGCAGATGAAGGAAAAACAGAAGAGATCATTGACTGTATGAGCACCTTTAATGTGTTGATTACCGAAAAATAATTCATGGACCTCAAATGGCTTGGTACCGCAGGGTTTGAAATTAAAATAAATGATCAGGTGTTTCTGATTGATCCATACCTGTCCAGAAATCAGAATGCGATTCCAAAACAGAATATAACGCTTTACGATATTAAAAAAGCCTCTCAGATTTTTATCTCCCACGGGCATTTTGATCATATCCTGGATGTTCCCCAAATATCCCGTCAGACACATGCAAATATTTATTGCTCAGATATTGCAGCTGATTTTTTTAAGAATCATCAGGTGGATGCGAAACAAATCAAAACGGTTTTAACGGATAAAAAATTGTTTAAGTTTAACGAATATTCAGCAAAGGCTTTTTTTAGCGAACATATTAAATTTGATATAAAACTTGTATTTTCAACCCTTTTAAAAATTAACATTCAATTTTTTAAATATTTTCCCCTGCTTTCCAAGTTTCCCTGCGGGCCGGTTTTAAGCTGGCGTTTTTACATTGAAGATAAGATTATTCAGTTTTTTGGCAGTGCCGGGTCTAGTTCAAACGAGCTTGAAAAAATGAGGGATGAACCAATTGACATCCTGCTTTTGCCATTGCAGGGACACTCAGATATATGTCAGATTGGTTTGAATTATGTCAAACATCTAAAACCTAAAATTGTCATTCCCCATCACCAAGATAATTTTTTCCCTCCCATATCAAAATCAGTGGATATCAAACCTTTTGTTGAAAAAATAGATAATGAGCATATAGAAACAAATGTTATTATCCCCAAAATGAATGAAACCTTACGTTTTTAGATACGCTTGTTTTGGCTTAAAATAGTGTTAGAAAACAGATCAACCCGGCATCTCCTTTGTTGCCGGGTTGATTTGGTGATTTATTGCGGGATTTAAGATGCCAGATCACGCCTGTCCGACATATCCACAAGGGTCCTTTCCCTTGATTTATCAATGCCAAGTTCTTTTCGCTTTTTGTCAATATGGGCGATCATCATCTTTGCAATTTCCATTGGATCAGAAGCGGTGCCCCATTTCCCATATCCCTGTTTTTCTAAACCATCAAACAGCAGATTGTGGAATTTTGTGTCCTTGATGGACGGGAATCCAATACCAAAAACGGTAAATACGCCGGATGCGACAAAATACTGCCCAATGGCCAGTGCTTTTTCGCTCATCCATTCAGGCGCACATCCGGCAACGGGGAGATCTGCAAGGCTGCTTCCAAGACCACCGGCTTTAACCATGGCGGATGCCGCAATGAGAATTCTAGTGTTGTCAACGCATGACCCAAGACCCAGGACAGGTGGCATCCCCACTGTTTCGCATACTTCTGAAAGACCGGGACCTGCAAGGGGCGCAGCTTCAGGAACAAGGAGTCCTGCCTTTGACAAAGATATCTGTGAGCATCCCGTCTGGAGGACAAGGACATCATTCTTGATTAATTCTCTCACCAGTTCAATATGGATGGAATCCTGTTTAACCTTTGGATTTGTGCATCCAACAACACCGGCAACCCCTCTGATTCTTCCGTTAATGATATTGTCATTTAGAGGAGAATAACTGCCTCTGAAAGTACCTCCCAGCATATATTCAATATACTCATGGGTAAACCCCTGTACCCCTTTCTGTTTGTGTTTTGGAATCTCAACAGGCATTTTTCTTGAAGCATATCTGGAAATGGCCTTTGAAAGAATTGCATCTGTACAATTTCTGGGATCACGTTCATCAAATTCACTATGGGTAGCACCTTCAATATGGGCCCTTGCATTTGTCGTAATCAAATGGGTATCGTAACATTTGGCTACAGAGGCCAGTCCCTGTTTAATACACTGGATATCAACCACCATGGCATCCACGGCTCCGGTGACAATAACCGCTTCAGTTGATCCGAAACTACCGGCATGGGGGACGCCGTGGCGGGACATCATTTCAGCGCCGGAACAGCACATCCCAACAAGATTAATTCCTTTGGCCCCTTTGGATTCTGCCTCTTTTATGAAAAAAGAATCATTGACTGCCATCATCATGCCTTCAAACATGGCAGGTTCATGACCATGTACAATAATATTCACATGGTCCTCTTTTAAAACCCCCATATTAACATCGGCAAGAGCAGGAGAAGGTGTTCCGAACATGATATCAGAAAGCTCTGTTGCCACCATGGAACCGCCCCAGCCATCAGCAAGGGCTGTCCTTGATATTTGTTTGGTCAAGTTATTGTAATCCTGATCGCACCCGATATGAGTCCGGCTCATTAATTCCATAACTTCAACCATTGCCCCTCTTGGCATAATACCATCTTTTCTCCACTGCTCCCGGGTGGCTTCCGGTGCCAGTCTGGTAAAGGGCATTTCTCCTTCAACATTGGAAAAAGTTTTTTCAAGTTCATCATGGAGCTCTGTTGCAACCTCCAGAACCTCTTTCCCTTCAACATCAATACCAAGGTTTTTGGCGACTCGTTCAAGTTTGATAACATCATCAATGGTAAAGTCTTTGACTGAACCTTCGATAATTCCTTTGAACAATCCTAGCATATGCCTTCCGTGATCGTTGTGGGAAGCTGATCCGGCAGCCACATTTCGCCCGAAATTCCGTGCCATTATCGTATCAATGGTTGCTCCGCAAACCCCCACTTTTTTGTATGGATCTCTCGGGTTTAACCGGCAGGGGCCCATATAGCAATGTTTACAACAAGCAGATTCCACCCCAATGGGGCATGGTTTCATATCATACCCGCGGTCAAGGTCCAAAATGACACCGTCTCTTCTGGCTTTTTCAAGCATCTGCTGAGTGGCTTCACACATGGTTCTTTCCTTGGTACTGACCATTATTTTTTTGCTTTTGTCTTTTGCCATAGATCTCTCCTTATCTTAAAATTTTCTAATGTTTGTGAATGAATTGGAACAATTTAACGCTGATTCAACACCATAATAGTAACACATTGTGGTACTTTGTAAAGTTTAAATCAACGATACTTTTTGTACAGACTGTTCCAAAATGTTTAAAAATATGATCTGAAATGGTTTTGCGGGAAAATGTGCAAAAGATTAAAAGGCCCCATCACCATGACAATTTTAACCAAATGGCGTTTTGGGCAGAAACGAATTAGCCAATTGATTCTACGGATGCAAACCGTGGTTCATGCAAAGGAATGATGATATCTGCTTCTTGTTGGACCTGAGTCATCATATCATAGGCTTTGTAGGCATCCACATGGGTCCCGGGCGGGATGACATCCATTTCCATGCCTTTAATTTCAGGAGGGGGGTTAAAATTTTCATCAACCACACAGAACCCAGTGATCACTGCGGTACCCTTTTCTGTTTCAATATACACACTTAATCCGCCTTTTGTGTGAACCGGTGTATGTCTGACACGGATGCCATTCACAATTTCGCCATCTGTCGTAATTTTTTGGATCTGGTTGTTTTCTTCAATATCATCAATATAATCTTCCAGGTAGCGATAATCCAGGGGATGGGGGTCGTGAACGGAGTCAAGTTCTTTTTCGTGAATATAGAATATGGCATTTTCACACTTATAATCATTTTCGCAATGATCCATATGAAGATGGGTGTGGATAACGATATCAATATCCTGGGGGGTTAAATGATGTTTTTCAAGTCCTTTTTCAAATGTATATATAGGCCCCCCAATGGCATCTTCCCGATCCTTGGACTGGATGGGGCTCATTTCACCCGTATCCACGAGAATATTTTTATCCCCTCCTTTTACCACCCAGGTATAGATTGGAATTGTAAAAGGTTCCCCCTGACCGTATTGATAGGTCATATAGCTTTTATCAAACACTTTTGTGCCCATGACAACGGGATGAATGGTATATTTTTTCATAAATATTTTCCTCAGATAGTTAAATTTTCATTAAAATCCTTCTTCATGCCCAGATGGTACAATACCAACAACACCTGTTAAAAGAGATATAGGCAAATAGAATCTATCATGTCAATATTTGTATTAATGGCAAGCGTATGGAGGCAAATAATATTTGTGGCCTTTTAAAGGTGATATTTCTGGACGTGATTTTTAGTTTCAAGTGAATTTTCGGGGTAAAAACCTATGGGTCCATCATAGATATTTATAATCAACCCATAGGTTTTAATGATCAAAATTAACGGGTGTATCAGATCGGTTTCATAGCACTCATGTATGTGCGCAGTTTTTTCCCAATCTGTTCGACACCGGTTGAACGGATGTCTTCGTTGGCTTTTATAAGTTCAATATTGTCCACCCAATTGCATTCAAAATTAGGCCTGTTGCCAATGACATTATCATCAAGGCCTTCAATAAAATCTGTGAGCAATGGAATGGCTTTATGATTAAAAAGATAGCACCCGTATTCCGCTGTATCAGAAATGACCACATTCATTTCATACAGTTTTTTTCTGGCAACAAGATTGGCAATCAGAGGGAGTTCATGAAGGGATTCATAGTAAGCGGATTCCTCTCCGATACCTGTTGATACCATGGTGTCAAAGGCCAGTTCCACGCCTGCTTTAACAAATGCTACCATGAGAATACCATTGTCAAAATAATCCTGTTCAGGAATATCCTGGTTTGTTGACGTGGATTGTTCAAAGGCGGTTTCGGCTGTTTCCTGTCTCCATTTTAGCAGATCAGTATCATGATTTGCCCAGTCTTTCATCATGGTTTTTGAAAATTTACCAGACATTATATCGTCCATGTGCTGGTGAAACATAGGTTCAAGAAGGCCTTTCAATTCCCTGGCTAGATTGGTAGCGATCAATTTTGAAGGGTTGTCAAGTCGATCCATCATATGTGTGACGCCACCGTGTTTTAAAGCCTGGGTGATGGTTTCCCATCCATATTGAACCAGTTTAGAAGCATATTGGGGATCAACTCCCTTTTTAATCATTTTGTCGTAACACAAAAGAGAACCGGTCTGAAGAATGCCGCAGAGAATGGTTTGTTCACCCATTAGGTCAGATTTTACTTCAGCTACAAAAGAGGAGTGAAGAACACCAGCCCGATCTCCTCCAGTGCCACAAGCATAGGCTTTGGCAATTTCCATCCCCTCTTCTTTGGGGTCGTTTTCTTTGTGGACTGCAATGAGAGTCGGAACGCCAAATCCCCTTTTGTATTCTTCCCTGAGTTCTGTGCCGGGAGCCTTTGGCGCCACCATGATAACCGTTATATCCTTTCTGATCTGCATGCCTTCTTCAACGATATTAAATCCATGGGAGTAAGATAGGCATGCATCCTGTTTCATAAGGGGCATTACAGACTCTATCACATTGGTATGTTGTTTATCCGGTGTCAGGTTGATCAATAGATCCGCCTGAGGGATTATGTCTTGATAACTTCCAATATAAAATCCGTTTTCGTTGGCGTTTTTCCAGGATTGCCGTTTTTCATTAATGGCAGCATCTCGCAGGGCATAAGATACAGAAAGTCCACTATCGCGCAAATTCATACCCTGATGTAATCCTTGGGCACCGCATCCGATGATGACAATTTTTTTTCCTTTTAAAGCATCAACGCCGTTAAAATCAGATGAATCCATAAACCGGCATTGAGACAATTCCTCTAATTGCCGTCTCAATGGTAAGGTGTTAAAATAATTTTCACCCATGATAGAGTCTCCTTAGTTATATAAGTTAAATGATCATCTTTATATATTAATGAACCATATTTATCATTGCGTCAAATGAATCATTTGCAATATAATATTTCAAATATTGCAATAAAATTTGTTTTATTATCTTGCAAATATTTATATAGAGACCATGTTTTATTGCACATTATGAAATATGATGTTAAGTAGAGCCTGACCAAAATCAATACAATTTAAGGTAAATAATGGATATTCGAAACTTAAAACTTTTCAGGCACCTGGCAGGAACTCTTCATTTTTCAAGATCCAGCAAGGCCTGCTATATTACCCCTTCAGCTTTGACACGGGTGATCCAGAGGCTTGAATCTGAACTTGGCAAAAAGCTATTTATCCGTGACAACAGGACCGTGGAGCTGACCCCGGCCGGACTGGCATTTAAGAAATATAGTGACGATGTCCTAGGCCGGTGGGCCAGACTCAATGACGAGCTGTCGTCTGAAAATATTCTGGAAGGGGAGTTGTCCTTGTATTGTTCAGTGACTGCGGCCTATGGAATCCTTCCAGAGATCATGACAAGGTATAGGAAAGCCCATCCCAGTGTTAAAATACATCTTGAGACCGGAGATGCAGCCAAAGCATTGATAAAGCTCTCAAACCAGGATTCTGATATGGTCATTGCAGCCAGGCCAGATGTTTTGTCAAAAGATCTGGCCTTTAAAATTTTGTATCGGACACCTTTGGTTTTTATTGCACCACTGAAATATCCTGATATCATCATACAAAAAGAAGAAAGGATAGACTGGGAGCGGACCCCGTTAATCATCCCGGACCACGGATTGAGTCGTGACCGGATAGACAAGTGGTTTGCCAAGGAGAATTTTATTCCCAATATTTATTCACAGGTGGCTGGAAATGAGGCTATTATCGTCATGGTCAGCCTTGGTTGCGGTATTGGACTTGTTCCCAGAATGGTACTTGAAAAAAGTCCTTTTTTTGACAGGGTAAAAATACTGGAAAAAGCCCCGCAAATGCCTCCGTTTGTCATAGGTCTCTGCACTCGGAAAAAAAGTCTTACAAATTCAAGGGTCAAAGCCCTGTGGAAGATTGCAAATGAAAAATAGCTATGGCAAGTGTTGTTTTCATGATCATAATACCTGTATTTACCGGAATTCATGTCCAAACAAAGAGTTTCGGTTATTAAATGTAGCTGTGGGCAAATAAAGTTGGAATTGTCTTATTTACCCATACAAAAGCATTTTCCAGAAATTAAGGATGCCCTTGACATATTCAGATGTGCTGTGATTAAAGCGCCGCCGGGAGCCGGTAAAACCACCCGGGTGCCATTGGCCCTCATTGATGAACCCTGGCTGATGAATAAAAAAATTATTGTGCTTGAGCCCAGACGTCTGGCTGCTATTTCCTGTGCAACCCATATGGCTGATATTTTAAAGGAAAAAGTGGGTCAAACCATTGGGTATCGCATCCGGTTGGATAGAAAAATCAGCCAAAAGACAAGGATAGAAGTGGTTACCGAGGGTATATTTACCCGGAAAATTCAGAATGATCCGTCCTTGGAAAATATCGGGCTGGTGATTTTCGATGAATTCCATGAAAGAAGTATTCACAGTGATCTCGGGCTTGCCCTTTGCCTGGATTCATTTGAGGCATTGCGAAATGATTTACGTCTTCTTGTCATGTCTGCCACTATGAATGTTAATGCTGTATCATCTCTGCTTGGGAATGCGCCGGTCATAACTTCAAAGGGAAAGAGCTTTCCTGTGAAAACAATATACATCCCTGATTTGGATAAGAAGAACGAAAGGCTTTCAAAGCAAACTGCCTGCGCCATGGCAATAAAACGGTCGCTATCGGAAGCCAGCGGGGATGTCCTGGTGTTTCTGCCGGGTGTAAAGGAGATTAAGCGGCTCTATTCAATTTTAAAGAAAAATCTGGATTCAAAGATTCATGTTTCTCCATTATATGGGAATTTACCCGTAAAAGATCAGGCAAAGGTCTTTCAACCATCAAAACCGGGTGAACGAAAGATTGTGCTTGCCACATCCATTGCTGAAACCTCTATCACAATAAGAGGTATTGGTATTGTAATTGATGCAGGCCTTATGCGAATCGCAAAATTTTCCGGTCAAACAGGAATGGATTCTTTGATAACCATACCGGTTTCAAAAGCATCAGCTGATCAGAGAAGGGGGCGGGCAGGAAGGACAGCAAAAGGGGTTTGTTACCGGCTGTGGTCCCAATATGAGCATCAATTGCTAAAACCGTTCACAGGGCCTGAAATTTTAAGTGCTGATCTTAGCCCTGTTGTTTTGGAACTGGCTGCCTGGGGGGTTTCAGATCCGGGACAATTAAAATGGATAGATCTTCCCGATGAAAACTCCTTTGAAATTGCAAGAAACTTGCTCAAAAAACTGGATGGGCTTGATGAACAGGGAAAGATTACCTCTCATGGTAAGAAAATGGTCTCAGCCGGTCTTCATCCGAGGCTGGCTCACATGATCATCGTTGCAAATGAAAAGGGACAGGGATTGCTGGCCTGCAGGATTGCAGCTCTCCTTAATGAGCGGGATATTATTCAAACGGTCAATGCCAAGATAGATCCTGACATTCGTTTCCGCCTTGAGATCATTGAAGCCATGATCAATAAACAAAAGACATGGCAAAAAGAGTTTATGATCAATAAAAGGATCATACAAAGGGTACTTACCTCCGAGAAAAAGCTGGCAAGGGATTTTAGCATAAAACCGTCCAAGATAAATATTGAAAAAGCAGGAACTCTGATTGCCCATGCATACCCTGACCGGATCGCCATAAAACGGAACAACCATAATAACGCCTTTTTAATGGCAACCGGGAAAGGGGCTTTTTTTTCAGAAACAAGCCATCTATCTATGAGCGATTATATTGTTGCCATCCAATTAGACGGGAATCCCAAAGATGCCAAAATTTTTCTTGGTGCCCCTTATTCAAGAAAGGATCTTGAACAGGATTTTTATGGATCTTTTAAAACCGTTCACACGCTAAAATGGGATAAAAAAACCCGTAGTATAAAGGCAAAAGACAAAACCCTTTTCGGGGCTTTGGTGGTTAAACAGCGACTTATACCCATCATTGATCCGGATAAGGCTTGTGATATTATGATCCAGGAAATTCAGAAGGCCGGGCTTGGACGATTGCCCTGGACCAAAAAATTGATGAGCTTTAAAGAGAGAACCGTATTCCTAAGGAATACAGGTCTATTCCCGGACTTACCTGATGTTTCAGACGATTGGCTTAAGGAACATATGGAGTCGTGGTTGAAACCGTTTATATCAGGCGTCTTTTCATTAAAAAAACTGAATGAATTGGATCTTGGTAAAGTGTTTGAATCCATGATGACCTGGGAACAAAAACAAACCATAGAGAAAATGGCACCAAGTCATATCACTATTCCAAGCGGGTCAAAAAAGCCACTCAGGTACCACAGTAAAAACCTTATTCTTGATTCCCCCGTCCTTGAAGTTCGGCTCCAGGAAATGTTTGGCCTGTCTTCAACACCGAAAATTGCCAACCAAACCATTCCTATCACCCTTTGTCTTTTGTCCCCAGCCGGACGTCCCGTCCAGGTAACAAAGGATCTTGAAAGCTTTTGGAAGAACACCTATAAAGATGTGAAAAAAGATCTGATGGGACGGTATCCAAAACATTTCTGGCCTGATGATCCCCTTAAGGCCAGACCAACGAATCGGGTGAAACCAAAGAAAGGGCATTATTGAGATTATCTGATTGCGCTCACCATTGAAACAGGTTAAAACGAATACAAAAAAACGATTCATTGACTTAATACAATTTCAGGGTTTTACAGGGCACTAATTAAAAGGAAATATTGATTTATGGATATTAAATTTTGCGCGGCATGCGGTTCTCCTACAGAACAAAAAATTCCTTCTTATGATGATCACATTCGGTCAGTATGTAAAAATTGTGCCCAGATTCATTATGACAACCCTAAAATGGTTGTGGGGAGTGTTCCTGAATTTAAGGAGCAGATTTTGCTTTGTAAAAGAAACATTGAACCCAGAAAAGGTAAATGGACGCTTCCTGCCGGATATCTTGAAAACAAGGAATCTGTTCAAGATGGTGCCAAAAGGGAAACCTATGAGGAAACAATGGCCCATGTTCAAATCGTGGAACCCTATCGACTTTTTAACATTATATTTGTAGATCAGATATATTTAATGTTCAGGGCAAATCTTTTGTCTGACAAATTTTCCCCTACAAATGAAAGTTCAGATGTCCGCCTGTTTGATGAAAAAGATATTCCCTGGAAAAATATTGCCTTTGATGTCATAAAACAAACTCTTGAGCATTATTTTCAGGACAGGAGAAAGGGAAATTTCCAATTCAAAATTTGTGACCTTGTATAATCCGGTTTTTTAAAACTTCAGGCCGGGTTGAGTAAAAAACGGGCATGTATTATTTAAATTAAAGTTAAATCGGCTTTTCACACTGGTCAAAAATAGAATCCATCTTATTATTTTGATTAAGGGAAAATAATTTTTTGTTTAAAAGGATGATGTTATGAAAATGTTAAATTCAAAAACTATAATAATTTTTCTTATGGCAGTAATTATAGCTCATATAACAGGTTGTGCCTCTAGCAGATCCGGGCAAGTCTATTCAAGAGATCATGCAAGACAAGCACAGACAGTTGAAAACGGCACGATTGAATCGGTAAAAGAAGTACAGATTGAAGGGACTAAAACTCCCATTGGAACTGCAGCTGGTGGTGTGGCAGGGGGCGTCGTTGGCAGCACAATGGGCGGTGGCTCAGGTAAAAAAATTGCCACTGTTATAGGGGCTCTTGCCGGTGCCGCAGCAGGTTCCATGGCCGAAGAGGGCATAACACGGAAACCAGGTCTTGAGATTATTGTAAATAAGGATGGCGGCCAGAGCATTGTTGTGGTTCAGGAAGCGGATGTTATATTTGCTCCAGGAGACAGGGTGAGAATAATTACAGCGGCTGACGGTACGACAAGGGTGTCAAAGTAAAAGTTGCCTTTTTAGTTTTCATGGTTATATTCCCGACCTGAAAATAATTTTCGGTCCGAACAGGAGAATCATGAAAAAAAATATAGCATATAATAACAAATTAAGAAATGTAGCCATAATTGCCCATGTTGATCATGGCAAAACCACCCTTGTCGATGCCATGTTTAGACAGAGCGGACTTTTCAGGGAAGGACAAGAGGTGGATGACCGCCTCATGGACAGCATGGATCTTGAAAAAGAACGGGGCATTACCATTGCAGCTAAAAATTGCTCAGTGACCTGGGACGGGATTAAAATCAATATTATTGATACCCCGGGCCATGCGGATTTTGGTGGTGAAGTGGAAAGGGCTCTTTCCATGGCAGACAGTGCTATTTTGCTTGTAGACGCATCAGAAGGGCCCTTGCCCCAGACTCGCTTCGTCCTAAAAAAGACCTTTGAAGCAAATCTTCCAGTCATGGTCATTATCAATAAAATAGATCGTAAGGATGCCAGACCCGATGAAGTCCTGGACATGGTATATGATCTTTTTATAGACCTTGATGCCACGGAAAAGCAACTTGATTTTACCTATTTGTATGCCATCGGACGTGATGGCATAGTTAAAAAAGAACTGGATGAAGATACAGACAATCTGACCTCATTATTCGAGCTGATTTTAAAAGAAATGCCGGCTCCGACTTACGATCCAAACGCCCCGTTTCAGATGCTGGTTTCAGACCTTGGGTATTCTGATTATCTTGGGCGGCTTGCCATAGGTAAAATATTTAACGGAAGTGCCAAATTTAATGAAAATCTGGTGTGCATTAACGAAGAAAATAAACATCTATCATTAAAGGTCTCCAAACTCCAAACCTATGATGGGACAAACCTTTTACCGGTTGAGCAAGCTCAGGTGGGGGATATTATTGTTTTGTCCGGAATCGAGGATGTCAAAATCGGAGACACTATATGTACAAAACTCGAACCGGTTCCCCTTGAACGGATTACAGTGGACGAACCCACAGTGTCCATGCGATTTTCCATAACGACATCACCTTTTGCCGGCCGTGAAGGAAAATATGTTCAGTCCAGGAAAATAAGGGAACGTCTATTAAAAGAAACATTAATGAATGTTGCCATTGAAGTTGAGGAAAGCACTATAGATGAAAGTTTTACTGTAAAAGGAAGGGGTGAACTCCAGCTGGCCATCCTGATCGAAACCATGAGAAGGGAAGGATTTGAACTCTGTGTGGGTCGTCCCAAGGTTATTTATAAACGGATTGACGGCAAAAAACTTGAACCCATTGAACATCTGTTTGTTGATTGTGAAGAAGCATTTTTAGGTGTTGTAACAGAAAAGCTTTCCATCAGAAAAGGCAAGATGAACAACCTTGTGAATAACGGTAAAGGAAGAGTTAGAATTGAATTTTCAATCCCTTCAAGATCTTTGATCGGGTATAGGGATGAGTTTATGACAGATACCCGTGGAACAGGAATTATGAATTCCTACCTTTCCGGGTATGAGGAATACAGGGGAGATTTTCCCCTTCGATATAATGGTTCAATTGTGGCCGACAGGCAAGGCAAGGCCGTGCCATATGCACTATTTAATCTTGAACCCAGGGGACAGTTGCTTATTGAGCCCGGCACGCCCGTGTATGAGGGTATGATCATCGGAGAACATAATCGCCATCAGGATATTGACGTGAATGCCTGTAAGGAAAAAAAATTGACCAATATGAGGGCATCCGGTAAAGACGAAAGCGTTATATGTTCGCCTGTAAAGATTATAACCCTTGAAAAGGCAATCCATTTTATCAGGGATGACGAAATGGTGGAAGTCACACCCCTTTCCATACGCCTTAGAAAAAGTGTATTAAATGCTTCCCAGCGTCAGGTGCTGAAGGCAAAGCAAAAAAAAAAGGATAAAAAATAAAATCAAGGAGTTTTGTCGCGATCACTGAGCATGAAATCCTGAAATCCTTCACCTTGATAAGTACCGACCGTTCCTCTGATATCGATAAATTCATCGAAATTGGAGATGAAAATATCCAGAATTTCCGGATCAAAATGTTCTCCCCTTTCCTTTTTCATAATATCAAAGGTAACCTCGGGTGGATAGGGGGTTTTATACGGCCGTTTTGAGGTGAGTGCATCAAAGGTATCTGCAAGAGCGATAATTCGTCCAGAGATGGGGATGTCGGTCTTTTTTAATTGTTCTGGATATCCGTTCCCATTGTATTTTTCATGATGGGTCGCGGCAATTTCCCGGGCCACCTGCAGGATTTTTGAATTGGATTTAGATAAAAGCCGTGCCCCAATTTGAGTGTGTGTTTTGATGATGTCAAACTCAATATCGGTGAGCTTGCCTGGTTTGGAAAGAATACTATCTGGAATGCCAATTTTTCCAATATCATGCATGGGTGAAGCATAATATATGGTTTCCTTATACTCTTTTGAAAGGTTTAATTTTTCAGCCATGAGTGAGCCATATTTTCCGATTCGGATAATATGATCGCCAGTGTCTTCGTCCTTATACTCTGCTGCCATGACCAGACGGTGAATAGAATCGATATGGGACTCTTTGAGTGCAGCGCGGACTTTTCGAGCTTCTTTTTTATGATTTCTTTCCTTTACCACACGATTGATCTTGTGAACTATTTCTATGGGAGAGAACGGTTTTTCAACAAAATCACTGGCACCTACTTTGATAATTTCATCGTATTGGTAGCTTTGGATTTGACCGGTCATTATAATAATATCAGAAGTGAAATTCGATTTAATAATTTTTGCAAGTTCAATACCATTCATTACAGGCATCTCAACGTCAGTAACGACCACATCAAAATTCTGTTGGTAAAACATTTTTAAGGCTTTTTCACCATTCTCAGCAATGCTGTATGAATAGTTTGTTCTTTGCATGGTATTTTTAAGCAGGTCTCTTATCAAGAGTTCATCATCAACCAATAATATATTGGCGTTTTGGGAATCTGAAAAAACAGAATTATTATTCATACATGTGCTACCTTAATTATTATTTTTACTGAATAAATGAATGAACAGTTTATAGTTAATACACATTCTTCCTTTACTCCGATAAATAGCTGTCTGTTAGGCAAATTGTGAACAGGGGTTATCTTATTTGTTTTATAGCCTGAAAAAAGCGTGTTTACTAAAATTCAGGTTTTTGAATATTCATCAATTATACCTGGTTGTTTGATTGATTCGGGCAGTATTAAAATTATACTTAACAATGTTTGAGTCCATATTAACAATAGCCATCTTACGTCTAACTTCCTTTATAAAATCAGGAAATACCGGGACCACAGGTGTAAGGATAAAAGATAAGTACTTTAAACTCATGTCAGCATCAAAGCCTATACGATTGGTTTTCTTGTTGTCTTTTAAAACGGTAATAATTTTTTTAGGCATAATGCTTATCTCCTTTAATACTGGTTGGATAGCTGCTATAAGACTTCTACTAAGTCCAGCTTTTTATCCATCTTATTTGGAAAAGATATCGGCATGTTTACAAGAAAACTTTAGCAGGTTTTAGGGCTAATTTGTTCATCTGGCAGGCCAAATTCAGAATATTTCCTGAAGACCTATGTCTTAGCTGGTTCTTACAATGTTGTATTATTTTCTGATCAGATATTGTGCATAAATACGTGCAGGGAAAACTTACTTATGTTGTCACGATTATAGAAATGTTGATGTAAAGGTAATAGATGAAAAAAAGGATAAAATCAGTTTTTTTTGTCCCGATCACTGAGCATATAATCTTGAAACGTCTCTCCTTCAAAAGTGCCTATTTTTCCCCTGATTTCAATGAATTGGTCAAAATTAGATATAAAAACATCCAGAATATCGGGATCAAAGTGCTTTCCTCTTTCTTTTTTCATAATATCAAAGGTGACCTCGGGCGGATAAGGGTTCTTATACGGTCTTTTTGAGGTGAGTGCGTCAAAGATGTCAGCCAAGGCTGCAATACGGCCTGAAATGGGTATATCTGTTCCTTTTAGCTGGTTGGGGTATCCAAGCCCGTTAAACTTTTCGTGATGGTTCAGGGCAATTTCCTGGGCCATTTGCAGAATCTTTGACTTGGAATTGGATAAAAGCCTTGATCCGATCTGCGTATGGGTTTTTATGATGTCAAATTCATCAGAGGTGAGCTTACCCGGCTTTAAAAGAATTTTATCTGCAATGCCAATTTTACCGATATCATGCATGGGGGCCGAATAATTAATAGTTTCCTTAAATTCATCGGAAAGGTTTAATTTTTCAGCCATGAGCAAACAATATTCTCCGATTCTGACAATGTGATCTCCTGTGTCCTCATCTTTATACTCTGATGCCATGACCAGACGGTGTATGGAATCGATATAGGATTCCTTTAGCGCATCATGGGCTTTTATCGCTTCCTGTTTGAGATTTCTTTCTCTCACCACACGATTTATCCTGAGAACCATTTCTCTGGGCGAAAACGGTTTTTCAACAAAATCACTGGCACCGAGATTAATGACTTCATCATATTGGTAGCTGTGGATTTGGCCGGTCATGACGATGACATCAGCGCTAAATGATGCTTTAATTCTTTTGGCCAGTTCAATGCCATCCATGACGGGCATATCAATATCAGTTACCACAACGTCAAAATGTTCCCTGTTAATCATCTCTAAAGCGGTTACTCCATTTTCTGCAAAACTGCAGGAATAGTCTGTTCTTTCCATGGTATTTTCGAGCAGGTCTCTTATCATGGGTTCATCATCAACAATTAGAATTTTGGTTTTTCCGGAATATGTGGAAACAAGATTATTCATCGCAGGCTGCCTTGATTAATATTTTGAATTTAGTGCAACAAAAGATTTAACCGCCAGTTCCATATTATATTTGTGTCTAGCATAATGTACTTTCTTTTTAAAGAAGTAAACAAAAATAACCGGTTATACGAAAAAATACTACGATTAAATATTTACTTAATATATAAAAAAAATAACAGTTTTGAGGTGAAATTGTCAACCAGACAAAAGTTATAATAGGAAAAATAAACATATATTTAATTTGAGGAAAATGATTATAAAGGGGAGTCTAATAAGAATAATTATGAACTTGTAAAATATAAAAAGAGCCTATAAATAAATCTAATATTATGAAGATTTATAAACGATATGATTTTAAAAATATCAAAGGATTTAAACTGGGTTGGTCAATAATCGGCCCCCCTTTAATGACTGTTTATTGTTATGCTTTAGGCGACTTAATGGTGGATACAGGACAATCCCATATGCGAAAACAAGCCCTTCAACTTGCCGAGGATAACCGAATAAAACGAGTTTTCTTGACCCACCACCATGAAGATCACAGCGGTAATGCAGCTGCCATAAAAAAGGGGACAGGAGCGCAGGTGTTCGGACACCCATTGACAAAAAAAAAGATGAAAACCGGGTTTTCAATTTTGCCCTATCAAAAATACGTATGGGGGAAAACAAATCCGTTAAAAATAGAACCATTACCGGAAATAATAGAAACCCGTTTTGGCCATATGAAATGGGTTCACACACCGGGTCATTCCAGAGATCATATAGCATATTTGCTCAGAAAAGAAGGTGTGCTGTTTTCAGGGGATCTGTATCTTGCAGATAGAATAAAGTTTTTCCGTTCAGATGAAGATATCGGTGTTCAGATTGAATCTTTGAAAAAAGTATTGAAACTCGATTTCGACACCCTATTATGCAGCCATTTCCCACAGCTTGAACAGGGTAAAAAAAGGATTAAATTAAAACTTGGGTTCCTGGAAGACTTATATGGCAGCATCATCGTGATGTGGGAAAAAGGCTATTCTGAAAAACAGATATTTAAGGTTTTAAATTTAAAGGAAGATAAATTCACAAAATATTTTTGTTTTGGAAATGTCAGTATGATAAATGGCGTTCGATCTGCTGTGCGACATCATGAAACAGGCAAAGGGTGATGATTATTTTGATTTAGCCTTTGTTTTTTCCTGCATTTTATCGTTAAACCGCTTAACATGATCCATGATAATAGCAGAGGCTGTTTTTGAATCATTGATTTTCATGGCATTAATGATTTTTTCAAAATCGATAAGGTTTTCAAGGGTTCTTTTTTTGTTCATGGGGAGGTATTCATCATAATATAGATGAATATTGTCGTGGATGCTTTTCTGCACAAACTGGAACACGGGGTTCCGGGTCATGGTTCCAATATACGTGTGCATTCTTTCATCCATTTTTAGAAAATTTTCCCAGTCATTTTTTTCATATAAGGATTTTGCCTGATCAAACAATGCTTCCAGCTTTTTGATATCTTTTTTTGTGGCTCGCAGGGCAGCCAGTTCAACCAGGCTGCCTTCGATTTTAATTCTAAATTCTGCAAGGTGTTCAAGAGAGACACCTCCTGAACGGATTAAAAGGGCCAGGGATTCAACAATAGGCTCAGCATCAATACGTTTGACAATGGCCCCGCCTGAGACACCCAGTTTTATTTCTATCAAGCCTTTTTGCTCAAGCACTCTTAACGCTTCCCTTAAGGTACCTCGACTGGTGTTGAACATGTCTTTTAATTCCCGTTCCGGTGGCAGTTTAGCACCCGGAGCCAGCTTACCGTCAATAATGGCACTTTGTATCTGTTCAACAACATCCTGGAATACGCGACTTTGTTTGGCTTTTCTAAACATTAGCGAGTCCTTAAGGTCGGTTTATTTAAATTGTTCTACTCCTGAAAAATCTCTATATAAATTAAAATGTTTTAAAACATCTAAATCATCCTGTGTCAACTGACAAGTCACAATCCGGGTCAATAATTCGCCTAGTCCGGGGCCTAACATATAGCCCTGGCCGCACATGCCGATGGCATTAATAAAATTTGGAAATTCTTTTGTTTCGCCGACAATGGGGAAGCCGTCAGGTGTCATGGGGTATTGTCCTCTCCAGGTTCGCCTGACCTTGAGATTGGCAAGTTTTGGGAAAAGAGCCACCATTCGTTTTGCCACCTGGGGTAGAAATATTGATGTGGCCTCGCTGTCTGTTCCCTTCATCAGATACTTGGGTGTCAGACAGAAAATGACCTGGCCCTCATTATTCTGGTAAAAATAAAAATTGGCTGAATCCTGGGTGGCCGGATCATGGGAAGGCCTTAAATCAACGATCATCGGGCCGAAAAATCGTTGAACCGGTTCTGTTATAGCACCTTCATGGCTGTCTGGTACCACTGGAAAATCGAGGCCGATCATTTGACCCATCTGCCGGGCATAATTTCCAGCCGCGTTGATTACCTTTGCGCTCCTGTATTCTCCTTTGTCGGTTTTTATGTGTATTTCATTTTCATTTAATACGGAGATGGCTAAAACCCTTTCATTGAATTTGTATTGGGCGCCATATTCAAGGCTTTTAAAATAAAATGCATTAATGGCCAAAAGAGGTGAGGCACTGCCATCTTTGTGAGAATAGGTTGCCCCTTTCAGATTTTTTTTGTTAATACCGGGAACTATTTTAAGATATTCCTCCGGGGTTAACCAGTCGATATCCAGGCTAAAGGATTTCTGGATTTTCATTAAATCTTTTAATTTTTTGGCATCATCATCCGTATATGCTGGAAAACTGTATCCATTCTGAATCCAGCCGATATCGTCACCATAGGTGTCCTCCCACGTTGAAAAGATATCAATACTTTTCTGACAGGTTAAGATTTTACCTTTGTCAGAGTGGGTGGCTCTGATGCCGCCGATGGCTTTTTTGTTCTGGCCCTGACCCGGTGATGCAAGCGCATCAATGACAAGGACCTTTACCCTGTTTTGAGCAAGAGACATGGCTGCAGGAACCCCAATAGACCCTGCGCCTATAATGATGACATCAAAATTTTTCATTATTGTCCTCCATTGGCAAATTTGCCCAGGGGAACTTCAACGTAAAGGGGGCGTCGCACATTGTTAACGATATCTTCCTGGGCCGTTTTTTGAGCCCAGAAAATCTGCTTCATCAGATTTTCACAGGTCTTGTACCCGCAGGGTCCCATACCGGCCCTTGAAAGGGCTTTTATCTGGTTCATATCTGTAATACCTTTTTTAACAAGATCTCTGATTTGACCTGCGGTGACTCTCTCGCAAAGACAGACCACCTCATGGTCTTGAATATGATCATGGGGAATTTTTTGGGTCAGCTTTTGGGTGACTTCTTTTTTTTGAATGAGAAATGCAACAATTTTTTTGGCAATTTTATTAGGCACTCTTACCCTTACAATCTGGGTGCGGTTGCTGTCTTTGGTCGCCTTAGCCCCAAGTACTTTATAGGTACCCAATGAATTACCATTCACATCCACAAGGGCTATGTCATCCCCTTTTTTGACTTCATAGTTTGAAATTTCATAGGGAACAAATACCACAGGATTTTCTGGATCTTTTCTGTAATCCACAAGGGTGATGGCAAGGCCCGGGCAGATGGCAAGGCATTTCATGCATCCTTTGCATTTGCCTTCAAATTTGGGCAGCCCTTTAATAGGATCACCCTGCATCTGGATAGATTCTTCGGTGCAAACAGTGCTGCATGGATTACAGGGTATCTCCTGTTTGCAGTGAATAACCGGAAATATTCCTTTTTCATCCATCAAGGTTTTAATTTCCTGAACAGGTCCTGGATGAGATTGCAGAATGGCTGCCTTTTCATACCAGGATTCAGGGATTTTTTTTGCATCTGATTTAAAGTGTTGAATAATTTTTAAACCTTCAATTTTGCCATTAAACATGGCGGAAGATGCTTCAGCGATTTGGGAAGCATCACCTGCTGCAAATACCTTGATGCCTGCAGATTCAGCTTCCATGGTAAATTCTGAAACCGATTCAAGGCCCACTGCGATTAAAATCGTGTCACACTCAAAGGTTTTAAGGGTACCTTCAATGACCTTAAAGTTTTTGTCGATTCGGGATATGGTAACAGAAGAAACCGATTCCTTCCCATTGGCTGACACAATGGAATGTGATGTGTATATGGGAACACCCAGACGTTTGAGCTTGTCTTCATGGACTTTGTACCCCCCACAAAGGGGAAGGGCTTCTGCAAGCCCCACAACATTTATACCCGCCTGCAGCGCATGGTAGCCGGCAATAATACCCACGTTGCCGCCGCCGATGATAAAAAGTTTTTCAGTCGGTTTGACAAGGTCCCTGTTCACAAGGGTCTGAAAAGCGCCTGCACCATAAACCCCTGACAATGAATTGCCCTTGAACCTTAAAAATTTTTCCCTGGCCCCAGCCGCATTTAAAATGACCTTCGGGGTGATGATTTTATAGACACCCTCTTTTAGAACACCCACTTTTTTGTCATTAAATACATAAAGAGCGGTGCTGTTTTTCCATACCTTAACATGGGAGTAGCCTTCTATTTTTTGTGCCAGCATACGACCGATGTCCATACCTCGCATTCCGGCATGGGAGTCTTTTTGGGAACCGAAAAATTTATGGGTCTGTAAAACAAGCTTTCCGCCGAGCTCATCTTTATCATCCACAAGAATGGTGTTTATTTTATGTTCTTCCAATTGAATAGATGCAGACAATCCTGCCGGCCCGCCGCCAATGATGAGTACATCTGTGGCTATGTGTTCAATGTCGCTGATTTCAGGGTTTTCATCCACGTCAGGCAATATGGGCAGCCCTTTAACACTTTTTACAATCATATTTTCTTTGACAGGAGTCATACAGGCTTTAACAGGGATGTCATTGGCAATCACCGTGCATTTTGCACACTGGCCGTTGGCGCAAAAAATTCCCTGGGTAGAACCGTCCTTGTGGTGATGGCCAAATATTTTGATGTTGTTTGCAAAAAGCGCGGATGAGATCATCTCATCTTTTGCACCCTCAAGTTTTGATTTGTTCCAATAAAAAGAGACAGACTCTTTTTTGGGAACATCTAAAATCGGGTGGGTGTTGATTCTATTTGTTGTCATTTTCTCTCCTGCTATTTAAAAGAATATCCAAGATATTCTTATACGACTCTATAGTGTCAATGGTTAAACCATTCCATGCTGTTTGTCAATCAATTTTTAAATCACATTAATGATTTTGAATATTGACTCTTTTAGACGATTATTTTATGGTTTTGTCTATGAAAAAAATATTGAAAATTATTTTCGGGCTGGTTTGTATTTTGGTTTTGGCTTTTGTCTCTCTGATAGCCTATGCGTCCCTCTCAGATTTTAAACCGAATCCAACAGATGTGGTCTTTGAAAAAGCAGAGGCCAAGGCAATTTCCGCACAAAAGACGTATAAGCTTTTGATCTGGAACATTGGATATGGGGGATTAGGCCGTGACATGGATTTTTTCTATGATGGCGGAAAGCAGGTGAGACCTGCCAAAAAAATTGTGGTAAAAAATATATCAGCTATTGAAACATTTCTGGCAAAACAAAATGATATTGATTTTTTCTTATTACAGGAGGTGGATCAAAAATCCAAGCGAAGTTACGCCAATAACGAGTATTTAAAAATTGCAAATATTTTTTCGAAATTCCATTCAAGCTTTGGAAAAAATTACGATGTCTTTTTTATACCTGCGCCGCTTATGGATCCCCTTGGAAATGTGTTGTCAGGCCTGCAAACATTAGCCCGATTTGAACCTCTGTCGGTTACCCGGCATTCTTTTCCTGGCAACTATTCATGGCCCAAGGGATTGTTCCTGCTGGACAGATGTTTTCTTGTATCCAGATATAACCTTGTCAAAGGCAAACAATTACTGGTGATTAACACCCATAATTCTGCTTATGATGATGGCAATTTAAGAAAAAATCAGATGGCCTATCTTAAACATTTTTTAACCCGGGAATATGAAAAAGGGAATTATATTATTGTTGGTGGCGACTGGAACCAATGTCCTCCGGATTTTAACCCTGAGTTTAAACTGAATCCCATGGATAATGAAAATCGTATGGATATTGAAAAAGACTATATTGCCGGATGGAACTGGATTTATGATAGCAAGATTCCAACCAATAGACGGTTGAAAACGCCGTATGATCAAAAGACAACTCTAACAACTGTAATTGATTTTTTTCTGGTATCACCGAATATTAGTGTCAAAAATGTTCAGGGCATTCACCTTGATTTTGAGCATTCTGATCACAACCCTGTGAAAATGGAAGTCAAGTTAAAATAAATTGTAGCTATTCAACTCTTTTGCCTGAACCGTTCTAATCGATGGATAATTGCTTCGATGCTAACCGCTTAATCTCATTCAAGTATCCATCAGACAGGGCTTTTTAAATAACTTTTTTAACCGGCCAAACAATTATTATAAATTTTATAAACAGGATTTAATCGCTTTGGCAGTCTTAGATCTTTTTATTTAAAAGGTCTCTTTTTTGAATTTTTATTTTACCGGTATTGTGGTGATGTTTTTGCGTGACCGTTCTTTTTTGTTTTTCCTTATTGACCGGATTTTTTTCAACAAATATGGGGACCATGGAAAATGGATCTAAACCGGTATAATACATAAGAGTTGAATAGGTTGAAGGGGAGGGTGTAAAAATCTGAACCTGTTCCGGTGTAACCTTAAGTTTTTGACGGGTAAACCGTTTTAAAGCATCCATGTCTTTCATTTTACATCCGGGATGGGCAGCGATTAAGTAATAGGTTAGAAATTGTTTTTTCCCGGCTTTCATAGAAACAGAATCAAATTTACCTTTAAATTGCAATAGCAGGTCAATATCCTGTTTGCCCATTAACTTTAAAATATACGGCACCGCATGTTCAGGTGCGATTTTCATTTGACCTGAAACATTATCTTTTACTATTTTTTCAAGGTATGCGGCTCCGTTTTTTTGGTCAGCTAATATGAGATCATAACGGATGCCAGAACTGATAAAAACTTTTTTAATGCCAGGAAGATTTTCGATTTTTTGGATCAGCCTCATCTGTTTTGAATGATCAGGGAGAAGTGTTTTACAGGGTTTGGGAAAAAGGCATCGTTTATCTCTGCACACCCCTTTTTTCAGTTTTTTTTGACATTCAAACCCGTACATATTTGCAGTGGGTCCGCCAAGATCAGTGATATATCCTTTAAAGTCGTTCAATTGTGAAATGACTTTTGCTTCACTGATAATGGAATCTTCGCTTCGAAATCTTATGGTTTGGCCCTGATGAATAGAAATGGCGCAAAAGTTACACTGGCCATAGCAACCATAATGGGTGGGAATTGAAAATCGTATGGTGGAAATGGCTTTCACCGTTCCAAATTTTTTATAAAACGGATGAATGTCTCTTTCAAAACCAAGAGAATGGATATGGTCAAGTTCTTTTGTGGTACTATAGCGTTCTGGGGGGTTTAACACCAGATAGCGGTCATTGTGTTTCTGGCAAAGTCTTTGGGCGGATATGGGATCATTGTTTTCATAAAATATGTGAAAACTGTTGATATAATCCTTTTTTTTTTTTTGAACAGATTCAAAAGAGGGCAGTTCTTTCCCCTTTTTTTCCTTTGAAATAAATGCAACCCCGTTCAAATCTTCAGGGTTTTGATTGTTTTTTAAAGCATGAGCAAATCTGACGATGGATTTGTGAGCCATACCAAATAAGAGATAGTTGGCTTTTGCATCAAAAAGAATAGATCTTCGAATTTTGTTTGACCAGAAATCATAATGGGCGATTCGTCTCAGACTTGCTTCAATTCCGCCCAGGACAATGGGACATGTATTTTTAAAATATTTTCGGACAAGATTAGAGTAGGCAATCACGGCCCTGTCCGGTCGCCTGTTATTATAGCCACCGGGTGTATAATCATCTTTTTTTCTTTTTTTTTTCAATGCCGTGTAATTGGTCACCATGGAATCCACACACCCCCCGGTAATTCCCCAGAAAAGGGCGGGTTCCCCCAGTCTTGAAATATCCTTTTTACCTTCCATGTCCGGCTGGGCAATGATTCCCACACGAAATCCGCTATCCATGAGGACTTTGCCTATGATGGCAATCCCCATAAAAGGAGAATCGATATAGGTATCCCCTGTCACAAGAATGATATCAAGCTTGTTCCAATTGAGTTTTTTTATCTCTTCTTTTGTTGTGGGCAGAAACATGATTCACGCCTGAAATTTAAAATTTGCATCCAGTTTTCATATAGGCATATCATACAAGAGAACCTTTTGGATTGCAATCCTGGCAATGATTTCCAATCAAAGGCAAGATAATCACGCAGCAAAAAAACGCGTAATATAAACAGACAAATTGTCCTCTATCAGCCAATAGATCTGAGCTGTGTCTGCCCTATAGGGATTTCACAAAATTCATCAATAATATGTTTGACCAAGTTGGAGTGGACACTATCTTCATGACATTTTGATTGATATAAACAGACCATGGCTGACGGAAGTGCGGGTAACTTTTTTTGGGGAATGATACGTAAGTCTGAAATAAATGTACTCGCACCTATTGGCGCCACCGCAAGTCCGGATTTTACTGCTGCTAAAATTCCCGAAATGCTGGGGCTGGAATAAGCAACTCTATAATCAATATTATCTTTCTCTAATGCCTCGACAGCCCATTGACGGTGTATGCACCCCTGGTTAAAAACAGCTATTGGCAAAGGAGATTCTTTTTCCGGCGTGGCATCCTTAGGTCCGACCCATATCAAGGGTTCTTTTCTTAAAAATTCTGTCTCAGGCTCAATTATCTTGCTGTTTCTCAGACAAAGCTCTATTTTACCCTGCTTCAGCATTTTTAGAAGTTCATTGGACCGGTCACAGTAGAGATCCACTTGGACCAAGGGGTATTTCTCTGCGAATTTTTTCAAGATTCCAGGTAAATACAAGGCTGCATATTCTTCAGTAGCTCCAAAACGAATCCGGCCTTTCATACTGGATTCTGAAAATGATGCCAAAGTTTCATTGTGCAATCGTAAAAGCTGGTTGGCATATTTTAAGAGTGATTCTCCATGCCGTGTTAATTTTACACCGTGGGGAACGCGCTCAAAAAGGGCCTTACCTAAATTCTCTTCTAATTTACGAATCTGATGACTGACCGCTGACTGTGTGAGATTAACTTTTTGAGCGGCTTGAGTGAAATTTCGAGTTTGGGCAGCTGCTGCAAAGGTCCTCAGTATATCCGGTGCTAAATCCATAATACTCTCCATTAAAATATTTCATACCAGACATTATAGATATTCTCTTGAAAAATGTCAAAAAGAGAGTCATCATAAATCAAAAAAAAGGTTCGCCTACTTTCTGTGGTATGAAATCAGTTGGTTACCATTTAGGAAATAATTATGATTGGATGTTTTTGTTTAATGACCACTGTATATTTGGATCCAGTAAATGCTTTTGGAAATCCCCATGATCTTCCTTGTGGTGAAATTGGAAAAAACCATCTTGTAAAGACACCAACGTCGGGTTCACTTGGGAACCGTGACGGTAATCCAACGAAAGTTCAGATTGGACTCTGTGAAAGATCGATTTTGAGAGGAGACGAACTATCTATCATCGAAAAAATGGAGGAAACAACATGTTAGAGCAGCCATTGAAACTTCCCAACGGTTCATTGCTTCGGAACCGTCTCGTAAAATCAGCCATGTCAGAAGCATTGGGGGATGAATTTAACAGTATCACCCAAGGCCTTATAAACCTTTTTCATCGTTGGAGCCAAGGGGGCGCAGCACTACTGATAACCGGCAATACGCCAATTAGCCGTAATCACCTGGAACACGTCAAAAACTTTGTCTTGGATGAACACTCGGATATGGACCGTGTCAGACAACTGGCCTCAGCCGCAAAAAACGGCGGTGCGCTGGCTTTAGTCCAACTGGCACATGCGGGTCGCCAAACGCCGGAAGCGATAAATCCTCACCCGCTTTCCATATCAGATGTCCGTCTTCAGTTGCCTGGATATGGCAAGCCTAAGACAGTTGAAGATTCAGACATTGAAACGGTGATTGATCAATTTGCAAGTTCTGCAATGCTCGCAAAAGAAGCGGGCTTTGATGGTGTTCAAATCCATGCCGCACATGGATACCTATTAAGCTCATCACTCTCCCCAAGAATCAATACTCGCACTGATCGATGGGGAGGCTCATTGGAGAATCGAGCTCGGTTTTTGCGTTCAGTAGTCCGTGCCGTACGATCAAAAGTCGGCCCCCGGTTTATTGTTGCTACCAAGCTTAATTCGTCCGACTTCCAAAAAGGGGGATTCAGCCACGAAGACAGCATCGAAGTTGCCAGGATGCTTGAAGGGGAAGGAGTCGATTTTATTGAAATCTCCGGCGGTAATTTTGAAAAACCAGTAGCTTATGAGCATTCCCCAAACAAGGAAAGTACAGTCTCTCGCGAAGCTTACTTTCTGGAGTATGCACAAGATATTAAAACGGCTCTTAATATTCCCATTATGGTGACAGGCGGATTCCGGTCACGCGATATTATGGATGGTGCTCTCGCCGATGGTGCAACTGATCTGATTGGGGTTGGACGCCCCTTTATTATCGATCCGGAATGGCCAGCAAAACTCTTAAATGGAGAAATTGATATGGCACCTGCCATGGAACGGAATTTCCCTCCTGCAGAGGAACTCCCTAAAGGCGCAGCACTCAACTGGTTTTGTCACCAACTGGAACTTCACGGTACCAAAAGCGACGCCGATCTATCCGTTCCGATTATCAAAGGACATGAGAGCTATCTGAAAGGCATACGTAAAGCAACTATGCTTAATCAAAAGTCATTGGTAAAGTGATTCTAAATCATACTAAAACAGAGGACGGATCATAGTCTCATAGAAAAAGAAGGATTTACATCATTAAAAGATAAATGCCGTATACGGCAATTACGGCTCCGGCAAAGGCTCTTTTGGAGACATGTTCCTTGTGAAGAAAAATTGAAAAAGGAATGATGAAAACCGGGACAAGGGACAGAAACGTTGAAGCCACCCCCGTTGTAAGGTAATGAAGCACCAGAAGAGAGAGAGAAACGCCTAAAAAAGGACCGATTGCTGAACCAATAGCTGTATAGATTACCGCTTTTGTATCCTTTACAGCTATTTTAAGCGTTCCCCATTTTCCGGTGATAGTAAGGAAAATTAGAAAACAAAAAAAAGCCGCCAGCGCCCTGATCATGGTTGCGGAAAAGGCATCCAGATATTCAGATTCTGACTGCATGCCGGTTTTGCTTAGAATATATCCGCAGGCTTGTCCGAACATTGCGAGAAATCCAAACAAAATACCCTTGGACGATATGTTTCTAATTCTTAGTTTTGATGCTTTTTGATTTCTTTCAAGAATGACAATTCCCACACCAAAAAGAGTGATAAACATCCCAACCCATTGAACAAACACATATGTTTCATTTAATAATGACCAGCCAATTAATGCTGCTGTGGGTGCAGACAGACTGAAGATCAGCATGGTAACCCTTGGACCGTTTTCCACAAGGGCTTTGAAAAGGAAAATATCCCCCATGAAAAATCCGATAATCCCGGAAAGAGAAAGATAAAACCAGGAAATGGCTGGAAAATGAACAGGCAGGATAAATCCATGCCTGAAAAATAAGAAAAGGCCAAAAAAGATCAGGGCAAAAGATAACCGGATAATATTGACGGCAACTGCCCCTACTCGTTTGGATGCAGCCTCGAAAAACTGGATGCTTATTGTCCAGCAGCATACCGTGCAAATGGCTATGAGTTCACCTGTCCAGGGCATGAGATTCCTTTTAGCTTAAGAGTAAAAAGCACTACTTAGATGATATGGGATAAAATGACAAGGCAAATGTTATTTATTTGGATTCACGCTTTCTGAAATCCATTTTTCCGATTACTTTTTAAAGAATAAAAGCTATTCACCCGGCTGCATTCTTTCGCATCACAGGACATATCTTACTTGATTTCTTCCGTTTTCCTTGGCTTGGTATAAGGCTTTGTCCACCCGTTCAAGTATTGAGTTCATATCGTCTGTTGCTAGCAGTTCTGTCATACCAATACTGACTGTAACCTGAATATCTTTTTTATCGAAAATCACTGTGTAGTCTGAAACAGCCTTTCTAATACGTTCGGCCACAACGACTGCTGTTTCTATTTTGCTTTCCACTATCACTGCGGCGAACTCTTCTCCGCCAACACGTCCCATGATGTCACCTTCCCTTAATTCCTTAAGGCAAACATCACTGAATTCGCAGAGCACCTGGTCTCCGGCGGAATGGCCAAAGGTGTCGTTAATTTTTTTGAAATGATCAATGTCCATCATGATAATCGATAAGGGATGTTTATAACGTTTGCACCGATTCATTTCTTTTTGGGAAAGTTCCAAAAAGTATCTGCGGTTGTAGATATTGGTGAGAGAATCTATGGTGGCAAGCCTCCGCAGTTCATCCTCCATTTTTTTGAACGGGGTCACATCCCGGATGATTCCTTCATAGCCTATAATGGTTTTATCATTGGATAATTTGCTCGTAACGGTCATAAGGCAGTCCATTATTCTTCCGCTTTTTCCACGCAATTGTACCCCTAAATCATTAATATAACCTTTTTTACGGATGGCGGTTGAAAATTTTTTCCCCATTGTCTGGTCGATATACAGGTCCTGAAAATTGAGTGAGGTCAAATCAGAACCGGTCAACCCGAACAGCTCTTTGCCTGCCGGATTGATCATTTGAAAATGGCCTTTTCTGTCCGTGGATACAATAGCGTCCTTTGATTCTTCGAATAATGATCGATACCGTTGTTCAGATAGAGCCAAATCTTTTTCTTTTTGGTGCCGCTGTTCAATTTCCCAGTGGAGTTTTATCCTGGAGTCTATCAATTGTTTCTGGATTCTGCCGATGTATTTGTTAAAGAACAAGAACAAAGTGCCTCCAACAACCAAAGAGAAACCAGCGACGATGAAAATCATTTTGGTTAATGCTTGTTGTTGTGCAGTGACGTCCACCAGGCTGACAATTTCTCCTATATTTTTTCCACTGGCATCAATTAGTTTTTCGCTTCCCCCATAGTAATGGCGCTTCCCCAATTTAGCAGTAAAGATGGAACAGCCCTCTTTTCTATGCCAGCTCATCCTTTCATCCAGGATAGGAGAATCTTCCATGGTCTGGTCGATAACGGCAAAATCACCAAACAGGTCCCAGCTACCTTGCCGATTCAACATTTTTTGCCCAGCCTTCCAATCGTCTTTATCAAGAAATTCTTTTTCAATCACAATGAGGAGTTCAGACCTGAGTGCCTGTTTTATGGTTTGGGTAATATGTTGGATTTCCATACCCAGTTCGATATAGCCCTGCAATCTATTTTCCGCAAAAAAGGGATGAACCGCTCTCAAGGTCAATGTGCCTAAAAGACCTAATTCGATTCCATGGGAGGGTTTACCCAAGGAAACAGCTTCTGACAGAGTGTGCCGTTCTATACGGTCTCCAAAGCGGTCGGGAGAATGGACCCTGAGAAAGCAGACCTTGTCTGTATTGTGGAAATAAAGGTGTGTGATGTGGTATTTTGATCGCATTTTTTCAAAAACTGGTTCGGCATTTTTCAGCAGGCTTGAGCGATCACCAGCCAAAAAAGAAGCAAAAAGAATATGTTGGGTTTTCAAAAAATCGATTTGGCTGTCTATCGCCCGGGTTTCTTCCAGGAGCAGTGTATTGAAAAGGCCATGAACCCCGGAAATTCTCTGATGAACTGAATTCTCAATGGCATTTTTCTGGAGCAAGTACCCTGAGGTTAATGAGAGCGTAACCAAAATAATGCCAACAATGACCATGGGAAAAAGGATGCGGGATTTAATTTTTTCACTATTGTCGATCATAGCAAATGTCATCTCCCGAATGTTATGATAGATATTTATCTTTAGGAGCCGGTTCTTTATTTTAAATGATTTATTATGGCAAACGTATTATTGTCAAACAAAAAAATGAATGATAATACTTAATGACGACTTAGACGGCATTTGAAACTGCCCTAAGATTGATAAAAAGAAGACAGCGGTAATAATCAGGAATTATATAAAATCAAATCTTTTGTTTAAGTGCCAAGGCCATTTTATTTTCAGGATCTATCCTTAGGATTTGATCCAGATAGTCCTCAGCTTTAATGGTATTCTTATTTTTGTAATATATTGCTGAAATTTGAAATTTTGTCTTAACATGGTTTTTGATTTGACTGTCAACTTCCTTAAAACACTTCAAAGCGTTTTCCCATTGGCCCAGTTTCTTTTGTATGAGTCCTATCCTGTAAAGTATCTCATAATTGGAAGGATCGTCTTTGAACGCCTTTTTAAGTAAAACCTGAGCTAATTTAAATTCACTGTGACCCAGACAAAAATTAATAATGGTCTCCCTAACAGGATTCTTGTTGATTGAGCCGGCGATTATTTCTGTAAAGATATCCAGGGACATATTTCTGTACCCTTTGATCAGCAGATGTTTGGCCAGATCCATTGCCTTGTCATGATATTGAGTGCTCAATGATAAAATCTCAAGATGATATTTGCCAGCCTTTTCAAATTTATTTT
>CAYVZG010000016.1:0-64870 GCA_964455805.1 uncultured Desulfobacula sp.
AGACTTGAAACAATATCCTTTTCCTTTTCAGATACAAAGGACAACAATAAAATAATTATCATTATCAAAGCCCGTTGGGTGGAAGGAGAAAATCCTGTAAAAATGGCATAGCCTATGATGGGAAAAAGGCTTAATACCCCTGCCATTTTTTTGGATTTTCCCGATATGGTCAGATGGGGGAAACAAGATAGTATTTTATTAAAAAAGGAAAAAAACAAGATGCTGACTATGGAAAGATGAAGCCCTGAAATGGCTAAAAGATGACTGACTCCGGCCTTAGAGAATAAATCCCGCATGTCAGGAGAGATTATCTCTTTTTTACCGGTTATCAAAGACATGATTATTTTTGACGATTCAGAGTCTTTTGTGTGACTGGAAATATAATCATAATAATCTGTTCTTATGTTTTCGATTTTTCGGATCAGTTTTAAAATAAATCCCATATGCTCTTTTGTCGTTAAAACTTTTATTTTTTTGGGATCAGTATAAGCGGTACCATATATTCCTTTTAATTTTAAATGCCTCTTATAATCAAATCCGCCTGGATTTTTAAAATTCTTTATGGATTTGATCCTAGAGCTAAATTGGATAATATCCCCAAATTGAAGTGTATTTTCCGATGCGCCATAAATATTTAGTTTAAGCTTTCCTGATAAAATTTCTTTTGGATTATTTTTTATCTCCCTGGATTGAAGCAAAATAATTATGGAATATCTTTTTTTGTGGTGTTTTTTAAAAGATATGACCCTGGCAGTCATTTTGATTTTTTGTGTATCTAAAAAATGAGAAATATGATGAGCAGGCAGCTTGGGGACCAATTTGCTCTGGATACTGAGAAAACCACACGCGAAAATTAATCCGAGAAAGAGAATAAAGGTTAATCGTTTATATAAAAACAGAGAAAAACAAATAAAAACAGATATGAAAAAAAGAATGGGATAAATAAAGGCCAGGAAATCAGGATAAATGCCACCCGCGAAAATTCCTAGCAAAAGTGATAAAAAAATAAAAAAGGATGCAGGCCTTAAAGGTAAAAAAAATGTTTTCACATGATCTCACCGCATATGTTAAAATTTTATGTTATTCGTTCTATTTGCGCCCCCAGCATTGAAAATTTTTTTTCAATGGATTCATATCCTCTGTCCATGTGATATATGCGGGAAATAATCGTTGTTCCCTCTGCCACTAACCCCGCAATAACAAGTGATGCACTGGCTCGTAAATCAGACGCCATAACCTGTGCTGCCTGGAGCTTTTTTACTCCCCTGACCATGGCAACATTTCCACTTGAAATGGCAATATCAGCTCCCATTCTAAGGAGTTCATTGGCATGGATAAACCGATTTTCAAAAATAGACTCATGAATAACGCTATTGCCGTCTGCTATGGCCATCAAAGTCATAAACTGGGCTTGCATATCAGTGGGGAATCCCGGATATGGAAGGGTTTTAATATCCACGCTCCTGATCGGTTTATTATTTACAATTTGGATACTGTCAGCAAATGGCTTAACTATGGTTCCCGTGGCTTTTAGTTTATTGATAATACCGCCAATGTGATCTGGTTTACACCCTTTAATAAGGACATCTCCGCCCGTTGCCGCAGCTGCTACCATAAACGTACCGGTTTCTATTCTGTCCGGTATGATTTTTATGTCAACCGGATGAAGGGTTTTCACTCCCTCAATTGAAATAATTGTTGTTCCGGCACCTCTTATTTTTGCCCCCATTTTATTTAAAGCATCTGCAAGGGCAACAATTTCCGGTTCTCTGGCGGCATTTCGTAATACAGAGGTCCCTTTTGCCAGGGTCGCTGCCATCATCAGGTTTTCTGTACCTGTAACAGTGGGCATATCAAAATAAATGTCATTACCGATAAGGCGACTTGCCTTTGCCTCAATATATCCATGCTCGATCCTGATATTTGCACCCAGGGCTTCAAGCCCAGAAAGATGCATATTTACAGGCCTGGCACCAATCGCACACCCTCCCGGTAATGACACTTTTGCATGTCCGAACCGTGCAACAAGGGGGCATAATACCAGGATGGACGCCCTCATTTTTCTGACAAGATCGTATTCTGCTTCAATTTTGCTGATGGAGGAACCATCAACCTCAAGAAATCCTTTTGAAGTCTTGCACCCGGCTCCTAAATCCTCCAATAAAAGTCTGATACTGGTAATATCCATTAAATCCGGAACATTGGTAAAACTTGTTTTACCATTAACCAGAATGCTTGAAGCTATTAAAGGAAGTGCTGCGTTTTTGGCTCCGCTGATATTCACTTCACCACAAAGTTTTTTGCCACCGGTAATTTTGATTTTATCCATAACCTGAAGGTCACCTGTAAAATGATAACTATATTTTGGTTTCGAAAAGGCTGTAATTTAAAAAAGGGCTTTGGTAAAAAGGCCAAAACCCTTTATCATTAAGTGGTACCTGGGACGAGAATTGAACTCGTACAGAGATTATCTCCGAGGGATTTTAAGTCCCTTGCGTCTACCAGTTCCGCCACCCAGGCGAATTCTTGGTTTTTCTATACCATTTTTCAAAATTTTGCAAGCTTAAAACCTACACATTGTTACTTTAACGGATTTCTGATAAAAGAGAACCCTATGAAAATAATCGGCACCCGAAAAATAATATTGGCCTCTAAATCTCCACGGAGAAGAGACCTATTAGAGCAGCTTGGATTAAATATTAAAATTATCCCATCACATATTGATGAAAATTCAATCCCAATCAAAAATCCAACAGATTATGTAAAAGAGCTCTCTTTTATAAAAGCAAATAATATTGCATTTTCCTATCCTGAAGATTGGATCATAGGAGCGGATACCATTGTTGTTAGTGAAGATGAAATCCTGGGAAAACCAAAATCAAAAAAAAATGCAATTGAAATGCTGAACAAATTAAGTAATAACGAACATAGTGTATTTACAGGTTTTTCCATACTCAATCGAAAAAACAAAATCAAGGTGTCACAATGGGTTGAAACGAAAGTATTTTTTAAACATTTACCTTCCAGGGAAATACAATGGTATGTGAATACTGGAGAGCCGTTTGACAAAGCAGGTTCCTATGGGATACAGGGAATCGGAGCATTTCTGGTGAAACGAATCTCAGGATCTTATTCCAATGTGGTCGGATTACCTGTATGCGAGGTTATTGAAATGCTGACTCAATTAAAAGTCATCCAAATTGAAGGATAAAAATCATTATGTCACAAATTAAAAAAAACCTGAACATTATAAACAAACAAATAATTGAAACAGCGAAACTATCCGGGCGAAACCCTGAGGATATTCAATTGATAGCTGTCAGTAAAAGAAAAAGTGTGGAACTCATAATGGAAGGCATCAAATCTGGAGCAACACATTTTGGTGAGAATTATATTCAAGAGGCCATTGGTAAAATAGATACCATTGGCAATGATAAAGCCTGCTGGCATTTTATTGGCCATCTTCAATCCAATAAGGCAAAATTTGCTGTCCGGTATTTTGATTATATTCATACGGTTGATAAGATAAAACTTGCCAGGGAAATTGACAAACAGGCCAGGAAGATAAATAAAATTCAAAAAATTCTTATTCAGATAAATATTGGAGAAGAGGAAACGAAATCCGGAATTAAATTAGAGGATACGATTCAATTATTAAATGAAATCAATACCTATTCCCATATTAGTGTAAAGGGTTTAATGTGCATCCCGCCGTATTTTTTAGACCCGGATCAAACACGAAAATATTTTCAGCAAATGGTGGGTATCAAAAATGAAATCCAAGACAAAAAATATGAGAGTGTTTCCATGAGCCACCTTTCCATGGGTATGAGTAATGATTTTAAAGTTGCCATTGAAGAGGGATCTACAATGATAAGGGTGGGCACTTCAATATTTGGAGAAAGAGATTGAAAACATTGCTTCACATTTGCTGTGCTCCCTGTTCCATATACCCTATTAAAGTATTGCAGCAGTTGGATACACAAGTTATGGGATTTTTTTACCGATACAATATACATCCTTTTCAAGAATGTTTGAAAAGAGAAAAAACATTGAGAGATTACTCCCAGTCCATCGGGCTAAAGGTAATCTATCAAAAGGATTACAGGATGGAAAAATTTCTCCAATCCATTGTATTCAGAGAAAAAGACCGTTGTCGATATTGCTATTACGACAGGCTTAAAGCAACGGCACTTGTTGCTAAAAAAGGAAAGTTTGACTGCTTTTCCACTACCCTTTTGTACAGCAAATTTCAGAATCATCATCAAATTGTTGAAACCGGCCAGGCCATTGCCAAAAAATACCATTTAAAATTTTTATACCATGACTTCAGGGAAGGATGGAAATCGGGTATTGATGAATCCAAAAGGCTTAATATGTATCGTCAGCAATATTGTGGCTGCATATACAGCGAAAAAGAACGCTTTTTTAAGGAAAATTACCAGGGATACCCATAGGAATCATTTTAGTTAATTTGCATTGGTTTTTTTAATTTGTTTGAGCATTCTGACAAATTGCTGGTCAGCTTTATCAAGTCTTGCGGCAAGAACAACAAACAAATGTTTTGCAACGTCAGGGTACTTTTCTATTATTTCTATTAATTTATCTCCAGGGAACCGTTTAACCTGTGATCTCCCTTTAGATAATATTGTCGCTGATCTCGGCTCACCGGTGATGGCGGACATTTCCCCAAAATAGTCGCCTGGTTGAACGATTTCAGCAATTTTTTTACCGCCTTTGACAACGTATAAACCTCCCTGAACCAATTTGAAAAAATCAATATCTGTATTGCCTTCCCTGATAATAACATCTTTATCATTATAGGCTTCAATTTCCGGATTAATAAGATATGCCGGCAACACCTCTTTGCTAATATTTGTCTTTTTCAGGACCTCTTCAAAAGAGGTCTCCCCAGACCTGATTTTTTCAAGCCCGGCATCACGCAAGGTTACCATTCCCTCTTGAATAGCAATTTTTCTCAGTTGATCTTCAGGTACCTCAGCGCTGATAGCTTTACTCACATCATCTGTGACTTCCATTAATTCATAAAGCCCTACCCTGCCCTTATAGCCGGTCCCGTTACAATGGCTGCATCCCTTGGGGCCATGGATTTTCAAATCTTTAATTTCTTCTTTTGAAAATCCCTGAAACTGAAGATCTTTTGAATTATATCCGGTAACGATTTGCTTGCATTCAGGACAAAGCCGTCTGGCCAACCGCTGCGACAATACCATGGTTACAGAGGCGGCCAGCATATATGAAGGGATTCCAATGTCGATTAGCCTGCCTATAGTTGATGGACAATCATTTGTATGAAGTGTGGCAAAAACAAGGTGACCGGTCATGGAAGCTTTAATGGCAATTTCTGCGGTATCAATATCCCTGATTTCCCCAACCATAATTATATCTGGATCCTGGCGTAAAAAAGCCTTTAATGCTGTTGAAAAGGTCATACCAACCTCTTCTTTAACCGGAACCTGATTTATCCCTTTAAAATTAAACTCCACCGGGTCTTCCGCCGTTAATATTTTAATATCATCTTTATTTAAACGATTCAAAACAGAATAAAGGGTTGTTGTTTTGCCGCTACCTGTCGGACCTGTCACCAGGATAAGCCCATATGGTCTTGAAATACATCTTTTGAGGCTATCAAAAGTTGAGGCTTCAAATCCCATTTTGGTTAAATCAATATTTAGAGAGCTTTGATCAAGAATACGCATGACAATGCTTTCGCCAAAAAGAGTCGGCAAAGAGGAAACTCTGAAATCAATGGATTTTTTTCTTCCAAAGCGAAGTTTTATCCTGCCATCCTGTGGGATTCGTCTTTCAGCAATATCAAGTTGTGCAAGGATTTTAATCCTTGAAACAACTGCATTTTTAATACTTACCGGAAGATTCATTGCTTTATACATACTACCATCAAGCCTGTACCGCACCTGGAATGATTTCTCAAAAGGTTCAATATGAATATCACTCACCCCGTCATTAATGGCTTTGGTTAGAATACCATTAACGAGCTTGATAATCGGTGCATCAGAAGCTATGAACTCGTCCTGGGCAACATCATAGTCAGTTGACCCCACTTCAACTTCTTCTGCCGCTTCAGAAACCAGAGACCCAAAATCATCAACCGAGGTTACTGGTTCATCATCTTCAAAATCATCTTCAAAATTAAGAAAGCTTTTATACTCTTCATCACTGATTTTATAAAAATCACGATATGCCTGAATCACATCATTTTCCGTTGAAACAAAAGCCTGGATCGTTTTACCTGTTTTTTTCTGAAGTTCTTCAACTATTGTGGTATCAGTGGGTTCGACCATGGTAATGGAAAGCAGGTTTTCTTCCAGTTCAAGGGGAAAAACCATATCCTGTTTCGCCATTTCATATGGGAGAATCTCTAACACTTCCGGTTCAGGCTTAATTTCAGAAAATTTAACGGTTTTATAATTATACCGACGGCTGAGGACATTGATAATCGTATCAGGATCAATATATCCTTTGTTTAAAAGAATATTGCTCAGTCGCTCATTTGTTTTTTTGTGGATGATTAGCGCCTCATCCAATTGCATACTTGTTATCTGGCCTTCTTTGGAAAGGATTTCCCCAATTTTAGTTTTTCCTGCACCAGATTGATCTTTTATGGTTGCTTTCAGGCTGGATGATTTGTCCATAGGTAAAATCCTCAACTTAATTTTTTGCTCAAATGAAAATTGCTAATTTCCATGATAATCGTGGCATTTGACTTAACCAATTTGTGGACTTGACGATAATTCTTTGTATGTATAATCCTTTCTTGATCTTAAATTATCGTAAACCTTTCATTTAATATCGTTTTTTTTTCAAACTGGATAAGTCATCATTTATAATTTTTATACACTCTGACACCACCGGCCAGTATTAAAAGTCCTCCTAAAACATAAAAACAGAATCTAACAATTAGAATTTTTTGTCTGAAAAATTCAATAGTTTCTATTTGAAGTATCACTTGGGGAATGCGGTAAAAAACACCTAAACCTACAGCAATCAATATAATACCATAATAAAATCTAAAATTCCTTTTGTTCATTTTATGCTATAACCTTTCAACCTGTTCCAGTTGATTATTAAACAGGTTTTCTAATTTTTCGAACCTGTCCATCTGGATTTCAAGATCATCAAATAATATTTCATTCAAATTTTCAAGTCCTGCAAGTTTTTTAGCCAAATTTTGAATTTTTTGACCATCACTTTTACTTGATGCTACAATTAAATCTTCGTTGACTTTAGTCATCAACGCTTCATTTTTTTCAATGTCATTTTCAAGACGATTGATTTTTTGTTTTATCGGTTTAATTTCACGTGATTTCTGAGTTACGATATCAGATTTTTTTTGACGAATTTCCTTTTTGGACAGTGTGACGATTTTTTTTCTCTTTTCATTGATAATTTCGTCATCTTCCCATCCCTCTTTGTCTAAAAACTCCTGATAGGTTCCTTCAAATACCGATACAATGCCTTTTTTAAATACCACAAGTCTGTTTGCAAGGGAATGAAGAAACATCTCATTATGTGTTACAATAACAACAGCCCCTTCATAATTATCAAGAGCGGAAACAAACGAGTCACAAGACTCAATATCCAAATGATTGGTCGGTTCATCAAGCAGCAAAAGATTTAACGGGCGTATCAACAATTTACCCAGCATTACCCTTGATTTTTCACCTCCGGATAACACAGATATTTTTTTTAATGCGCTATCTTGTTCAAACATCATTGCTCCGCAGATATTTCTTGCCGTCTGTCTGTCTAAGTCATTTGAAGAGGAAATAAGCTCTTCTTCAACCGTAAAATCATCATTTAAAGATTGTATATTTGTCTGTTCAAAATAACCCGAATGTACACCTGGATTAATTTTGATATCCCCGGAAGTCAGAGGAATATTTCCATTTATCAGTTTTAAGAGGGTTGTTTTTCCTTTACCATTCTTACCAATAATAGCGATGCGATCATTTGGATAGACATTTAAAGAAAAATGATTAATCAGAGTATTGCCATTTGACCAACCAAAAGATAAGTTTTTTATCATTAAAATCTGTTTGCCTGAAAAAGGAAGATAATTAAATTCGAATTCAAGATTTTTTAATTTTTGCAATTTTTCTTTAGACCGGGCTTTTTCAAGTGTCTTTATTCTTGACTGCACCATATTTGCCAGACGCGCTTTTGCCCTAAATCTTGAAATGAATAATTCAATCTCTTTTTTTCGTTTTTCTTCATTCTGCCTTGTTTTTTCATAGACCTCCTCATCCTGGGCCACCTGTAAATAGTATTTTGAAGTATTTCCTTTGATTTTTTTAATCTTATGCCTGTGGATACCGGCAATATGTGTAACAACATCGTCCATGAATCCCCTGTCATGAGTTACAAGCAATACTTCTCTGGGCCACGAAATTAAAAATCGGGAAATCCACCTGATGGAGGTAATGTCCAGATAGTTTGTGGGTTCATCAAGTATCAGGAGGTCCGGCTCTGAAATCAATACTTTGGCAAGATTAAGCCTGACTTGAAATCCGCCTGAAAACTCGTAGGGATCTTTTTTAAAGTCATTTTGGGAAAACCCAAGCCCGGCTAAAATTTTTTCTGCTTTCCAGGATTGGTCTTTTTCATGTTCTAAAAGTCCCAGCATGGCTTCGTTAAGTACTCTTTTTTGGGTAAACGTAATTTTTTGTGACAAAAAGCCGATCCGATAACCTGATGGATAAGAAATGCTTCCTTCATCCAGATGGTCATTTCCGGATATCATGTTTAAAAGCGTTGTTTTACCATGACCATTCCTGCCTACAAGTCCGACCCTTTCACCGGGATTAATCCTGAAACCTGTATTATCCAGCAGGATCTGATCTCCAAAGCCCTTTGTTATGCCTTCTATATTTAACATTGTTATTATCTATGTGCCTGACAAAAAATATTAATCCATCCAAAAATCATATTGGGCACGGTCAATTTAAAAGAACCGGTTTATTCTTCGGTTCATGGCTCGCCTTGTATTATGAATACCCAATTGCTAAAAAAACATAAACCTTTTCCACAGTTTTTCCCAAAAAACAGGGTGCCATTATTTATTTTTATTGCCGTCCGGTCATTAATTATAGTCAAATTATATTGATGAAAGCATCATAGCATTGTGTTTATAATTTATAAACCATAAGAATTATTTGCTTTAAATTTCCTTACCATTTTTGCACTCATTTTTTTCCAGACAAAATTGAATTAGATTCATAAAATTCATAAACAATTGTGCGTAAATAATTACTTGACAATTGTTCAGATATCAGCAAGATTGTTCATAAAGTTGTCATCGTAGATATGGGCTCTGGAGAAAGAATATGATCGATAAACTCTACATCATAAAACAAATCCTTGAAACGGATGAGGATACAGATATAAAAATTTTGTCAATTCTTGAATCGGCAAAAGAAAATCCAGATAAGGAGAATATCCATCGTATTGAAGAACGTGTGGCAAAAAGAAAGAAAATCATGATAGAAGTGAAATTAAACACGGAGAAGGAAAAAATTCTTGCTGAAACAGAAGACATCTCTTCAACGGGCGCTTTTATCAGAACCAAAAAAAAGATTGCCATGGGTGAACACATCTCCATAAAACTAACAGATCCCAATGGAGAAGAATTTACTTTTATAGCAAAAGTTATGCGTGTAAATCCAGATGGGATTGGTGTGATGGTTAAAACAATCAGCCTGAACGACAAAGATAATTTAACTAAATTTCTTGATCGCTTATAGAGGGTTAATTTCATACACTATAAGTTTTCATTATTTTAGTTGACATCCAAACAGTTTAAGGGCTATGCCTGCTATAAAATTATAATTTTCCTTTTGTATTGTGGAGATAGCTTGGGAACATCTGTCAAAGAAAATTCTACAGAAAAATTACTAGATGTAATCCGTGGTATCAATCATAAAAAACCCAAAAAAAAAGTTCAAACCATCTCTGTCAAAATTGAACCTGTCAATTTAAAAAAAATAAAAAGAAATGTTTTAAATTTAGGTGTTTTAATAAATCCTGAGATCATCACTTTTGTTTTAAGTTCCAACAAAGAAAATAAGCTAATAAAATGGGTGAGTATTACACTTCCCAAAAATCTTGATATTGAGGATGACAGGTATTCATCATTTATAAAATCACGTCTGGAAGATTTTACAGAGGGAATTAAGGGAATCCCTACATGGTGTACTTTAGACTCTGCCAAAATAAAATTACGTAATATAACCATACCAGACGTTGCCCCGTCCAAGATTGCCAATGCCGCTTTCTGGGGGTTAAAAAAAGAAATCGATTTTAACCCAGACCAGGAAATATTTGATTTTGAAATTATCGGGGAAAGAACGATCCAAAATGTAAAAAAGAAAAGTCTTTTAGCTTTTGCAATAGAAAAAAAACACATCATTCAACTAAAATCACTGTTTTTAAAGGCAGGCTTTAATCTTAAAGGAATAACCAGCATACCCTTTGCATTTCAAAACTTTATTCATACAAAACATTTCCAGATGCAGGACACACCCTTCACCATCGTAAATGTATCCAGACAGAATTCTGAAATATTTTGTTTTTCCAATACCAATCTTCTGCTGACAAGAAGTATTCGAACCGGATCGTATAACTTAGTTGAAAAATTTATTAAATCGCCTGATAAAATGGTGGTTGAATATCTTTCAGCGCTAAAGGATATAAAGGCTAAAGGTTTTTTAAAGATTAAACTTTCCAGTGAGCGGTTGATTGAAAAAATTGTAAGAACCAGCGAATACTGCTCTCAAAATTTTGCTGATAATACAGCGATGAAAAAATTCTTTTTTGTTGGCGAAACAGCGGAATGTGATCCGTTTATGGAATTTGCCGCTAAAACATCTCTAACCCCGGTTGAACACCTTGATCCTGTATTTGATACCTTGCCCGGACCTGTAAATGGAATCTATCCAGACAATACAAGCGAAAGAGGACTGGTTACTACAGCATTTGCCATTTCATTATCTTCCAACGATTACACACCAAATTTTCTGCTCACATCCAATGATAAATTAAATGAAAAGAAAAAAAGAAACATCACATATATCACATCCATTATATTTGCCCTTATTCTAATTTCCTGTATCGGCTTTGCGAACTGGCAAGGCTTTGTAAAGAGAAAAGAAATGTCTGCATTTGATGAAATTGTACAAACAAAAAACAATTTAAATCCAAATATTAATCAGGATTCAATTGTTAAAATGATTTCTGGATCAGAGCAGAAAATTCAATTAAGAAATCAATATATTTCTGACTATTTTCCTCTGGCAGTTGTCAATGAAATTTGTTCAACCACTCCTGAAAATATCAATGTTTTTTCACTTGAAGGTGACTTCACTGAACAAAACATAAAACCAGATGAAGACAAAGAGGACACAAAAAAAATTCTGGCTAAAGTGATTATAAACGGATCTGTGGCGATCAATTCTGATTCAGACTTTACCGAATACATTTTAAACCTTGGCAACTCCAGGATGTTTGGCGATATTGTAGTACTACAAAAAGATATAGACGATGCTGGCAATGAAAAAATTTTAAATTTTAAGGTGAGTGTGGAAATTATATAATGCCGGGATTCAATTTAAAAAATTTGGGGACTGATCATAAAAAATTATTTAAGAAGTTAAGTCCTGTAACATTAGGTCTTATATTTCTTTCAATCATCACCATTCTTATATTTATTTTTTTTATACTTATTCCCGGACAAAAAGCAATTAAAACCATCCGTGAAGATGTACAATCTGTTAAGAATGATATAAAGGTGATTAATGAAAAGTTTGTTCCGGCATATGCCATTGCTAAAAAATATAAAGAAATTCAATTTGAACCTAAATTTTCAATCCCTAAAAGAGATAGCCTTAGTCGTGAAAACCTAACAGAACTTCCAAATAAATTTCACGAACTTGCTCTTGAACATCATTTAAAATTATCTAATAAAAATCTTGACCTCGGGTTTATGAAAACCAAATCAAAATCTATTTCAATGTTTCTCGAGCTTGAAGGAAAACTTTATGATTTCAGAAATTATCTTATTATGATTGTTTCATTACCTTTTTTTGATTCATTTGAGAAAATTAAAATTAATTCAACCCATAGCAATTTGAAAAAATTTTCTGTGGATTTAAAGATTAATATTAAATAAACGATGAAAACACGTGAAAAAATAATTATTGTTTTTGCCATTTTGGCCCTATTATATGGAGGATTTGACTATTTTTTTCTATCATCAGACAAAAACCAAATCATTGATTCGGAAACACAAAATCAATTTTCCGAATTCTTAGAAAAAGTGAATGCTACTTTGGCTAAGCTCAATATTATGGAAAAAAAGAATACCAATCCAGATTACCTGATAACCATGATAGAATCTGAATGGGCAAATGATCCTTTTTCAAAGATTGAAAAATTATCAAAAAAAAATAAAGACGGCTCAAATGATCAGGAATCCTTAATCGATCAGGAAATGAGCGGCTTAATTTATTCAGGGTTTATTAAACTTGGCAATAAAATGCTTGCAGTGATTGACGGGATGGAATACACAACAGGTGAGATTATAAAAGATTCTGGATATAAAATAATTAAGATAACGCGTGAAAAAGTACTCATAAATAATAACTTGAATAAAAAGATCGTCCTCTATTTAAATGAAGGATAAAGTGGAT
This sequence comes from uncultured Desulfobacula sp., assembly GCA_964455805.1. Taxonomy (GTDB): domain Bacteria; phylum Desulfobacterota; class Desulfobacteria; order Desulfobacterales; family Desulfobacteraceae; genus Desulfobacula. The sequence continues at coordinate 12,726 of CAYVZG010000016.1, forward strand.
TAAATAATGAGACCACGGTTTTATAATTACAACTTGTTTTTTTATTTTTTGTTATTGATGCTTGTTATTACCGGCTGTTCATCTCACGAGAAAAAGATAGATGGATTTGACAAATGGGAAGCCCTTGCAGAAAATTCCCAGCCGGTAACACCTGTGCCCCAGAAGGGATCATTTGAAATTGAATCAAGTGACCTGGAAAAACCGGTTGCAAAACCTGATATCCCCCAGACCCTTTCCCAGGCTCAACAATTACCTGAAAAAAATATACAATTGCCAATAATACCGGTCACCATGCGAATGCATTCTGTGTCTGTACCGGTTGTCTTGAGAACCCTGGCAAGGATTGCAAATATCAACATCATTTTAAATGAAAGTATCACGGGTATGGCAAATGTAGATATTAAAAATGTCCCGTGGGACCAGGCATTTTTAAGCCTTATCGATGCGTACGGGCTGGCATATGAATGGTCTGGTGAAATTCTAAGGGTGGTAACAGTCGAAGATTTAAATGTAAAAAAAGCCCTGTTACAGGCCAGACAGGAATTTGAGCAAAGCAAAAAAAACCATGCTGTTGTGATGTCTCAAATTCTTAAAAAACAAGAGATGCTTGAACCTCTTTTAACTAAAATCATCAAAGTTCATTATGCTGATCTCAAAGTCTTACAGTTAAATCTTGAAAAATATCTCAAAGGTGATGAAAAAAAAGGTGAAGGTGAAAATTCTACATCTGAAAAAAGTCAACTCCATGGTTCAATTATGATTGATGAATTTTCCAACTCTTTGATTCTCCAGGCGACAAAAGCTGACATTGAAAGAATAATGCCCATCATCAATGAACTGGACAAACCCATAAAACAGGTCAGGATAGAAGCCCATATTGTTGAAGCAAACTCAGATATTGCAAAGGAGTTGGGAATTCAATGGGGTGGAGTTGGTGTTTCAACAAATAGTAACAACAGAAGAACTTCAGTCGGTGGAGACATGACTTCCGTATCCGGGAACCCCTTAGTCGACGATGATGGTAATGATGCATTCTTTGATCCAAATGCCGGAACTATAGTTAATCTGCCCATTGCATCCGCTACAACAGGTGAGGGCCTGGCCCTTGGTTTCTTAGCTGAAAAAATTGGTAACTTCAGGCTTTTTGCCCAGCTTTCGGCTTTAGAACAAGACGGTGAACTCAATATCCTTTCAAAACCGTCAATTACAACAATGGATCATAGAAAGGCAACAATAAAAAGCGGCAAGGAAGTTCCATTTCAAACAGTTGCAGACGGTGAGATTACCGTTCAATTCAAAGAGGCGGTAATAAAGCTTGAGGTCATTCCCCACATCATCAGCGATAATATCATAAAACTTGAAATCGTCACTCATAAGGATGAAGTTGATTTTTCAAATACGGTAAATGGCAATCCAACGATCATAACAAAGAATGCGGAAACCAATGTGACACTTTTTAACGGACAGACAACTGTCATCGGAGGATTAAATAAAGAAAAGCGTTCAGACGGTGAGACTGGTGTTCCCGGCCTTAAAGGTATACCCGGGTTAGGATGGCTGTTTAAGAGTATTAATAATACTAAGGACATGGAAGAATTATTGATTTTCATCACACCCTATGTGTTAAAGGAACAAAAATTCACTAATATTTCTAAGAATTAGCATTATGGATTATTACAAAATTTTAAATTTCGAGATGGAACCTTTTTCAAGTTCACCTGATCCCGGATTTTTCTATAATTCAGTCCAACATCTTGAAGCGCTTCAGAAACTTGAAATTTCTATCCGGCTAAAGCGTGGATTGAATATTATAACAGGAGACATTGGAACCGGCAAAACAACCATAAGCCGTCAACTGATTCAAAAAATTTCCTCAGATGATACCATCAAATTTTATCTTGTACTTGATCCAGGGTTTAGCAGCTCTATTTCCTTTTTAAAATACCTGCTGCATTTATTTCAACCTGAAAAAAATTATGATTCAAACGATGAAAATATTCTTAAAGAGAGTATAAAGGAACATCTTTTTACTTATGGGGTTGATCAGAATATCAATATTGTGCTTATCATTGACGAGGGTCAAAAACTTTCCATACCCTGTATTGAGATTTTAAGAGAACTTTTAAATTTTGAAACCAATGATCAGAAACTGCTGCAAATTATCATTTTTGCTCAAAAGGAGTTTAACGAATCCTTAGAACAAATTGTAAACTTTCAGGACAGAATCAGTTTTTATTACCAGTTAAATCCGCTAAATTTCAAGGAATCCAAAAGATTAATTAATTACAGGCTTGAAAAATGCTTTATCGCGGGCAAAAAAAGTACCCTCTTCACACCTTTTAGTTATTTTTTGATATATATGGCCACAAAAGGTTTTCCCCGAAAAATAGTTATGCTGTGTCACCAAATAATGTTGTCCTTGATCATTAAAAATAAAACAAAAGCCAATTTTTTCTTTGTTAGATCCTGTATTAAAAAAGTATTTCCTAAAAAACGAATGGTAAGACCCGGTTTTGTATTTGTATTTTTGCTTATTTTAATCGTGGGGTCTTTGTACGCTGTAAATGACTATAAAACCTTATCTTTTTTTGACCAATTTTCATTTTTTTCTCAGGAATCCGGAAGTATTAAAAAAACAGACCCTTCTCTAAATATTGAAAAAGTTCCTGCTGAAAAACAAACATCCAAAAAAGATAAGGTGCCCCCTCCTCCACCTTCAAAGCCTGAAAAAAAATCTGATATAAAACCCGAAATAAAACCGACTCCGGAAACTGAGAAAATCAAAACTGAGAAAATTGAGACTAAAAAAATTAAGGTTGAGGAAATAAAAGTCGAAAAAAAACCAGAGCCAGTCCCAGAGCCAAATATAACCGCTGTGATAAAACCGATTGTGAATAAACCTGTTGCGTCTTCTATCACCTCTGAAGAGAAAATTCCGACGCCGATTATAAAACCTGATGCCTATGGTAAAATCAGGGTCCCGGAAAGTGCGACTCTGGCAAAAATGATGAGAATTATTTATGGCTCATTCAAATACTCCTATCTGAATAAACTTATAAAATACAATTCAAATCTCAATGATCCAAATAATGTTAAAGCAGGTATGAGTATCAATTTTCCTGTCATAGAAGGCTCTGACTATCCCGATGACAAGAAAATTTTTATCGTACTTTTTGAAACCTATAATTTTAAAAAATCATTTATTACGGCGCATAGTTATCAATCATCTGATTTTAATGTCCGGATTCTGCCTGTCTGGAGAGAGGACAAAGGATTTTTCTTCCCTGTTGTCATCAACAAATCTTTTGTTTCCCTGAGTGCTGCCAATAAATACAAAAAAAGCCAGCCGGAAATTATTTTTGCTGAAAGCAAGCCTGTATCGCAAATGAAAAACAACGGGAAAAAACAAAAGGGGTAAATTTTGGCTAAAAGAAAACGGCTCGGCGAAATGCTCATTGATGCCAAGCTAATTAATACCGACCAGCTTGAGCAAGCATTGTCAGACGCCAGAAAAAGCGGTTTCAAGTTGGGTCAATATCTAATTAAGAAAGGAATTGTTACAGAAAAAGCCATTGTTAATGCGATATCAGAACAGGTCAATATTAAAAAATTCAATCCCACTGACTATTCCATCACTTCAGATCTTTCAGAGATTTTAGACATTGATACGGTAAACCGCTTTCAGGCTATTCCCCTTGGGAAAAAAGGCGGGATTCTCTCTGTTGCCATGGTTGATCCCCTTGATATAATGGCCGTTGACCATATTGAGATCCTGACAGATATGGAAGTAACCACAATTATTTGTACTGAGCAGAACTTTAATGATCTTTTGTCAAATATATTTGGTGCGTATGCGGGTAAAGACGGCGTTATGCAGCAAATCCTTGATATTGAAGAAATGGATGTGGTTGAAGAACAGGATTCTTACCCGGATCAAGTTGTTGAATCTGCTCTTCAGGATATGGCTGAAGAAGCACCGGTTATACGACTTGTAAATTCAATTCTGGCCCAGGCTGTAAGGGAGGGAGCCACTGATTTACATATTAGTCCTGAAAAAGAATATATAGAGATACGGTTACGGGTTGATGGGAAGCTTCATAATATACCCGCCCCGCCTAAACGGATGTTTTTACCACTGGTTTCACGGATAAAAATTTTAGCCAATATAGATATCTCTATTTCCAGAATTCCCCAGGACGGCCGGTTAACAATAATAATGAATCATAAAGAGGTGAATATAAGGGTTTCCACTATTCCCACAGTTTATGGTGAAAATCTTGTATTACGTCTTCTGGATACGAGTTCGGGTATCAACACCCTGGATAAAATTGGATTGTCTCCAACCAATATCCACTCTATCAAAAGGAACCTGGCTTTACCCTATGGAATGATTTTGTGTACCGGCCCTACTGGAAGCGGGAAAAGTACCACCCTTTTTGCCATGCTAAGAGAAATCAATAAACCTGATACAAATATCATCACCCTTGAAGATCCTGTTGAATACAGGATGGAGCATATCCGTCAGGTACAATTGAATCATAAGGCCGGCATGACATTTGCCAGTGGACTGCGTTCCATATTAAGACAGGACCCTGATGCCGTCATGATTGGTGAAATAAGGGATTCAGAGACCTCAAAAGTTGCCATTCAGGCTGCTTTGACCGGACATATGGTTTTTAGCACTGTACATACAAATGATGCCACAGGTGCTTTAACAAGATTATTGGACATGGGAGTTGAACGGTTTTTAGTGGCCTCTGTCCTTTTGGTGTCCATTGCGCAACGACTGGTGAGAAGGGTCTGCCCCTATTGTAAAAAAAAATACAAGCCCACTGGCAAAGAACTTAAATTCTGGGGTCTTGAAAACAGGGAGCCTGCTCATTTTTATAGAGCAAAAGGATGCAGCCAATGCATGGATACAGGGTATAAGGGTAGAATCGGAATTTATGAAATCCTTTATATGGATGATGATATCAGACAGATGATTCTTCGAGAAAAATCTGCTCAGGAGATCGCTAAATTCACTACCCAGTCCGGGCGACTGACAACCCTTAAAATGGATGCTGCCGATAAAATATATAATGGTGATACCACTGGCAAAGAAGCGGTTTCAGCAATAATGGCAAACTAATATGGCTACTTTTAAATTCAAAGCGCTAAATGAACAAGGCCGTGAAATTTCAGGTGAAATAGAAGCTGAATCAAAAAAACACGCACTTGATCTGATATCTTCCAAGGGTCACATACCTGAATCTGTTAAAAAAAAATCCAGTATTTCCAGCAAAGATAAAGGATCCAAAAAAAAAGAAATGTTTTTTGGATCTGTTAAGCCAAAAGAGTTGGTGCTGTACAGCATGCAATTGAAAACACTGATTAAGGCCGGCGTTTCTATTATTCAAACGTTCCAGATTATGGAAAATCAGACTGAAAATAAGACACTTCGCCGTGTCACCGGGGAAATGGCGGAAAGCGTGCGTCAGGGTGCCTCCCTTTACGATGCGTTTTCCAAACATGGAAATATTTTCAACAACCTCTATTTGAGCATGATAAAAGCTGGTGAACTATCAGGATCTCTTCCTGAAGTTTTAGACAGGCTTATCTATATTCAGGAACATGAAGAAAAGGTAAGAGCTGAGGTTAAATCCGCTGTCCGCTATCCGGCAATGGTTATCATATTTTTATTTGTTTCTTTCTTTGTCCTCCTTACCTTTGTTGTTCCAAAATTTGTCGCCATATTTTCCAATGCCGGAATTGACCTTCCTTTACCTACTCAAATTCTTGTGGGAATGCATTCCATACTTACTAATTATTGGCTTTATATGGTCTTTGTAAGCATAGGATTTATTATTTTTCTTATTCAATATATTAAAACTGAAAGTGGTCTTTTTATGAAAGATCTCCTATTAATGAAAATGCCACTTGTAGGACCACTTTTTATTAAATCGGCCATGTCCAGATTCGGCAGCATTTTCTCAATACTTCAGGCCAGCGGCATTTCTGTGCTTGACTCATTAAAAATTCTTTCAGAAACGATTAATAATAAAGCAATTACAAAAGAATTTGAAAAAATCCAGGAACTCTTGGTGGAAGGCAGAGGAATTTCAATGCCGCTTAGAGAGGCCAAATTTTTTACCCCCATGGTTGTTAATATGGTTGCGATAGGAGAGGAAACAGGAGATCTGGACATCATGCTGGAGCAGGTCGCCAAACATTATGACAGGGAAGTTGAGTATGCAACAAAAGGCCTGTCAGATGCTTTAGGCCCGATACTAGTAGTTGGGCTTGCCGCTGTCGTAGGGTTTTTTGCAACGGCCATATTCCTACCGATGTGGGATTTAACACAAATGGTTTAATTGGTAGTATTTTGAAACCCCATTACAACAAAAAAAAACAACAAAAAGCATCTTCCGATTTAAGATATACGATCAGCCTTTATCTGATAATCCCCATAATTTTTGCCGGCATATCCATTTTTGCTTTTATCATTGGGTTGAATTTCAACTTATCCACCTATAGTACAACAACAAAGCTAATTCTGGGAGCAGGATTGGGTGTTCTCACTTTTCTTTGTGGTCTGCTGCTTTTTTGGTTTGTATTCAAACCCATTAAAAAATTTATAAAAAAAACAAAAAATTTGCCAGTATTTCAGGAAAGAACAAATGAAGAACGCAGAAAATCATGGCAGCAGCCAGAAAATGAGATTCAATATTACAGCCAGATATTAAGCCAGGCCACTGATATTTTAGGAAAAATTGAAGCCACCAGACTTTTTCCCGAAATTGTCGGTCATTGCAGACCCATGCGCCAATTGTTTAACCAGATTCTTAAAGTCGCACCTTCTGAAGCCACTGTTCTCATAATGGGTGAAAGCGGAACGGGTAAAGAGCTTGTAGCTGATGCCGTTTACAGGCAAAGCAATCGAGTAGGGAAGCCTTTTGTAAAAATTAATTGTGTTGCCATTCCTGAAAACCTTTTGGAAAGTGAATTCTTCGGCCATGAAAAAGGCTCTTTCACAGGAGCTAACTATCAAAAAAAAGGAAAATTCGAACTGGCTAATTCAGGAACCATTTTTCTTGATGAAATTGGTGATATATCAACCACAATTCAGGCAAAACTGCTTCGTGTCATGCAGGAAAAGGAATTTTCCCGTGTGGGCAGTAATAAATCAATAAAAGTGGATGTGCGCTTTATTACGGCAACAAACAAAAATCTACCGGAAATGGTTAAAAAAGGGGAATTTAGAGAAGATCTCTATCATCGTCTCAACGTCTTTCCCATTGTTCTGCCGCCTTTGCGAAACAGGGATAGAGAGGATATATCTGATTTAACCGATTTTTTTCTTGAAAACCTGTCCTTAAACGAATCAAATAATTCAAGTTTGGACAAGACCTATGACCATGAAAATATTCAAAACCCATACAAACCTGTAATCATTTCCCAGGATGCCTTGGAATATCTGCAATCCTATTCATGGCCGGGTAATGTAAGAGAACTTAAAAATACAATTGAAAGAGCAGCCCTTATATCTGAAACAGGTGTAATTGAAATTACACACCTTCCCTTAAATATATTAAACCATGACTCAAACAATATGACATCGCTTTCAATAGCCAATCAGCTGCCTGAAGGCGTATCAATGGATGATCATTTAAGTCGCCTTGAAAAAAGAATGATTATATCCGCTTTAATTAAATCCGGGTGTAAACAGGTTGCGGCGGCAGAATTATTAAATATAAAGAAACGCAGCCTCTGGCACAGGATAAAAAAATACGAAATTGATGTGTCTTCCCTTCAAAAGCTACAAAATTTGGAGTAAAAAGTTCTTTTTTTAGTGTTTTATTAAAAAAGTCAACCCGTCTTCTATCCACTCTGATTGAACACTTTATAAAAATTTATCAAAGATAATTCTATCTGAATACTAATCTTTTGATTTAAATGTTCTATATTTACAACCATTTATCAGAACAATATAAAAATATTTATTACCTACAACACCCGGTAAATGCAAATTTAATAAAAAATTTTTAAAGCTGGTACAAAAAATGCTCTATTAACATTGAAGTTTTAAAGATTAAATTCATGCTTTTGCATTAGTATGGTTGCAAGAAATGACATTTACAAGGATGTTTTAATAAACAATTAACTAAGTTTAAGGAGAGAATGTATGAAAAGGCAAGAGAATCCATTAAAGAATCAAAAAGGTTTTACACTTATTGAAATTATTGCAGTACTTGTCATCCTCGGTATCCTTTCTGCGGTGGCAGTACCAAAATACATGGATTTGCAGAATCAGGCCAGAATTAAATCTGCACAGGCAGCCATTGCCGAAGTAAAAGCCAGACTCTCAAACGGGTATGGACAATATCTGCTTAAAAACTCCGGATCTGCACCAACTACTATTGCGGCTCTCTGCGGAACAAACGGTATTAATGATGCCACTATCATGCCTACAACAGGAGCGGGTAATGTTCCCATGGGTAATGATTACACCGTCTCCACTACTGTTTCAGGAAAAGTTGCAACCATTAAAGTGACAAAAGTTCAAGGGGTGGCTACAACGGTTCCAGATGGCACATGGACGATTCCATAATCCTGAAATTAAAATTTTATAACAGGGAATTGTTTTTTAAGCCGGTTGCAAAAGCTGCCGGCTTAAATTTTTTTGAATCATATTTATTATATTAAAATGGGCTTTGACTGGTAATTGGTAATATAGTACTGATTTTCTTTCTCAAAAAAAACAAGCCCATCAAGATAACCGACCTCCCCGGATGCCTCAAGTTTAAGATCCATGCTAAACTCTTTCAAAGGATAGATGTTCCAGTCATGGGATACACAGATAGCCATCTGGTTGTTTTTGAGGTTTTTTATTTTTGTCTTCATAAGGTCATTTAAAATGTCTGACGTCTTTTTGGGATTTTCCATTACATCTTCATCAATGCGGCCATCAAACCAATTTCTTAAAAAATGATCATTTCCATTTTTTTCAATAAGTGGTACCGCTTTTTCTATATCTTTTACATAAAACGGAGAAAGCATTGCATCCATGCAATTATGATCAATATTTTGATTATTTTTTTTTGTAAACCCTTTATCAATCAAAAAGGCAGTCTCAACACACCTTCCTAAAAAACTGGAATATAATTTGGGTTGAATATCTGACCTAAGATTTATACCAAAATCAACGGCTAAATCTTTACCTTTTTCCGTTAACCCCATAAATGGTTCTAAATCTGCATTTTCTGAAAAACACCTTTCCGAATGCCGTATAAGTACGCCTATTTTTTTTATCCCGTTGTCCATTAAACCGTTAATGGTATCAATGGTTTGTTTTGTTCTCACTTGATATTTTGGGCCCATGTATGAGATGCTCCTGAATAGTTATATGAGTTTATCTTGAATAGTTTTCTTACTCTATGCTATATGAGCTGTCAAGGTGAGAAATAATCTTTAAGGAGCCAGGCTCAATGATAAAAAACATCAGTATTATAGGTGTTCCCATGGATTTTGGTCAGCAGCTTCGCGGGGTTGACATGGGACCTGCTGCAGTCAGGTATACCGGGTTGATATCTCGGCTCAGGGCTTTGGGCCATAAGGTTGTTGATAGAGGAGATATTAGTATACCCATACGAGACTGCGATCTCACCGGCAGATGTGATGAAATCATAGGTAATGACACATATTTAAAAGAGATTACCCAGATTTGCGAATCCATATATAAAACCGGTAAAACCATCGTTCAAAAAGGAGATTTTCCTTTATTTATCGGTGGAGATCATTCCATTGCAGTGGGCACCATTGCCGCTGTAACCAACAAAGAACCAACAGGGCTTATATGGATTGATGCCCATGGAGATTTTAATACCCCGGAATCTTCCCCCAGCGGAAATATCCATGGGATGCCCTTGGCCGCTCTTATTGGAGAGGGCTACCCTTCACTGATAAATGTGGGGACAAAAGGGGCTAAAATTCATCCGGATAATGTGGTGTTGATCGGCCAAAGAGATCTGGACAGAAACGAGAAAAAAAGACTGAAAAAAGCTGGGATAACCGTTTTTACCATGCGGGATATCGATGAACAGGGAATAAGTTCTGTTGCCAACAAAGCATTGATGAAATTTGTTCACTTAAAAAAAATTCACTTGACCATAGATATGGATGCCCTTGATCCAGTTGAAGCACCTGGGGTTGGAACACCGGTTCCCGGTGGAATATCCTATAGGGAGGCTCACCTGTTAATGGAGATCCTCTCTGATTCTGGGAAAATTTCTTCAATGGATATGGTGGAAATCAATCCGATTTTAGATATTGCCAATAAAACTGCGGAGCTTGCCGTTGAATTGATACTTTCGGCATTGGGAAAGAGTATTTTGTGAGCCTGGATGAATATATTCAGTCCCTAAAGGACTATAAAGGGTTTGCCGGGGATATCGTCTGCCACAGAAGACTTAAGCCTGGAAAAGCGGTTTTTGCTTCTTCTGATCTTTTACTGAAACATGATTTTTCTCACCTTTTGGAATCCCTCGGCATTAAAAAGGTTTACAAACATCAGAAGCAAGCCATCCAGATGATTCAAAACGGTGTACACACGGTTATTGCAACTCCCACCGCCAGTGGGAAGAGTCTTATTTATAATCTGCCGGTGTTGGATCAAATCATTGAAAATCCTAATTCCCATGCCCTCTATCTTTTTCCGCTTAAAGCCTTGGCAAGGGACCAATTGGAAACGGTTCAGCAATTACTTGAAATTGCAATAAAACACAACAGGACCGCAACGTCTTTAAAAGCAGCCGTCTATGATGGGGATATATCAGCCTATCAAAAAGCAAAGATAAGAAAAACGCTTCCGCATATTTTACTTTCAAACCCTGAAATGCTCCACCTGGCCTTGCTTGCACACCACCATTTATGGGAAAATTTTTTTAGACATTTAAAATACATTGTCATTGACGAAGTTCATACCTATCGAGGTGTCATGGGATCAAACATGGCATGGGTTTTTAGAAGGCTTCAACGGATTTGTCGTCTGTATGGATCAAAACCGACTTTTATCTTTTGTTCTGCCACCATTGCAAATCCGGCTTCCCTTGCAAAAAAATTAACAGGACTTGACGTTCGTGTCATCAATGAATCCAGTGCGCCTTTTGGGAAAAAAGATGTCATATTAATGAGGGGGTCTGAAGGAGCTGCAAAGACCGCGACGGCCCTTATTCATTCTGCTGTTCACCGGGGCTTAAGAACCATTTGTTATACACAATCACGTAAAATTACAGAACTGATCTCCATCTGGGCATCACAGCGAGCGCCATCATTTTCAGACATGATCACAGCATACCGGGCCGGTTTTTTACCAGAGGAGAGACGGTCCATTGAAAAAAAACTGGGATCAGGAGAACTTTTAGCAGTGGTTTCCACAAGCGCTCTTGAGCTCGGAATTGATATCGGTAACTTGGATATATGTATTTTAGTCGGATATCCCGGGACCATCATGGCTACATGGCAGAGAGCCGGTCGGGTGGGTCGAAAAGGAAAGGATTCTGCTCTGATACTCATTGCCCATGAAGACGCCCTGGATCAATATTTTATTAATCATCCCGATGTTTTTTTTAATATGCCACCTGAAAAAGCCATTATAAATCCCTGGAACAAGATTATCTTAAAACAGCACCTTGAATGTGCTGCCGCCGAGTTGAGGCTGGATCAGGATGATCCGTTCCTAAATGAAAGTGTGATAAAAAAATCCATCAAACAACTTGAATATAGCGGTAAACTTTTAAGAAGTCACAAAGGCGACATGTGGTATGCTGCCAGAAAATCTCCTCACAGGGAAGTCAATTTGAGGGGAACCGGAAAAAGTATTCATATTTTTCTTGAAAACACCAAACAAAGCCTGGGTGAAATAGATAAGCACAGATCTTTTTTTGAAACCCATGAAGGAGCGGTTTACCTGCACCGCGGGAAAACTTATGTTATTACACTCTTTGACCACGAAAAAGGGATTGTTGAGGCAAAAAGAAAGGATGTACATTATTTTACAAAGGCCCACTCCACAAAATCCACACAAATAATAAAACATATTGATTCATGCCATATTAAGGGCACCCGGATAGGATTTGGAAAATTAAAAATTACCGAACAGGTAACAGCTTACGACCGTCGACTTGTCTCCAATCAAAAATCTATTGGTATTGTGTCTTTGGATTTACCAAAACTTGAATTTGAAACCCATGGACTATGGATTGAAATTCCAGATGTTGTCCGGGATAAAATTGAATTTTCCCAAATGCATTTCATGGGAGGAATTCATGCCCTAGAACATGCAGCTATTGGTATTATGCCTCTTTTAGTGATGACAGACAGAAATGATCTTGGCGGAATCTCGACACCGTATCATACCCAGATCAAAGCCGCTGCCGTTTTTATTTATGATGGCGCTGCCGGGGGGCTTGGACTGACCCGGCAGGCATTTAAAAATGTTAATGAACTATTATACAAAACACTGGAGGCCATCCAATCGTGTGATTGCGAATCTGGATGCCCTGCCTGTGTGCATTCCCCTAAATGCGGCTCCGGCAATCGTCCCATAGACAAGTTTTCCGCCTTAAAAATTATTCAAATGATGTTAAACAACAGCAAAATCAAAATGTCTTATACAAATCATGAACCGGTAGTAGAATCCATAGGTGAAACCATATCAGATTTTAAACCTTCAAAAATGTCAGATAAACAATTGACCTATGGGGTTCTTGATATAGAAACACGAAGATCTGCCAAAGATGTAGGCGGATGGAACCTTGCTCAAAAAATGGGGGTGAGTTGTGCCATACTTTATGATTCAAAAACCAACATGTATCAGGAATATTTTCAAAAAGATATCAAAGCGCTTGTCAGTAAACTTGAAACATATGACCTTGTAGTGGGGTTTAATATTATCAAATTTGATTATAAAGTGTTGTCTGGGCTTTCTGATTTTAATTTTTTGGCTTTGCCCACTTTGGATATTTTGTTAAAAATTCACGAAAGATTGGGATATAGACTTTCCCTTGACCACCTGGCAGGAGAAACACTTGGCTGCAGCAAGACTGCAGACGGTCTTATGGCCCTCAAATGGTGGAGACAAGGTAAAATGGACAAAATTATTGAATATTGCAAGCAGGATGTAAAAGTTACCCGGGATATATATTTATATGGCAGACAAAATCAATTCCTTTTATTTAAAAACAAAGCCGGTCATAAAGTCAGGATTCCTGTTCAATGGTAATACTGGAAAATCGTATCGCCGGATTATGGCAAACCCGGATGAGGTAAGTCCGGATCTTTGATTTTGTTTTATTCGGAAACAATGTTGTCCATGATTTTTTCTAAGACATCTCCAGCTTTTTCCCGGATCAATACATCACACATCCGGTCATAGGGCGTTTTTGAAAGATTGATAATAACAAGGAAAGCGCCGGCCGTCTTGGCATATTCAGGCATGAGTGCTGCCGGCTGAACTAAAAGCGTAGACCCGACCACAATAAAGACATCACTCTTTGATGACAGCATGGCAGCCCTTTGTGTTTCTTCAACCGGCATTGCCTGGCCAAAAGAAACAGTGTCTGGTTTTAAATACCCGGAACATGAGCACACGGGAGCCTTGTTACCTTCATCAATCATTTTTTGTGTCTCTTCCCAGGATATCAGTTTTCTACAACTCATGCATCTCACACGGCGGGTATTTCCGTGGAGCTCAATAATTTTTTCCTGTGGAATCCCCGACGTTTGATGCAACCCATCAATATTTTGTGTAATCAGTGTATTTAAGAGGCCCAGTTCATGCAATTTTGCAATGCTTTTATGGCCTTTATTCGGTTTGGAGACTGAAAGGCTTTTTTCCATGTCCAGCCGTTGCTCCCAATATCTGACCCGGGATGCCATGGATGTCATGAATTCGTCAAAGTATACCGGTTGAAACTTGTCCCAAATGCCCCCTTGGCTTCTATAATCAGGTATCCCGCTTTCTGTGGAGATGCCAGCACCGGTGAAAAAAACCAAATGTTTTGATGCCTTAATTGTTTTTGCCACTAATTTTATTTTTTTATCCAATTTTATTTTTTCATCCATGCAAACACCCTTTTAGAAATATTTTCATACAGTATCATAATCTCAGACACTTTAAACAAACTTCCGGTTAAAAAAAATAAACAGAAAAATTCAATCCCGACCATAGCGGCAATGGAAAAAGAACCTATAAAACTGTCATGATTGATATAATTTCTAAGGATAGCCGTTGTAAAAAAGATAATAAGGCCGATTCCAACACTTATGGGAATTATTTTTAAAAAGAAAAGATACACCTCTTTTTTTTCAGAATTTAAACTTTTTCTGTTCCAGCATTCAAACAGGATAAAGGCTTGAATGATTACTGAAACTGATAATCCAAGGGCGACACCCCTTGGACCAAGCGCTTTCATCAACACAAAAATAAACGGAATGCTTATGATAACACACAGGCTAGTAAAAATTGCGGGGAAAATCGTGTTTTGAGTTGCATAATACCCTCTTGAAACGATATTCTGAGCTGAAAATGCAAAGGCACCCACCATAAAAAAGGGTAAAATTTGCGACGTTACCAAAGTCGCATCAGCATTAAATTCTCCTCTTTGAAAAAGAATCCTCACTATCTCATGATTTAAAACCATAAAAAGAACAGAAAAGGGAATGACCAGGAAAAGAAATTTTAAAGTCTTGTTTAACAATCTGTTTAACTCTTTAAGATTTCCTTTTTGAGCAAGCTTTGCCATAAACGGATAGGATGCAATTCCAATGGCCTGGCCAAAAAGCCCCACAAGAATAAACATCACCCGAATGGCATAATTCATGGCGGCAATACTGCCTTCCATTAAATAGGAACCAAAGAATTTCAATAGAATTTCCGTTGAAAATATCATGGTAAGCCCAATCATTAAAGGAAGAGTGAGTTTAATATATTTTAAAAAATCCGGATGTTTGAAATTTAATATGGGAAAATACCTGGCCCCAATTTTTTTTGCACCAAACATTTGTAATGCAAAATTGCCAAAAAATGCGCCCACCAGAACGCCCCATGCAAATCCTTCCATTCCAATGATAGGGCCTAGGATAAGTCCGCCTAAAATAATGGCAATATTATAAATTAAAGGAGCCAATGCCGGAATAAAAAATTTCTCATTGGCAAACTGAATGGCCATAAAAAGACCGCCTGTGAAAAAGAAAAACTGGGCAGGAATTATAATCCGGGTCATTTTTACGGCAAGATCAAAGGTCATTTGATTTTTAATGCCGGGTACAAACAGATTAACAAAGGTTGGAGTCCAAATTAAGGTGATAAGAATAAAAAACAAGAGGATAAGTCCGAAACCATTCATTATAATCGAAAAGACTCTGTATCCTTCATCTTCTCTGCCTCTGGAAAGATAATAAGCAAATATGGGGATAAAAGTTATGGAAAGAAAGCCGCTGGCAACAACATGATTAAGAATTTCCGGAATGATAAAGGCAATCTGGTAAGCATCTACTGAGGCATTAATCCCTCCAATACCAGCAATCGCCATTTCGCGGAAAACACCTATCATACGACTGGCAAATATGGATGCCATCATGATAAAGGATGCAAATCCTACTTTTTTTAATATGTAATCATTTGCCATAATCGTAATATGGATTTGATTTATCATAAAGGATTGGTAAATAAAAGTGTTATAAAGTAAAATAGTTTGACTTGGTTAATGCTTGCAGAATATATTAAGTCAGTAGTCAAAGAATTTCTTCATGGAATTTGGAGATTTTTAGGTTCCACATTAATTAGATTCAAGGGAAAAAGCATATGATCTCAAGGCTAGGGATTTATTCTTTGTTAATCGGTGCGTTTGTCGGTGTCTTCAGCGGTATTTCCCAATTTATGGGAAGTAAAAATATCTGGATTGATTTAACAATGTCAAAAATAATCGGAAAAGACAGGTCTGAAACCATTATGGAATTCATACCTTTTTCAGTACTAAAAAATTCGCTGGAATATATAATTTATTCATTACCCTTTTATGTTTTTCTATTTGGGCTGGGTATTTTTTTATTATTGATCAGCCTATTTTTAAAAAATCACTGATCTTTTATAATAACTTCAAAAAATGGTCCGAGAATTAATTTGGCAATATAATGAGGAATTATACGATGATAAATAACCGGGTGTCCAGAAGACAATTTTTAAAAACCACGGCCATCATGTCTGCTTCACTTACCAGCCCCTTAATTTTCACCGGGTGTGCGGTTAATCCTGTCACAGGCAAGAAACAGTTAATGATGATCTCCCAGCAGCAAGAAATTGCAATTGATCATCAGCAGTCACCATTTCAGTTTTCATCTGATTATGGCATTACAACAGATTCAATCCTGAATAAATATATATCTGATGTGGGGAATAATTTGCTGGTCAATGTTCACAGGCCAGATATGCCTTACTCATTTCAAAGTGTCAATGCGACTTATATTAATGCCTATGCCTTTCCCGGGGGTACCATTGCTTTAACCCGTGGCATTTTATTAAAACTTACTAATGAAGCAGAGCTTGCGGCATTGCTGGGTCATGAACTGGGTCATGTCAATGCCCGCCATTCAGCTGAACAGGTCTCAAAAGGACAACTTTCCTCACTGCTTGTGGCGGGGCTGTCTATTGTAGCAAGCACACAAGGCTCAGTCTTCGGCGACCTGACCCAGCAATTGGGCATGGTGGGTCAGAGCCTGCTGTTATCCAAGTACAGTCGCGACAATGAAAGGGAAGCTGATTCTCTTGGTAATGCGTATATGGTTCAGGCGGGCTATCCTTCCGAAGGGTTTGTGGGACTCATGGAAATGCTTAATTCGCTGCACAAGGAAAAACCAAATTCGGCACAGGTGCTTTTTTCAACACATCCTATGAGTACCGAGCGTTTAACTGCTGCTGTTCAGAGACAAAAAGGGATATATCTGAATTCAAAGGGTTCCTCTTTGAATCGTGATCGATATATGGATAGCATCGCTTCTTTGCGAAAAAAGAGAACCGGCATAGAAATGCTGCAGCAGGGAGAGAAATATCTTTTTAAAAAAGAATATGACACCGCTCACAAAATATTTAAAAGATCCTTGAATAAATTACAAAATGATTATACTGCCCATGTATTGATGGCTAAATGTCAACTGATGCGGAAAAAACCGAGACAGGCTTTATCCTATGCCAACATAGCAAAAAAATTATACCCATCAGAGGTTCAGGGGCATTTTATTGCTGGAATTGCAGGAAAGGAACTTAAAAAGTACACCTTGGCCTATAGCAATTTTGACACCTGCGATAAACTTTTGCCTGGCAACCCTCAAATCAGTTTTTACAAAGGGTATTGTCTGGATAAAAATGGAGACATAGAACCGGCCGCCAATAACTATATAAGCTATTTGAAAATGACGGGGAATCAACCCAGTGAATACGGTAGGTACGCATATAGCCGGCTTAAAAAATGGGGCTATGCCAAATAGTCGATCATGAAATTTTCCAGTCTTAAACAATGTTTAACCCAATTAAAAAAACAGGGTGAACTTTTAGAACTCAACCAATTGGTTGATCCCAATCTTGAAATGGCGGAAATAACGCGAAGAGTTTTTAATGCTAAAGGCCCTGCAGTTTTATTTACAAATATCAAGAACAATAAATTTGCTGCGGTATCAAACCTGTTTGGTACCTATGAACGAACACTTAAAATTTTTGAACCCCAGCTTGAAAATGTAAAAGCCCTAGTGGATATTAAGTCAGATTTGGGTTCAGCTCTTAAATCTCCAGGAAAAATATTAAAGGCCCTGCCCGCTTTAGCCCATTCTTTACCCATAAAAGTATCCCGTCCAAGGGTCCTTGAAAAGACCTGCGGAATTCAAGACCTTCCCATGATTAAATGCTGGCCAAAAGACGGGGGCGCATTTATTCTGCTACCCCAGGTTTTTTCCCAGGATCCTGTAAAAAACTCTCTTTTTGGATCAAATGTGGGCATGTACAGAGTTCAGATCTCCGGAAATGATTATTATCCTGGAAAGGAGATTGGTCTTCATTATCAATTGCACAGAGGGATTGGCAATCACCATAAAAATGCCTTAAAAAAAAAACAGTCCCTGCGAGTCAGTATTTTTATTGGTGGACCGCCTGCCCATACTCTGGCTGCAGTTATGCCGCTTCCTGAAGGGGTGCCGGAAATTGCTTTTGCAGGTGCTTTGGCAGGGAAAAATTTTAAATATGCAAAACAAAATCAATACTTAATTTCCGCTGATGCAGACTTCTGCATCACAGGTGTTATTGTTGGTGATAAAACAAAAACAGAAGGACCTTTTGGTGATCATTTAGGCTATTATTCACTGGAACATGATTATCCCTATTTAAAGGTAGAATCTGTTTATCATAAAAAGGATGCCATTTTCCCTTTCACAGTTGTGGGACGTCCGCCACAGGAAGATTCCAATTTCGGAAAAATTATCCATGAAATTACAAGATCGGCTATTCCCGACAGTATCCCCGGTGTAACCGCAGTGAATGCAGTGGATGATGCCGGTGTTCATCCCCTACTCCTTGTAAAAGCCCATGAACGTTATGTCCCTTTTGAAAAAAGCGATCAAAGAATTCCTAGAGAATTGTTAACACATGCAAACAGAATCCTTGGCACCGGTCAATTGTCTCTGGCTAAATATCTTTTGATTATTGCCCATGAAGACAACCCCGGATTGAATATTAACGATGAAAGAGCCTTTTTCATTCATTTACTTGAACGCCTCGACTTTAGTTCTGATCTTCATTTTATCACAAAAACAACCATGGATACTCTTGATTATTCAACACAAAATATCAATCAGGGCTCAAAACTAATCATGGCAGCTGCCGGTTGCAAAAAACGGAAATTAAGAAATAAATTACCTCGATATTTTTCTTTGCCGGAAGAGTTCAGGCAACCTGTAATTATTTGCCCCGGTATTGTTGTCCTTGAAGGTCCAAATTTTAAAACGTATACTAAAGGGAGAACACAGATCAACCGTCTCAAAAAACATTTTAAAACCACAGCAGACCTGAACTCACTTCCCCTGTTCGTGGTGGTGGATAATGCTGACTTTGCAGCCAGATCTTTTTCAAATTTTCTATGGATAACCTTTACACGCTCAAACCCTTCCCATGATATTTATGGATTATATGAAAAAACCGTGTTTAAACACTGGGTATGCCATCCCCCTTTAATTATCGACGCCAGAATAAAACCCTTTCATGCAGAACCACTTTTATCTGACAAAAAAGTTATAGAAAAAGTTAAGAACCTAGGAAAAAGAGGCGGACCTCTTTTCAATATTATATAGAAGGTATTTATGATTATAATTACCACCCATAAAGGATCTGATTTTGATGCACTGGCTTGCCTTGTTGCAGCCAACCTGCTTTATCCTGAAGCCAAAGCCGTTTTGCCCACCTCTATCAATACAAATCTAAAAGCCTTTTTAGCCATTCATAAAGATTTGTTCAATATCCACTCGCCAAGAGATATTAATTTAAAGGATGTAAAAACCCTTGTGGTTGTGGATACACATTCCTGGGACCGTCTTGAAGAAATGGATGCTCTAAAAAACAGAGATGATCTTGAAATCATTATATGGGATCATCATAGCAAAGGAGATATTTCAGGCTCAACCGAACACATCCTGGAAACAGGCGCCTGTGTCACCTTGCTGGTTAAAGAAATCGAAAAGCAAAAAAAAATGATTACGCCCATTCAGGCAACTCTTTTTTTAATGGGATTATATGAAGATACCGGCAATTTAACTTTCCACTCAACTCTGCCTGCAGATGCGTATGCAGCCGGGTTGCTTCTGGAAAAAAAAGCAGACCTGCACATTCTTTCCACTTTTTTGCAACAAGCCTATGGGAAAAAACAAAAAGATATTCTCTTTCATATGATTCAAAAGGCAAAAAGAAAAGAAATTGGCGGATTTTCAGTAAGTATTGCCAAGCTTGAAATAGATGGTCGAATTCAAAACCTTGCCATGGTTCTTCAGATGTACCGGGAAATTGTTAATGTTGATGCAGCTTTTGGGATTTTCAAGGACGTGGAACAAAACAAATGCCTGGTGATTGGAAGAAGTAAGATAGATGAGATTAATATCGGTTTGTTAATGAGAAGCATAGGTGGGGGCGGCCATCCAGGAGCAGGCTCTACTCTTTTAAAAGCCGTTAACTCAGATACAATCGAAGAAATGCTGATTGAACTCATTTCAGGAAATCAACAGTCATCAATTATGCTGTCAGATATCATGTCCTACCCTGTAATTACCATCAATGAAAATGAAAAAGTAGAAGCGGCTGCAATGATATTGAGAGATCAGGGATGCACAGGTATGCCGGTTGTAAATAAAACCGGTCACATTGTCGGTGTTATTTCCCGTCGTGATTTTAAAAAACTCAGAAAACCCCAACACATGCAATCTCCTGTAAAAGCCTTCATGACCAGACAGGTTGTAACCATTTCCCACGACAAGAGTATCATAGAAGCTGCAAGACTAATGATAAAACACGATATTGGACGAATCCCGGTCCTTAAAAACGATAAGGTTATCGGAATCATTACCCGTTCTGACGCCATGACATATTTTTATGATCTTTTGCCTGATTAAAAAAAGGATCATAGGTTGAGTCGTTTTTTCGCCTTAACAGACAGTTTTTCCCTAAATATTTTTGAATTGTGCCGGATATCCACTGGAAATTCCTTTTCAATAAAAACGTATTCGATACTTGATGTGAGCGGATTTGATTTTGCCAGATCAAGAAGTTCGTTAATAAATGCTTTTTTATCCTTAATTTTTGAATAGGGCTCGATGAATATTACAGGGGTCTGCATGTTTTTTGGGCCGGCCCCGGCAAGCGCACTTCTAAATACCAGTTCGTGATTATTGAAAATGGCTTCAACAGGAATCGTAAACAGGGTTTCATCAAGTGTAATAACCCTGTGGGTTTTTCTACCGCAAAACCATATCCTCCCTTTTGAATCCTCCCATCCAAGATCACCCATTCTATGCCATATTTTGCCGTCTGAATCCGGTATTTTAGACAATAGATCTGCTTCACGATTATTAAAATAATGCTGGGTCACAAGATCTGCTTTTACTATTATTTCACCCACTTGATTTTCAGAGACCAATAGTTTGTCCTGAAGTTGAGTAATGGGGTCATCACTTATTTTAATCAGTTTGACTTGTGTATTACAGATGGGTCTTCCGATACACATGCCATATCCTTGTTCAGAAAGTGTCTTTGTTTCTGAAAGAATCTCATTGGATCCAATTGAGATCACAGGGACAGCTTCAGTAGCTCCATAAGGAGTATGGATCTGGGCATTGCCGGACAGCATGCTTGAAAATTGTTCTATATTAGCAGGGGTTACAGGTGCACCTGCAGATATCACACGTCTTAATGTGGGCAACTTGACCTTGTTTTTTTTACCGAATTTACCCACCCTGTTTAACAGGGCCGGCGAGGCAAACATATTGGTAACCCCATGATTTTCAATGGCTTCAAATATTTTTTTCGGATTTACCCGGGCCGGTTTGGTGGGATCCATATCAGGTATTACAGCGGTCATGCCAAGAATGGGATCAAAAAGTGCAAATAAAGGAAAGGTGGGCAGATCAATCTCATCAGGGTCAATTTGAAAATGTTCCTGGATCTGTTTAATCTGTGCATCAAAATTACCATGGGTGTATATGACTCCCTTAGCAGGTCCTGTTGAGCCTGTGGTGAAAGCAATCACAGCAGTTTCATCACTTGTGGTATGCGCTCTTGGATAAGGGTCCAAAGATTCCACCATGAGTTGATCAAGTGTGTATCCCCCCCAGAACCACCTTTTTCCCACCGTAACCCAGTGCTTTACCGATTTAAAAAATTTAGGTTTTATCGTTCTTAATATATGGGCTTTTTCAATACCGATAAAGGCCTTTGGTTTACCCTGTTCCAGGCACTGCAGCATTCTTTCGATTCCCATGCCAGGATCAACAACTACAGGTACGGCTCCCACCTTTAACATGGCAAAAACAATAATAAAAAACTCCATACCGGGAGGTACCATTAAAATCGTTCGGGTTCCCCTGATGATGCCGATCCTTTCAAGACCAAAAGCCAATTTATCAGATTCAGTTTCCAGTTGGTTAAAAGTCATTTGGCTGTAAAGAACCCGTCCTCTTTTGTCTCTGCCTGCAGGATAAACAACCGCCCGTTTATAGGGGAATTTATCCTGTATTTTCTTAAGGCCCTGTGAAATATTTGTATAGGTAGTCATAAAGATTTCCTTTACCCTAGTTTTTCACTAAATGTCAAAATAAAGAATACTTTATTTTTTTAAAAAAGCGTTGATTAATTTGGATGACTCCTCAGGTTTATCTTCAAAAAGATAGTGGCCTGAGTCATGAAAAACATGTGTTTCCGCCCGGGGGAACCGTGTCTTAAATTCATTTAAGAAGCTAAGATCAAAAACAAAATCTTTTGCTCCCCATAAAAATAATAAAGAGGCCTGGTCAAGCCTGCCCAGGTTTTTATCCACATGATTTACAATGGCATAACTATCATCCTTTGGATCAAGGGGTATATCCTGAACAAATTTTAAAGTGGCAATCCTATTTTTCCAGGAGTTATAAGGCCTCACAAGCCCTTTTTTCACAGCAGGGGATAATCTTGTTTTACTACCAAGATACAAAGCACCTGTCGCAAACACATTTAATCCTAGTACTGCGGGAATTGCAAAAAAACTCACATATTTAATCAGCCACAATGCAAAGGGGAAACCCTTCCCATTTGGTAAAAAAAAGCCCGCCGTGTTTGTAATAATAATTTTATCGACTTTATCAATATTATCTACAGCCCAGGCAAGCCCTATCATCCCCCCCCAGTCATGGAGAATCAGATTTATTTTTTCATTGATATTCAGATGATTGATAAAAGTATCAAGATCATTTACCCTTGATTCAAGCGTATACCTGTATGCTTCTGCATCAGGTTTGTCTGAAAACCCGCAACCGATATGATCCGGTGCAAGGGTACGAAATCCCTTTGAAAGAGTTTTAATAAGGCCACGAAAATAAAATGACCAGGTTGGATTGCCATGAACCATTAGAACGGGCTTTCCTTCTCCCTCGTCAATATAGTGAAGATCATGCCCGTTAATATTCATGAAATTGGATTTAAAGGGATACAAATGTTCAAATCCCTTTGTGGTTGTCAGCTTATCATTAATGCATCTTTCTACCATTGCACACCTAAAATATAACAATTCAAGCCTGAACCTACGCCAATGAATGCAACAAAATCATCCGGTTTTAAAAAGCCTCTTTCATCTGCAATTGCAGCAGTGAGCGGAAGAGAAACCGATCCCACATTACCAAGAAAAGGAAAGGTGGCAAAGTCCTTTTTTATATCCTGATTCAAGACCTGATAAAATCTTTGGTGATGCGCCGCCCCTACCTGGTGCCCGATAAATTTGTTTGGTTCATCTTTTGACAAATTGAATTGTTTTTTAAATTCATCAAAGGTTTTTTTGGCAAGGATAAGACCATTTTCAAGAACTTCTTGGGCCTGTGTTCGCATGATAACTTTAGAATCTGTTGGCATACCTTTTTGTTCAAACCCCCAGTGACAAAGTCTATAATGTTCAATGGCATTTTTTACCACTCCGCCTTTTAGAGCGTGTTTTTGATTATTGACGGTACCGATGTTCCCATTGGTTAATAACACAGCCACAGCCCCGGAACCTCCAGTCATCGTGGCAATGGCCTCTTTATAAAATTCAACATCTTTATAGTTGTTGATCTCATCAATGGTAGAATCCACAATCTGTCGTGCGGTTTCACAAGATACCACAAGACCGGCGTTTATATTTCCCAATTCTATTTCATTGGCCACCTGGATGATACCTGTAACCATACCTAAACAAGCGCTTTTTACATCGTAAACGTGGGCATTTGCTCCAATATTCAACTGGTCAGCCACAGAACAGGAAGTGGACGGTTCAAATCCATCCTGACAAACACCGCAGTAAACCAGAGCCCCGATTTGATCCGGCGGTATTTGGGCTTCGTCAAGCGCTCTTTGCCCGGCAATGGCGGCATGGTCTGCAAGACAATGGTTTTTATCCCAATAACGTCTTTCCTTGATGCCGGTCAACACTTCAAGTTGTCCGGGCCCAAACCCAGCAGCATCATAAAAAGGCGACAGTCTATCTTCCAGTTCGGTTGTTGTGACTACGTGTGGTGCAAGTTCATAGCCAAATGATTCAATAAAAACCTTAGAATATCTCATTGTTGTCTCCAGAAATAATCAAGTTTGTTTTTTGTAAGGCCCACAAGTTTCATACCCATATTTTTATACAATACAATTCTCAATTCATCAGAAAACATATGGGCATCTGCAATTACATAAGGTTCAGGATTATATCCCATTTCTTTTATTTCTATTTCATACCTGGCCTTTTTAGTTTCAGGGGTCACAGGCCCCCGGCATTTTAAATCACTTTCATTGTTTTCAATGACATCGTAAAAAACATCATCCCTGTCACTTATCCAGCCCATTCTCTGGGTAAAAATTCTGAGGGCATGTGCACAACACTCATACATTAAAGTTCCCGGCATCACTTGGTCATCAACAAAGTGACAGGTCAAAAACCAATCATCCGGGTGGATGTCTGCCTGGGCAATAATAATTCCCAGACCAAACCGTCCGCCGCAGGGATCAAACATTAGAACTCGGTCGATGAGATGCATACTATTTCCGGGCAGTTTCATATGCTTTCCAAGCTGGACGTGTTTAAAATCTTTCCCAAAGGCCTTGTAAAGATCCCCTTGTCTGAGAGCCTCAATTTTATCATCGGAAAAGCTCTGTTTTTTCACAGGGACAAGGGAAGAAAATTTAAGGGAATTTGTCGCTTTTTTTAAATCATCATTTTTGAGAATAATACCACCTGAGTTGTCAACCTCTTCTTCAGTGAAAAAACCGGCACAACCGTCTCTCATGGAAATGAATATCCGGTTATTGATATATCCCTTATAGTGGAAAAAAAACAGGTAAACCTCTCCCTGTTTTAAAAACCGGTCAATTTCAATATGATATTCTATGGTTTCATCGGGTTCAGGCAAACTCCTGTGAAAGGTCACTTTGGCATCCAATAACCTGTACTTTCGTTTTCCCTTAATCCTGTGATCGATACCCAGCCAGGCGCACAAAAAGAGATCTGCCTGCCCGGCTTCAATAGATATGGAAACTGGGGCCTTTCCACCATCAAGGTACCAGGCATCCTCTTTAACATCATGCTGAGTAATAATTTTTCCTGATTTTAAAGACAGGATTTCGCCCTGGATATCCATAATTCTATCCACGAGCATCAACGGTTCATCCGGGAGCCTCACTCGGACAGGATATGTATCAATTATCTCAAATTGCTTTCCAAGTACGTTTGAGACTTTACCTCTGGCGTACTCAAGGCATTGTTCCCTGTTCAAAAAAGGTTGTTTGCCAGGGTTTAAATGATTTAGTTCTGAAATATTAGAAAGGCTCTTTTGAGGGACATTATTTTGCTGATAAAGATCGTTTCCGTTTTGAATATCAGCTCCTGCCAGCCGGGTTAAGGCTCCAAACTGATCTTCAATAATCTGCATATTTGCTTTTGAGAATTCAAGAAATTTTTCATGGGCACTTGATGTGGCAAGACTACTTTGGGTGATTAAAGAAGGATTAAAAAAATTCCCTTGGACCGGGTTTTGAGCTGTTTTATTGGGTTTTTTATCCAATGGTGTATTTGTTTTATTTGTCTTTTTAACGGCAGGAGATTTATGTTCGTCAGGGTGATGATGCTCCTGGATTTTTTTTAGGATTCTTTCTGGAATCGGCTCCTGATTTAATTTTATAGTAAATTCTTTATCCCCATAGAGCCTGGCCTTGGACCCGTTTTTAATAAAAGCAACATTGTGCCGGCTTTTACCGCTGTTTTTATTTTCTTCTAGGATCACGTGGGAACACGCACCGTCCATAGTTATGGATGCAACACAGGCTTTTCTGACAGAATTTAATTTCGGTTTATTCCATTTGATTGTCCGGTCAATCCCTGTAAAAGGATATTTACCCTGTCCTTTTATGCCCGAGGTTTTTAGCTGATTAAATGGTATTAATTTATTTTCAAGACAAAGAGCTGTTTTTATAACGGAAAATAAACCAGCCGAGCCCCTTGTGTGTCCAATCACAGATGATGTAGATGTCACATGGCAAGTGGAAATGTCATCGTCTTTAGGAAACAGATGCTTTAACACCTTGTTCTCGCATGCATCATCATCTTTTACACCTGTAAAACTTTTTTCATATACATTAATCTCATTTAACGATGCATTTGCATCTTGAACCGCATTTGCAAGGGAGGAAGCGTATAGGGTTTCTAAGATTTTTGAATTTTGCTGAGTTTCTCCGGGGATAAAACCACCGCTGGCACCAGACACACCAGTTACCACACCGTAAATATGGTCATTATCTTCAAGAGCCTTATCCAGGCGTTTTAAAACAATGGCACATGCCCCTTCAGACGGTAGGATCTCTTCACTATGGGGCTTGGCTATGTCATTAAGCGCAAATTGTCGGATGTCCCCTGCCAGGTCTACACAGCCGCAGACAAAAACCTCAGTTTCATTTGCGCTTAAAGAATGGACAGCCGTTTCGATTGTTTTGATACCAGATGCAGCTCCGGCTGACAGCGTAAAACAAGGACCTCCGAATTTGAATTCCCTGGCCACCCGGGAGGCAACAATACCTCCCAATGCACCAAGGGTTCGGTTAAAGGTTAACGGATGAGAAATGGCATTTTTAAGCGTTTCATCAAAATCATTGATTTTCCAACGTAAATAAAAATCGGTTGCACCATAATCAAATTCAATACCAATGGCACAGCCGAAAAAATGTCTCAACGGATCATCTTCAGATGGTCTAGTATCTATATTTGCATCTTCCAATGCCCCTTTGGCGGCCTTAAGAAGAAAGATATGCTGAGGCAGGATATCTTCCATTTGGTTGGGCGGAATATGGAATTCACCAATTGAAGTGTTTAGTTGATCCAGGTAAAATCCCGGTTTATCTTTAATATGAATAGCCGATTTTTTTTTCCATCGTAATCCTGGCAATTCCGGTTTTACATGTGATTTGCCCAGAACTAATTCCTGAAATCGGGATAAGGATGAACAATCCTTTGAAATGGTTTCCATACCCACAATGGCACAGGGAACTTTTTTAAATACCCCTTTTTGATCACCCGTTGAATGTTTATTCTTTTTTACTGGGAACACGCGGGAATCAGGTTTAAATTCTTCCACCAAAAGATGGGCA
Organism: uncultured Desulfobacula sp.; assembly: GCA_964455805.1. GTDB lineage: Bacteria > Desulfobacterota > Desulfobacteria > Desulfobacterales > Desulfobacteraceae > Desulfobacula. Next base: position 40,135 of record CAYVZG010000016.1, read on the forward strand.
TTTATTCCACCAAAGCCAAAAGCGCTGATCCCCGCCTTTCTAGTTGACTGCACTGAGTCAGGATTCCATTCTTCTACCTCGGTCTGAACCCTGATATTGCTTTTATTCAATAAACTGTCGGAGGATGGGGATGAATAATTCAGTGATGGCGGTAAAAAACCTTCATTCATTGAAAGAATTGTTTTTATAAAACCTGCTGCACCTGCTGCAGTCAAAAGATGGCCAATCATTGACTTAACAGATCCTATGGAAAGGTTTTTATCAGGACAATCAAATGTTTCAAGCAATTTATGTATGCTGGATAATTCCACCTGATCTCCCACTGGAGTACCTGAGCCATGACATTCCATATACTGGATGTCCAAAGGCGACCAGGATGCCTGTTTATAGGCTTGGATCATTGATCGAACCTGGCCTTCTTTCGCCGGTCCCACCAGGGTTCCTTCAATATCATTGGAAACCCCTGCTCCCGTGATCACGGCGTGAATTTTATCACCGCAGGCAATGGCATCTGCCAGCCGTTTTAGAACAACAATCCCGGTTCCCTCTCCTACAACAAGCCCATCGGCATCTTTATCAAAAGGAGAGCATCTGCCAGAGGGAGACAAGGCTTGAAGCTGTGTAAATCCGATCTGGGTATATAATGAATCCGATCTTGAAACCCCGCCGGCAATCATGATGTCTGCTTTTTTTAATGAAAGGTGTTCACAGGCAAGTTTGATGGAATATAAAGATGATGCACAGGCAGCGTCAAGGGTAAAGCATCCGCCTTTCAACCCCATGGCCCGTGCAAAAATAGAAGCAGGCATTGACACAACACCGCTACTGGTAAAGTCACCTGGAACCGGTCCTTTATAATCATTATTGCCATTAAAAAGAATATTCCAGGAAATTTGAGATGAAGCATCAGTGGGAAGGGCAATGGCAGCTAAAATTACACCGGTACGCTTTTTATCCTCATCAGTATGGGAGCATTGTAAAAAAGCATCTCGCCCTGCATGAAGAACAAGTTGATGCAGTGGGTCAAGACTTGATAAAAGGTCTTTATCCACTAGAAAACCTGCGGGGTCGAAGAGAAAATTTTCAATAAGGCCTGCTTTATTTGATATCGCCTTGTCCGGAAGCATTTGAGGGGAAATGAAATCTTTGACAGGCCCTATCCACCGATGATCCGGAACGCAGATAATGGAATCTCTTTTATGGATTATATTGTCAAGGAATTGGGCTTTATCAAGAGCCTGAGGAAAAACGCCGGCCATACCGACAACCGCTATTTTACCGATGCTCTTTGTAATACGAGTTTTCATAGAGGAGTCATAATTTAGAACTCAGACAATATCAAGCAAGCTGTGTAAAATTTGTGTAAAATTTAGTTTTAGGAATAAATAAGGAAAAAGCCTTGTACAACTGATTTTCCTAAAAGCCAGAATGTTATTCCAACAAAAAAAACAGCCAATAATTTATCAAAAATATTTTCAGCTCGATTCTCATTATAGCCAAAAATCCAACCCAGTAATATACCGGTGACTAATCCACCACCATGCCCCCAATTATTAATATTAGGCACAAGAAAACCAATCAATAGGAGCGAGACCACCCAGCCGGATGTCTGTTTGTAAACAACCTGCCCCCAGGATCCCCCTCTTGATTTCCCAAAAAAAAGAGCCGCTCCAATCAATCCACATAGACCTGAAGAAGCACCAATGGTTAAATTGACATTGCCAAAATAGGACAATAAAAATCCAGCCATCCCCGATAAGGTGAATATTGAAAACATTCTAAACAAACCAAATTCTTTCATAACCAAAGGCGCAAGGGTTTTTAAGGCCATCATATTAAACAGAATATGGAGAAGCCCTCCGTGTAGCCAATTGGCTGTAATTAAAGACGACCATGCTTCAAACTTAATAATAGGTATTCTGCCTGAAGCCCCGAGAAAAATTAATATATCTGTGGATGGGGTAAAGGCATAAAAGGGATTAAATGAAAGAATCATATTTTTGCCACTGTAAATAAGGCAGATGAAAAACATGATGGCATTGGTATAAATGATTACATTCATGACCAGTGAGGGTGTCAAAAAATCATCTATGTTTTTTTTATATGTCATCATTCAGATGCCTTATAGGGTGAATGCCGCGTAAAGTCAAAAATTTTGCTTGCTCCCGGATATTAATGCTTGAAAATAACCAGTAATCTAATGAAATCAACTTTTAAATATTCTTTGCAAGAGATTGATATGCATCCTTGGTCCACTTCAGGCAGATGAACACTTTATGACATGCAAAACATGGTTTGATTTTTATTGTTCACCCGTTTGTTGAAAAATATCTTTGATGCCTGCTTTTAAAAGGGCTGGGATTAAAAACAGTTTAGCCTTTTTTGCACCCCTGGCATCCACAAATGAATATTCAATTGTCAGGGTTTCTTTTTTCAGAATTTTTATATTTTTATCAAGAAGGATAAAATGGTAATTGAAAATGCCATAGGCAATGGTTCCGAGTAAAATGACTATAATTGCAAGATTTTTCATCTGGATCCTTTAAATAACAAAATAATTTGGTATTCATTATGAACAGATGGTTAAAAAATTATAAGGCAAACCGTATTCCAAAATAAATGGTATGGGATGCATACTCTGCTTTTGACGTACCAAAGTCCATTTCAGCCGTCCTAAGATATCGATACCGGACATCAACAATAAGGTTTTTATTAACCGCATAGCCAACTCCACCACCCACTTGAAAGGCAAATGCCGTATCATCGAAATTCCCCGTTGGGACCCCTGCTGCATTGAACGTATCTGTTTCTGCATTAACGAATCCAACGCCCAGGGTAACAGATGTTATAAACCGGGTTTCATTTTTAAAATCATAATACCCGTTTAACAGGAAAGCAGAGCTGGAGGCATCACCGCTCGCACCAAGATTCCCTCCAGGTAAAACCACTATATCCAATTCATTATGCTGGTATGAAAATTCGCCTTCTATTCTCATGTTGTTTCCAAAATCATATCCAAGGGAAATCCCAGCTCCAATACCCATATTTGACTCCAGCTCATAGCTTAAGCCCGGTCCGCTCACATCAAGATTACTCAACCACGCGGTACCAATATTGCCACCCATATAAGGACCTTGTTCACCATGAGCAACGGCAGAAAAAGAAATGAGAATTAAACAGCTCAACAAAAATAGTGATATTTTTTTCATGGTCTTTCCCTTTTTTACGTTCTCCCAAATTAATAGTTACGTTCCCCTAACAAACCTGAAGAGGTGTGTCAACAGTTAAAAAATCCAATTTTCTGTATAAAAGAAAACCCATAAATACTGACGATTCTTTTAACGATTTTTAGCCATTTTTTCGGCCATCCATGGCAAAAACCTATTCATTTGCAGAAGCAGGATATTCATCATCCCGGGTGCTATTTCATAATGGTCTTTTGCAAACTTAGCAAAAAATTTATGAGCGACAAAATCAGGGGATTCCTTATGAATATCTTCTTCACGGCCTTTGGTCATTTCTGTTGCGGTCAGCGGAGGGAATAATTCAAACACTTTAATTGATTTCTTTTCCAACTGATAACGTAAAGATTTAGAAAAAGCATGGACAGCCGCTTTTGTGGCATAATAACCAGGAGCGCTTTTTTTCGGTACGATTCCCAATACTGATGAAACATTAACAATGGCAGCGTGTTTTGATCTTTCCAGAAAAGGCATGAATAATCTTGTTAACCGGACAATCGCCCTGAAATTAATATCTATCTCCTCATCAATCTTTCTTAAACCATCTTTATCACCGTAAAAATCAAAACCGTATTGAATGCCGGCATTATTCACGAGTATATCCAAGCTGCCAATTTTATGATTGATATACTCAAAGGCATTTTTTAAATCCGGCTCACTTGTGATGTCACATCTAATTACATGGATATCGGGAAATCGGTGTTTGGCCTGTTTTAATTTGTCTGGATCACGTCCGCAAATGACCACAGTGTTGTTTAGCTTTAAAAAGCCTTTTGCCAGGGCAAATCCAATCCCTGACGCACCGCCGGTAATAAAAATTGTATTATCACTCAAGTTCATGGCTATCTCCTCACTCAATCAGACGTTTTATCTTGATTGATAAGTACTTACACGAATCAACAATTTGATATCAAAAAAAAATATTGTTGTAAAGAAAGGCTGGTGTGGTTGTAATGGCTGAAACTTGCTTAAAATGGGTTTTTATGGTTTATTATGGCCATGAGAAAAAAATTTTATCTCCGCAAAAGACGCGATAAAAAATCTGGCCATACGCGTGCTATAAAACAGATGAAACCAGGCTCGGACAAGTCTTTGAGAAACGTGTTTAAAACTATCGGGACTCCTTTGAGAAGCCAATTCAAACCAGACCCCTTTCAAGTTCAGGCCATAAAAGCCATAGGCAAATCTGATTGCCTGGTCACCGCACCTACAGGCGCCGGAAAAACCTGGATAGCTGAACAGGTTGCTCAAAAAGTAATAAAAAAAAATGGTAAGGTTTGGTATGCCACCCCTTTAAAGGCCTTGACCAACTCCATTCATGGACAATTTTCAAAACTTTTCGGCCAAGAAAATGTCGGAATCCTCACCGGTGATATTAAAGAAAATGCCGATGCGCCTATTGTTATCGGTACCACGGAAATCTTAAGGAATCAGCTTTATGATGCCATGTATACCGGAGAAAATTTAACCTGTGATTTGATTATTCTTGATGAAGCCCATTTTCTTGGAGATGAACAGCGGGGAGTGGTCTGGGAAGAAATCATGATCTATTTGCCCGTTAGAATTCCCTTGCTTTTGCTTTCTGCTACCATTGGAAACCCGTTTCAAATCGCAAATTGGCTTGAATCCATAAGGGATAAAAAATGTCAAGTAATTGAGAACCATGTTCGGCCGGTAACTCTTTTTCCCCTTTTTTTGCATCCTTCCGGAACCCTTTTCCCATTACTCCAAAAAAAGGCCTCCAATGAAAAACAAAAACTTCATAAAAAAGTGTTTAAATTTGCAAATGACAAAACCAGACCCTTTGCGTCACAAGCCCGTAAACTTCCTCCTTTTGGCGATATCCTAACCATTCTGGACAGGTATGATTTGCTTCCGGCCATATTCTTTTTAAAATCAAGAGCTGAATGTGATCAGGCCATAAAATTATGTAATTCAAAACGATTATCCAAAAGCCCTGAGAGAAAGGAGGCTTTGTGTTTAAAGATAGGAGAGCTGGTATCGAAAAATCCTCATCTTGCTAATCACAAGCAACGAGCCTATCTTGAACAGACTGCGACGGCATCACACCACAGCGGGCATCTTCCTGCTTGGAAAGTGGTTGTTGAAACACTTATGGCCGGCGGTTTTTTAGATGCCATGTTTGCGACATCCACCGTTGCTGCCGGGGTGAATTTTCCTGCTCGGTCTGTGATCGTTCTGAATTCCGACAGGTTTAACGGGGTTGAATTCATGGGACTAACCCCCAGTGAATTTCAACAAATGACCGGAAGAGCCGGAAGAAGAGGTATGGATAATATTGGATTTGCCATTATTTTACCTGGCAGATTTATGGATTTAAATTATATCGCAAAATTAATCAATTCCCCTCCCCTGGATATTGAAAGCCAGATCAACATTAATTTTTCCATGGTGTTAAACCTTTTGTTATCCCATAGCCCTGATCAAATAAAACAGCTGCTTGAAAAATCATTTGCATCACACATGATTTTATCCGGAAAAAAAAGGGGGAAAAGAGCAAGAAAAAAATTCGGTACAGGGCTTGAGCTTCTCTGGATTAATTTTTTAGAACATATGGATTTTCTGATTGATGAAAAATTTGTTACCAAACAAGGCAGACTAACAACAGACGGAATCTGGGCCTCAAAACTGAGAATTGACTCTCCCCTACTGGTGGCCCAGGGGATTAGAAAAAAACTTTTACCCGCGACTGATCCTGCTTTACTGGCCTGTATTATTGCCTGTTTTGTTAATGAAAAAGAATTTAGCGATGATCCATTGTATTCCAGAGCTCTGCCCAAACGGTTAAAAGAAGCCTTTTTAGATGCACGACAAGGATTAAAGCCCTTTGCCATTAGACTTATAGAAAAGGGGTTTGATGCCCCCAATCTTTTTATTCAACCAAGCCTTTTAATTTATCTGTGGGCACATGATACTGCATGGGAAGATGTTGTATCTCAATCAGATTTTGCCGAAGGGGATCTTGCACGATTGATTTTAAGAACAGGTGACAATTTAAGGCAGATAGCAAAATTAGAAGAGACATTCCCTGTTATCGCCAAAACTGCAAAAGAGTCCATAGGTCTTATATTAAAAGAACCAATTGTAACTTCTTTTTATTAATACAACAAACCAAAAGGAGAAGAAAATGAAACAGATTTTTTCAAAAAAAGCCCCAGCCGCTATCGGTCCTTACTGCCATGCCATGGTTCACAAAGATATGGTATTTTGCTCGGGTCAGGTTGCCTTTAATCCTGAAACCATGGAACTTGTGGGAACGAATATTGAAGAACAAACCGCACAGGTCATGAAAAATATTGAATCTGTCTTATCAGAGTTAAACCTGGGTTTGGATAATATTGTAAAAACCACCATATTTTTAGATAATATAGACGATTTTTTAGGGATGAATAAAATATATGAAGAAAGCCTTGGCGGCCATAAACCCGCAAGATCCACTTTTGAAGTGGGAAAGCTTCCCAAAAATGCGCTTGTTGAAATTGAGTGTATTGCAATTATTGAATAAGGAATTTTAGCAAATGACACAGGATACAAAAAAAGTTATCTATACCATGGTAAACGTGAGTAAATTTTATGACCAAAAACAGGTGCTAAAAGATATCTACCTGTCTTATTTTTACGGGGCAAAGATTGGCGTTTTGGGATTAAACGGCTCAGGTAAAAGTTCTCTATTAAAAATTATGGCCGGACTTGATTTGGAATTTGCTGGAGAAACCATTCTATCAAAAGGATTCAGTGTAGGTTATCTTGATCAGGAACCCCTTGTAGACAGTAAAAAGACTGTTCGACAGATTGTTGAAGAAGGGGTTAAGCAAACCGTTGATCTGTTAAATGAATATGAAAAAATCTCAGAAGAATTTGCCAACCCGATGTCAGATGACGAAATGAACGCTCTCATTGAAAAACAGGGCAAAATCCAGGAAAAACTTGATCACATGGATGCCTGGGATCTTGATTCCAAATTGAAAATGGCAATGGATGCGTTGCGGTGTCCGGATGGTGACACTCCGGTAAGCGTTATTTCTGGTGGTGAAAAAAGAAGGGTAGCACTTTGCAGACTATTACTGCAAAAGCCTGATATCCTTTTGCTGGATGAACCTACCAACCATCTTGATGCAGAATCAGTTGCCTGGCTTGAAGAACATTTAAGCCGGTATGAAGGAACGGTGATAGCCGTCACCCATGACCGGTATTTCTTAGATAATGTCGCTGGATGGATTCTTGAACTGGACCGAGGAGAAGGGATTCCCTGGAAAGGTAACTATTCTTCGTGGCTTGATCAAAAACAGAAACGACTGGCAAATGAGAAAAAATCAGAAACCAAACGTCAGCAAACGCTTCAAAGGGAGCTTGAGTGGATCAATATGTCTCCAAAAGGCAAACGATCCAAATCAAAAGCAAGGATTAAATCCTATGAAGATCTGTTAAATAAAGATACAAAACAAAAAGAACATGAATTGGAGATATTCATTCCACCCGGAAAAAGGTTAGGAGAAAAGGTCATTGTAGCAAATGGGGTCTCAAAGGCATTTGAAAAAAAGCTCCTGGTTGAAAATTTGAATTTTATCATTCCCCCCGGTGCCATAATCGGTATTGTCGGACCAAACGGAGCCGGGAAAACAACTCTTTTTAACATGATCACAGGCAGTGAGAAGCCAGATACGGGAGTAATTGAGCTTGGACAAAGCGTTGATCTGGCCTATGTTGACCAAGAAAGAGATCACCTTGATCCGGAAAAAACCATTTTCGAACAGCTTTCTGACGGAAATGATAAAATACTCCTTGGTGAAAAACAAATAAATTCAAGGGCCTATGTTGCAAAATTTAATTTTTCAGGATCAGACCAGCAAAAAAAAATTAAAGATATTTCAGGAGGTGAAAAAAACAGGGTAAATCTCGCACTCATGTTTAAAAAACAAGCCAATTTATTGTTATTGGATGAGCCCACCAACGACTTGGATGTCAACACTTTGAGAGCTTTGGAAGAGGCTTTGGAGAATTTTGCTGGGTGTGCGGTAATTATCAGCCATGACAGGTGGTTTTTAGACAGAATCGCCACTCATATTCTGGCTTTTGAGGGAAACAGCCAGACCCTGTTTTTTGAAGGATCCTATTCTGAGTATGAAAAAGATAGAAAAAAACGGCTGGGAATAAAGGCAGACCAGCCGACCCGGATAAAATATCGTCAATTCACAAGGTGATAGATTCATTTTGAAAACCGGTTTATTTAATAAAGGGCTTGTACAAATTCATATAGCCGTATTTCTGTTTGGATTTGCAGGACTTTTCGGCAAGTTTTTGTCCTGCAGCCCGCTTTATATTGTCTTTGGGAGAACTTTTTTTGGTTCAATTGCACTGTTTTGCTTTGCTTGTTTTTTTTCAAACACCAAATTATTTGCATTTGAAAGACAAGAAACGGCCTTTTTCATTTTACAGGGAATCCTTCTGGCCGTTCACTGGTGGAGTTTTTTTATTTCTATTCAAATATCAAGCGTAGCCGTTGGTCTTATTACCTTTTCCACTTTTCCTTTATTTGTAACCTTTCTTGAGCCCCTATTTTTCAAAGAAAAGATTCAGATAAAAGACATTATTATTGCCGGAGTTGTTTTTATGGGTATTCTGCTTGTAATCCCGAATTTTGATCTGTCAAATAATGTGACCAAAGGCGGAATTTTGGGTATTATTTCTGGATTTACCTTTGCTCTTTTAGCTCTTGTAAACAGGCGAAATGCACGGATGTCTCATCCCATTGCCATAGCATTTTACCAAAACAGTTTTGCCACCATATTTTTAGTTCTGCCTATTGTCACCATTCAAAGTGCCCCTCCCCCATTTGCCGATCTTCCCTCTCTTATCTTTTTAGGGGTTTTCTGCACAGCACTTGCTCATACATTGTTTATTAATTCTCTTGGTTTTATACGGGCTCAGACAGCAGCGGTGATTTCAGGACTTGAACCGGTTTATGGGATTATACTGGCTTTTTTCTGGCTGAATGAAACACCCCAGATAAGAACTCTTATAGGGGGGTTGATCATCATTGGAGCAACCTTTTTTGCCGGTCGCCAAACCAAAGTAAATAATTGAAGACAGATAAAATGCCGTTTTTTTTAAAGTGGATCCTGCAAGGCAATACAGCAATTTAATATGTTTAAGAAAAACATGACGTATTTAGTTTTTAAAACCTTGAAAATTCGGTTCTGTATTCTCCAGGGTTATAAGGGGTAATAACCTCCACTTTTCCTTTAGAAGTCTTTTTGACAACTGCATAGCGGTAAAAAGAAAACCAAATACCAATTTTTATGTTATTCTTGTCAAAGATATCGCCTCCGGCCAGATCTGTATCACCGGATGGCGCATTCCTCAAGTGATCTATTTTATTGTAAACTTCCTGATGGGTTTCAATCTTACCCCATAGCCGGTCATTAAATCGATATTTTTTATCAATCCCGATGACAGCATCCGGCAGATTTGCTCTACCCGTGTAAAAATAGTTATAATCCGGTAAACCAGATTTGTCTGTATATATATTTTTAACTTCAGGATTGAACTTTATTTTTCCATATATATCTTTGCACCCCATTATTGAGACCATGCCTGTCAACAGGATGACAATAATTAGTGCTGAGTATTTTCTTTGCATAAGAGAAACCTCCATTTAATTGGTTCTTTTATATGCAACAATATAATCATCAAATATCTGATAATCAATTCACTCCAACCAAACTTAAAAGGCATATCAGGTGTGATTTTTTTACTTCTGCAATGGTCTTTTCACCCAAAAAGGAAAAATTCCAGGTTTTTAATTTTTTAAATACTCCTTTCTTTGTGCGCGGTCCTCTATACCTGGAATATAGGGAGTATAAACGTCCACTGTACCTTCTGGTGTCTTTTTGACGACAGCTTGACGATAATTGGAAAACCAAATACCAATTTTTATGTTATTCTTGTCAAAGATATCACCTGCCACCAAATCCGCATAACCGAAAGAGGTATAATTCAAATTAGTTATTTTTTTATACACTTCCTGATGGGTTTCAATCTTACCCCATAGCCGGTCATTAAATCGATATTTTTTATCAATGCCGATGACTGCATCCGGCAGATTTGCTCTTCCCGTGTAAAAATAATTATAGTCTGGCAAACCAGAGCCATCAGAATACAATTTTTGAATATTGGGATTCCTCTTTATTTTGCCATATAAATTATTGCACCCTAATATTGAAACCATGGATGTTATCATGATGATTATAATAAGTGCTGAGTGTTTTTTTCCCATAACAGACCTCCATTTATCTGGTTCTGTGTCATGAAACATAATCATCAAATGAATTAAAATCAATCAGACCGAATTCATACCTCTATTCAGGGAGAAATTTTTTTTCGATAAATTTTATGGCTGTTTCGTGTGGGTCTTTTTTTACATCTGCTTTTGCAATTGCATATTTCAGAGCATTTTTTTTGTTTTTCTCAAAAACATAACACCACATCAGACCGGCAAGCGCACCAATCCCATCTTTGTTATTTTCCAATGCCTTTTTAAAACTGTCCTTTGAATTTTCATAGACCCTGTTTTTATAAAATGCCCATCCTTTCATATCATGGGTCAGGTATGATAAAGGAGACTCAATAACCGCTTTTTCAAACCATTTGAGATCAAAAAGACCATCTTTGAACAAAGAGGGTTCTATATAATTTTCATAGGTTGTCTTCACTGCACGACCAAGGAAATCAAGCCCCTTAATCGATATTTTTTCTTTCCACCTGGCTTTTAGGATCTGGTCATTATCCAGGGGAAGGTTGCATTGGACAAGCCAATGGAAAAACGCATCAGCAAAACCAACAAAAAAATCAGAAGGATCCAGACAAAAATCATTGCTATATTTTTTTTCACCGTCTGAATCAAACAGCGTCAGTGAAACCAGAATGATATTCTTTTTTTGTTTGTATTTGCCATAAAGCCAAAATCGAATCTTCTGCTCTTTTGCTGTATGATTAACATCTATATCATCTTTATTCCTGCAAAAAGAATCAAGTTCGGAAACCGTTTTAAATATTTTATTTGCCCGCCACCCAAACCAACATTCTGCAAGTTTTGGATGAATGGCCACCATATTGCCCAGTAAAAAATGAACACCAAAACCTGTTCCATTGTATTCTTGATCTGCATCCGGCAAAAGGGGTAGTACAATCAACTTTGGTCTATTATCCATTAATACTCCTCATTTGAATGGTTTTAAATCATTTTACCTTAAATCATAGGCATTTCAAGAATTACAACCATTTGTTATATTTTGTTCATACAAAAAATCACAAATCTTAAAATAAAAACCGTTTAATACCGACCCAAAACTCTCAAATTTTCCGATGTCTCACTCAGTTTTTCCATTACAGGCAAAAGCTCTTTTTGTTCAACATCCGCTTCAAGATCTACATAAAACATATATTCCCATGGTTTTCCCAGCATTGGCCGAGATTCTAACTTAACCAGGTTGATCTGATATTCTGAAAATACTTTCAGAACTTCAAATAGGGCTCCCGGTTTATTGCCAGTGGAAAAAATAATGGATGTTTTCTTCACTTTTTTATGGCCTTTGACTTCTTTGGCAATTATGGCAAACCGTGTATAATTTCTTGGATTATCCTCAATAGACTCCTCAAGAATATTCATATTGAAAATCTTTGCCGCCATATTGGATCCAATGGCTGCAGCCTGTTTGTCATTAGAATCTTTGACATGTCTGACAGCACTGGATGTTGCCTTGACAGGTATCAGTTCAATATCAGGATATTGATCCAGATAATTTTTGCATTGAGAAAAAGCCGGTGGTGGAGCGAATATCCTCTTAATCTCTTTTTTTGAAACATCTGTATGGGCAATCAATGCATGTTTTACCCGAATGGTGATTTCTCCGATAATTTTAAGATCATATTCCTGAAGTAAATCATAATTCTCATGAATGGATCCGGAAAGAGAATTTTCCAATGGAATAATACCGTATTGACAGGTCCCGGTTTGAACCGCATGGAAAATATCTCTAAATGTTTTCATGGGAACAGGCGTGATCTCTTCTCCAAAGTAACCTAAACTTGCCTTATGACTGTAAGCGCCATATTCACCGATAAAAGCAGAGGTCTTGGAATCCTCGGCCTGCATATTATTAATCAGTTCGGATTTTTTCAAATATTCAAAATCCAGATGTTTCCCAACTACCGGAGCAATCACGTAAACATCGCGAGTCAACTGACCGAACTGTTCGGGATAAAGGCTCTGGGGTCCGTCTGAAAGTGCTTTGTCCGGATTATTATGCACTTCAATCATGAGTGCATCAGCTCCTGCAGCAACTGCGGCCCGTGCCATTGGACTTACTTTTTCCCTGATACCGGTTGCATGACTTGGATCTATAATAATAGGCAAATGAGTCAATTTTTTTAATACAGGTATTGCTGAAAGATCCAAGGTATTACGAGTATAGGGTTCAAATGTTCTTATGCCTCTTTCACACAGAATAACATTATGGTTTCCCTCTGCCATAATATACTCGGCTGACATAAGCCACTCTAAAATGGTTGATGCAAGTCCTCTTTTCAATACAACAGGAAGCCCCATTCGCCCAACACATTTTAAAAGCTCAAAATTCTGCATGTTTCGAGCACCAATCTGAACCACGTCAACATATTTTTTCATGAGATCCGCCTGGGACACAGATGTCATTTCTGTGACGACTTTAAGTCCTGTTTTTTCCCTGACGTCGGCAAGTATTTTAAGTCCTTTTTCTTCCAACCCCTGAAAAGAGTATGGTGAAGACCTCGGTTTATATGCGCCGCCCCGAAAGAGGACTGCTCCGTATTTTTTAACTTCTTTAGCAATGGTCATGGCTTGTTCATGACTTTCCACGGCACAAGGGCCTGCCACAATTATAATTCTATCTGCACCCACCACAACGTTGCCGATTTTTACCTTGGTATTTTCTGATTGGAATTCACGGCTGACCAGTTTATATGGTGTTTTAATGGGGATTGCATCGGCAATTCCCTCCATTTGTTTAAACTCATCCAGGCCTGTCCTGGTTTTACCGATAATTCCAATCACATTTCTGCCCGCGTCCATGATTTCACGAGTAATACATCCTTCATCTGAAACCCTGTTTTTGATTTTGTTTTTCTGGTTAAGCGTTATGCTGCTTTCAAGTACAAGAATCATTTGATTTCTCCTTAATAAAATAATTCAAATGTTTTATAAAAAAAAAGGCTCTGGAAAAATTCCCAGAGCCTTAAACCTAAAAACCCCGGGTGGATTGCTTGTCCACCCGGGGTTTTATTTAACTAAATAAATAAAACGTCACATCGGATGGACGTTTCTAAAAAAGAAACGTCCAAAATTAAATATGCTTATGGTTTTTATTGTATTCAATTAATTCTCCTAAATATCTGCGCATAATACAGACAATTTCTATCAGTGTCAATGGACAAATAAAGTTAACCTCATCTGTTCCAGCCGCCAATCAGATGAAGATGAAGATGAAAAATAACCTGTCCCCCGCCCTTTTCGACATTGAACAAAAGCTTATATCCGGATTTGTTTACACCCTGTTTTTTTGCCATCTCTTTACCAATCATAAAAAGAGCTGAAATAATTTCGCCATCATCTTTTTGCAAGTCATTAATGCTTCTAATGTGTTTTTTGGGTACAATGAGCAGATGAACCGGTGCAGCCGGATGAATATCCCTGAAAACAACTAAGTCATCATCTTCATATAAAAATTCACTGGGTACCTTTTGGTTTACAATTTGACAAAACAAACAGTCGTTGGGCATTAAAAGCTCCTTTAATTATTTATAATTTATCAAGTTCGTCCATCAATTTTTCCATGGCAAGCGTGGCTTTATCCTCAAGAAAAACATCTGTGATGGAATTTGTATATTCAGATTTATAGGGGTTAATTTCTATAATTTTAGCCCCATTTGATTTTGCTGTAAATGGAATCATGTTTGCAGGCGCGACCATACCAGTTGTGCCAATCAGAATAAAACAGTCTGCTTTTTTTCCCTCGTTAAATGAATTTGTCTTTGCCGGTTCAGGAATATCCTCACCAAAGAAAATAACCCCTGGCTTTAAGATGCCCCCACATTTTTTACATGTTGGTGGTAAAACATTGAGGTCAATTTCAAAAATTTTATATTTTGCTTTGCAATTCAGACATGCAATCCGTTTTAAAGAGCCATGAAATTCATGAACAATAATACTTCCCGCATCAAAATGCAGGTTATCCACATTTTGCGTAATGACACTATTTAAAAGCCTGTTTGCCTCTAATTCAACCAATGCATAATGGGCTGCATTGGGTTTTATTTTTCCAAACAGATCGTAAAAAATCTCTCGGATCACTTCCCAGGACTGTCGAGTATAGGTATGAAAATATTGAATATCAAAAATTTGCGGATCATATTTATTCCAAAGTCCATTCTCACCTCTGAATGGTGGTATGCCGCTTTCCACAGAAATTCCTGCACCGGTAAATGCGACACATCGTTTGGATGATTTAATTATTTGTGCTGCCCTGTCATACATAAAAGATCTTGCTCCTTTATCGTCAATCCATATTTTAAAAGGATAAATTCAGCTTTTGACAAGTTTTTGTCAAAATTTTGCCAAAATTTGTCCAAAACAGTATTTAACCAATGTCAGACCATGTCAATGACATCAAAGGTATTATTCCACAACTCGGCAATTAAAAGCTTGTTACGAAGAATATCACCGCGGTTCAGCAAAACCTTCAGACATTCTGACGATTGCAGGGCTGCTACAAATAATGCACAATAGGATATATTCCCCGTTGTTGCTTCAATGCCTTTGGATTGCGATTTGCCTTTTTTACCATATATCAGCTCATAACCTTTATCTCCGGGATAAATGGTTGTCAGCTGGCCTGCAACTCCGGCAATGGCTCCGGACACAATGGGAATAGATGCTTTTTGGGCTGAGTTTTGCAGCATGAATCTTGTATCAATAGAGTCCAGACAGTCCATAATTACATCTTTATCCTTTATGCGGTCATGAAGGTTGGATTCATCCAGGTATTCAATCATATGATTTACCTTAACTTCAGAATTGATGGCTTTGACCCTGTCATTTGCTGCCTGTGCTTTGGGAAATCCCATCAAATGCTCCTGGCTTAACAATTGTCGGTTTAAATTGCTGGGTTCAAATACATCTCCATCAATCAAAGTTAAATCACCGACTCCTACCCGCGCCAGCATCTCGCATACGCTTCCGCCAAGGCCACCAAGGCCGATAATAATAACTTTTGAGTTCCCAAGTTTTTTTTGTTCTGCTTTGGAAAGCGTATTAAAATTTCTATCATACCGTTCTTTAAATAAAAAAGTGTCCATAGTCTAACCGCCCCCAACCGGTGGGAAAAGTCCTAACCGGTCATTATTTTTCAACCGGTAATCAGTTTTTTGCCTTTTTCCGTTTACAAAAATCAATTTAACAATCTCTAAGGGAATGCCAAGATCCAAGATTAGTTTCTCCACAGTGGTTTCTTCAGAAATTTCAAGACATTCGTTTGATTCTGGTTTATATTTGGATAAGGTTGCAAACAACTGTAAGTCAATTTTTATCATTCGTTTACATTTACTCTTTTTGATTGTACTGTTATTAAAGATGATTCAGTATACAACATAAGTGAATTGTTTTGTACATAATTTTATTAAAAACGGTACCCACATGACACATGCCAAAAAAGATCATGTCAGCACACAAGAACTGGCTCAAAATCTTGCTACTTTTGCCATTGACAGAGCTGATACAAAGGAAATCCTTTCCACTCTTCCAAAAAATACCAAATTAAATCTGAACACCCTAGAATATGAAATTCAGATTTTGAAAATTCTGAGTGTGGGCTGGGCAATATCATTTTTCATGCCGGTTACAGATAAAAAAAAAGGACCGGTAACTCAAATTTTTTGGGAATCTATCAGAGAAGTATCAAATAATGTCTCAACTCTCACCAAGACCACCACAGGCCAGGATATAAATTATTTTGACATTTTAAAGGAAAGGCTGAATATTTACCTTGCACGTATGCAGAAAAATCCTGAAAAAACCACAAACCCTGTCAATGTTATTGGACCATCCTTTGCCAAAGCCTGTGGTAATGAAAATGATGCTGTTGTCATTTTAATGGGTACAAAAATGTTTACCCAGACCTTAGGTGCCGTGAAAGAATATTTAAATATAAAGAGCACAGAAGATATTAAACTGAACTGATAATAATTAAAAAGTCATCTCAAATCGGCTGGCACGATTTTTCTAAAGAGCATAAACCGTTGCGAACAAATCGAAACGATTATAGTCAACTTGTTGTAATGGTTAATTTTTTCAACATGTCTTTAATACAGGAAATAAATTCTTCTTTTTCATTTCTGTTAAGCCCGGACTGACTGAAATAATGTCTGTTGTGAACCTTTAAGAGTTCATGCAGCTCATTTTTTATGACCATGCTATCAAACTGATGTCCAATCCTCTCAAGCCATGAAAAATAAGTTTCATAGGAATACTTTGGAATGCCTTGCTGGGCCAGTTTTTTTTCTATCAGATAAAAAGAAATGCCCGAAGAATCTTTTTTTGTATCAACAGGAGATTTGTCCAATAACTTGACCATTTTGATTCTGTTTGATCTTCTCAACCTGAAAAACAATAATAACACCAAGGGAAGTATCAACCATAACCCATATTGCTTCATCAACTTAGCACCGGTTTCATGCCGCAATTGTGACAGTTTAAACACAATAAACGAAAAAAAATCGTTCATGAATGATGAGTCTGCATGTTCCCTGTCCATCTCAAAAAATACAGGTGGTGTGGTGTCGAAATTTTCCCATTGGCCGTTAATATATGCCTTTGTCCAGGCATGGGCATCTCGCTTTCTGATTACCATTTGATTACCCAAGCGGGAATATTCATGAGCCATATACCCTGTCGCATATCTGGCAGGGATATTGACCCGCCTTAAAATAAGTGTCGTTGCCGTTGCAAAGAATTCACAATGCCCGGATTTTGTGTTGTTTAAAAAATTTTGCAAAGGTGTTTTATGGTCTTGTTTTCCTTTTAGTTCCAAAGAATAATTAAACTCCATTAAAAAGTACCTTCTGATGGAATTCAGAATATCTTGTTCCGACATCCTATCAAGGGCCAGGTCATTGACTATTTTTGAGATCCCGTATAACTCATTTTTGGGAATCAGCAAGTCCTGGACCATGGGAGGAGCTTCATATGACAGTTTGTCTGTGTAAGATACAACACCCTTTATCAATGAAGGAATTTTTTTTACCCTGACTGACTGCATTAAATTCTTTTCGCAGCCTCCCGCTTTCATTTCAGATATGGAGAAGACACCGGAAGGCAGGCTTAGAATGGCGTTTTCCCTTGGAGACCTTAAATAGAATGTCATTTTTTGACCGGGATTTACAAAGGGATTAATCTGCCAAAAAGTTTTATCATTTAAATTTTCGACGGATTCAAATCCATGCCCGGCAAACCAGGATGAAATTGAAAATCCCGTATAGCTGGCAGTGTGCAAAAGATAGGTTTTACCGTCAATAAAATTCTCAAAAGAAGCCCTTAAAACAATTTTATTAGATAATTTTAGTTTTCCTATGTCCCCTAAAGCGGTATAGTTCTTAAAGGGATTGTCAGTGTAATAACCAGTATAGTAGTCCATTATCCACTGGCTGATTTTTTTTCTTACCATTTCAATTGAGTGATACCCTGCATACCCAAATCCGGTTGCGACAAAAATACACAGCGCCCATAAAAAGATGGAAACCCTTTTTGACCGGACCTGCCATAATCCCCAGACAAAAAACAAAGTCACACTGCTGTAAAACAGCATCCCTTTTGAATTTGCAGTGGCAGAAGAAAGGATACAAAAGAGGCAGTATAAATAAGAAATATCAATTTTTTTAGAGCCATAATTGTTTGTTTTCAAGTGTTTTTTTTGAACGATAAAAAAAGCGCTGGTTTCAATGGCGCCCTTGATGCTGAATTCCTGGGCTGCAATTACAGGAAAAAATACCAAAGGAAGCCATTTTAAAATGATCAATATTGCCTTTTCCGGCTCAAGGGTTAATGAAATGACAATTGTCCCGGCCAGTAAAACAATACTTGCATCAACAAATTTGTTAAAATCAGAAGAGCTAAAAGCCAATTTAGATTTAACTAAACGAGAGGATTCAAGTATTATGGCCAGACAAACAGCAATCCATAGTGAATGCACCTGCCATCCCCAGAATAAAACAATTGTGCCTAAAAAAAAACGAGGCGCTTTCATAAATTACCCAGTATTTTCTTAATCTGACCGGTTTCCATAACTTTAATATCAGGTGTATGGGTGTTGTTCTGGAATATTTTTTTTTCCATTTTTAATTTGTCTTCTGCCAAAACAATGACAAATACGGGTACAAAAGATTGGTTAAACAATTGATATAATTTTTTATGTCCCTCTTCCCAGTCTAAAAAAATGCAAATGGCACTGGAAAATTTATCCAAGTCAGACGGCATAAAACCATGAAGTTCAAAATCCATTTTTTTTTCAGACGCCTCAATGCACGCCAAAATTTCAAGCATTTTTGTAGAATAGCCAAGCCCCCGGCCCCAGGAAAATGAATGGACCCTGTCTCCTACAAACATCAGGTCAAAGATAGCTTCATGCTGACTAAATGATTTGATATATGATGATGCAATACTGACAGCCGATTCAAAAAGAGATTCATTACCAGAACTTAAAATCGTGTCCAGAATCATTGCATGTCTTACAAAATATTCATCCTCAAACTCTTTTATTACAAGGTCTCGGGTTTTTGCAAAGGTTCTCCAATGAACGTTACGCATCGGATCTCCCGGGCGGTAATTGCGCAATGACATAAATTCATCAGAATCCCCAATGGATGAAGCCATGCGAATCCCACCGTGTTGATATTGTCTTGTGGATGCAAGGTTCAAAGGCTCAAGCTGATATAATTTAGGTAAGACGATCATCTTCTGATATTTTTTGATCCGATGTAATCTATTGAAAATACCCAACGCATCCGGTCTTGCAAAAGTAAATCCTGAAAAATTTATATAGCCCCTGGAAAGAGGCACAAAAGTTGCTTTCACTCGGATGGTTTCTCCTGCCGGCAAAACAGGTAATTCAATAGGTTCAAACCGTGCCTTTTGGTTTTTCTGCATCAGCCATAGCCACCTGAAATACAGTGTTTTTCTGTCCCAGACATTTCTTAAGTGTTCAAAGGGTTCTTTTTGTGAGATTAAACGGTTAAATGAGGGTCTTGGATCACGGGTCTCCTCATAAAGAAGTAGTCCTTTTTGTGCCTTTGATGATAAGTTTGTAATTTCTATTTCATAAATTCCCTTATTTCCTATGCTCGTATATTCAGGAAGGTTACGATGGATGTCAACCTTTAATCTGAATCCAAATAAACTGTACACCAGAGCAACCAGTATTACCGAGAAACTAAATGCAAAGATTTGATATAAATTTGTTTTTAAAATATTAAAACCGAATATTCCCGAAAAGATTATGGTTGTAATCATCAACCCTCCGGCAGGTGTAAAATGCCTCTTGCGCCAATGTCTCAAAATATGAAACAAGCTGTATGATTTATAGAAAAATCGGTCTAACATACAATCCTTAAACAGGAACGGGAATAGATTTTAAAATTTCTTCTACAATTGATTTGGCTGTCACGCCCGAGAAAGTTGACTGGGGATCTAACACCAGCCTGTGAGCAATAACATATACGGCTATTTTTTGGATATGATCAGCCGTTACAAAGGCCTGATTGTCAAAAATAGCCAAGGCCTGAGCCGTCTTCATCAAAGCAATGGTCGCTCTCGGGCTTGCACCAAGGCTTATCCCGGTTTTTTCCCGGGTCTTGTTTACAAGGTCAACCATATAAAGTTTAAGCTCTTTTGCAATAAATACCTGATTGACCATGTTACGCAGCTTTAAAATTTCTTTTAAAGTAACACACGGAGTTAAGGTATTAATCGGATGCAATTTTTGCTGTTCAGACAATATTTGTGCTTCCTGTTCTCTTTGCACATATCCCATTTGAAGCTGCATGGCAAACCGATCCATCTGGGCTTCCGGAAGTGGGTATGTTCCACTGGATTCAATGGAATTTTGTGTTCCTATGACAAAAAACAGTTCATCCAGATTTAAAATTTTCCCATCAATACTCACCTGGCCTTCAGCCATGGATTCCAGCAGAGCAGATTGGGTTCTTGGAGACGCTCTGTTAATTTCATCTGCCAGAAGTATATTTGTAAACACCGGACCATGGTGAAACTTGAATACCTTTTTAGATGGATCAAATATAGAAACACCTAAAATATCTGAAGGTAAAAGGTCAGGTGTAAATTGAATCCGTTTAAAATCACTATCAATACTTTTAGCTAAGGCCTTGGCAAGTGTTGTCTTCCCCGTTCCAGGATTGTCTTCCAGAAGAATATGCCCGCTGCTTGCAAGTCCGGCAAGAATATACCGGATGCAATTTTTTTGACCTTTTATAACGATTTGGATATTTGCGGCCAGGCGTTTGAAAATTTCATGACCCCATTGACAGTCTAATTCTTTCATATGGTTTTCCTTATAAACAAGAATTTTTCTTAGAATATTTTTAATTACCATGTTTCAAAGATCCTGTCACTTATGGAATTTTAAAAGGCAAAATTTCAAATCTTTGGCAGGCTGAGAAGCCTTTGTTTTCTTGTTAATGCTTGTAAATTAATTTAATAGTATGTAAAAAACAGGGATGGTCCATACAATTAAAGATATACGAGATCAGTCTTTTTTAACCCAGAAGCAAGTTCTAGAACTCAATTTTATTAATGATTCAAGCCCTTATATATTTCGAAAATATTATCGTTCAGGATTGAGATCGCATATTTTAGAAATTCTTGCAGCCGAAGATGTCCTAAAAGAGACACAGGGAGAAATAACTGAAGGGATAAAAATGTTTCCCCGGGCAAAACCAAAAAAAATTTTCAGGATATTGCGGAATCGATTCAAAAACAAAGAGTCTGTTTTCCAGGAAATAAAAAAATATCATATTTTATTAAAATTTTTAGGGTCTGAATTTATTGCCCCTTCCCAAGAATTTATTGTGGATTACACGGGAACTGGAAAAAACCAGATTATTCTTTGTGGTCTTCAGGATTATATTGAAGGAGAAATCCTGGATCCCTGGGGTTTATGCGGTAAAAATTCTTTGTCTGTTATATTAAAACCGTGGACAAGCAGTGATGATAAACTTGAGATATTAGTTAAATTGGCACAGGAAAATATAGCCGTTTTTGTTTACAGGATCAGGCAGATGATTAGAAATACAGGATATATTCCAGATCTTGCAGGTTTTGGAAATCTTATATTAACCCATGAAGGAAACATAAAACTGGTTGATATCAACAATATTGTTAAAATTAAGTTTAACGATTCCATTCCCATCGATGATAAAGGGTATCCTTCCTGTGATGTGTCTGTTGAAGTTTTATCAATTCTTGAAAGAGATATACTTCACAAAAGCATACCCATGTCTGATCCTATGTATAAACTGTTTTTGTCACCCTTAAGAAAAAAAAAAGTGAAAATGCTTGAAAAAAATTTCCACAGATATCTGAATAATGACCAAAGCTAAATAATGAATTTTGCATGTTTGATTGCGAGGATATAAAAATGAACGATTTGACAATTTCACACCACCTGAACGATAAAAAAAATAATGATGCCCCTGATATATTTGATTTTGCAGGTATTAAGACAGCACAAAATGTGTTTAAATTTCATAAAAGTTTACCCGGTTACAACCCAACCCCGCTTGTGAGCTTATCTGGTTTGGCTGACAAACTGGGAATTGCCCATCTGTTCATAAAAGACGAGAGTCAGCGGTTTAATTTGAATGCTTTCAAGGTTTTAGGAGCAAGTTATGCCATTGCCAAGCTCCTTGCCAATAAACTAAATTTAAGGGAAGACGAAATAACCTTTGATAACATTTTATCAGGCGCCTCAAAATATCAGAACACTACTTTTGTCACAGCAACCGATGGCAACCATGGCAGAGCCGTTGCATGGGTAGCACAAAAACTGGGTTGCAAAGCCATTGTGTATTTACCTAAAAATTCTTCTCCTGCCCGGTTAAAAGCGATAAAACTATTTGGAACAAAAGCGTTTATAACCAACTTTAACTATGACGATACAGTCATTTATGCAAAAAAAATGGCTGACCAAAATAAATGGACGTTACTTCAGGACACCTCATGGAATGGATATGAAGAAGTGCCTACCCGCATCATGCAGGGATATTTTACATTGGTTAGTGAATTCCTTTCTCAGGAACCGGAAATATGGCCCACACACGTATTTTTGCAGGCCGGGGTCGGATCTTTGGCAGCAGGTGTATTGGCCTGCATGACCAGGATTACCAACAAAAATCTGCCTAAGTTTATCATCGTTGAACCCGACGGTGCCCCATGTCTGTACAAATCCATGGAATTATGTCACGGCCAGTCATTCAGGGTTAAAGGAGATCTGCCAACGATAATGGCAGGTCTTGCCTGTGGTGAAGCAAGCAAGCTGGGACTGGAAATATTAAAATCAGGGGCCAGCAGTTTTATTAAATGCTCTGATCATGTTGCCCGACGGGGAATGAAAGTCCTGGCAAATCCATTGCCTGGTGACCGGAAAATTATTTCAGGAGAATCCGGTGCAGTGAGTCTTGGGCTTGTATACGAACTGGTTTTCAATAAAAAGTTTCGCCCAATAAAAGATGAACTTCAGATAACAAAAGATTCGAGAATTTTATTATTTTCTACCGAAGGGGATACCGACCCTGATGTATACTATGAAATTGTCTGGTCTTAATAAACTGCTTTAAAAGGTATTATTCATCGATAAACGCAAGACCCTGGCTGTTATATCGTTTGCCTTTAACCGGCAATTCCATGGTATTAAGTGTTGCTATATCTTTCTTTGACAAAATAAGATCGGCCGCTTTTAAATTTTCATCAACATATTTTCGTTGTTTCATCCCTGGTATAGGGACAATGGATGCATCCTGGGCAAGAATCCAGGCCAGGGACAACTGGGCAAGAGAAACATTCATTTGGGCAGCCTTTTCTTGAATTGTGTTTAAAAGGGCAACATTTTCATTCAGGATTTCCCGATCAAAACGTGGCAGATAGCTGCGGTAATCATTTTCTTTTAAATCCGCAACGCTTTTGATTTTCCCTGTGAGAAAGCCTCTTCCCAAAGGACAGAAAGGGACTAGGGAAACCTCAAGATCTTGACATGCGGGTAAAATGGTTTTTTCTATATCTCTTTGCCATAAAGAATATTCAGACTGGAGCGCTGTTATGGGATGAACGGCACAGGCTTTTTTTAATGTTGCCGCCGACACTTCCGAAAGCCCTAAAAACCTGACCTTGCCCTGATGACACAGTTCTGCCATGGCACCAACTGTTTCTTCTATGGGAACGTCAGGATCTAATCTGTGAAAATAATAAAGATCAATTTCATCGATATTCATTCTCATCAAACTATTTTCGCATGCTTTTTGAACATATTCAGGCCTGCCGTTTACCTTTACTTTACTGGTCTCATAACCCACAAATCCAAATTTTGTGGCCACAACAACTTCTCGGCGTCGCTTTTTCAAAGCTTTTGAGATAAGGATTTCATTGTGACCATTACCGTAAACATCAGCCGTGTCCAGAAAATTAATTCCTTGATCAAGGCTGTGATTAATAGTGGCAAGAGATTCAGTTTCATCTGCTATGCCATAGGCATGGGACATTCCCCAGCATCCCAACCCGATTGCCGATACCTGTAAATGATTTTTACCCAGATGTCGCTTTTCCATAGATTTCCTCATCTTTATTATGTCTTTTCCATTATCCTACTTAAATTCACTTTAAATGAAAAGGTTATACTCACGGCATGAGAAATTTTCTGATTTGAATATTTCTGGATCAATTTTTGCATATATTCCATAGGAGGTATTTAAATAAAGGTATTAAACTTAAATTAGATATAGTTCTTTGGGATATAAAAACTGTTTTATGACGCAATAACACTGTTTTTACATACTTCTATTGACAAAGGATATCTGCCAATTTATTAGTATTTATTGAATTTACGGATTAAATATAAAAATTTACAGCATTAGGAACCTTTATATTTGTACATTTTCAACGCACTTTCTTTATCAAAAAAGATAAAGTTCATAAAATGGGGGGTTTTTATTTGACAAAAAACAATTCCATACTGACTTATACAAAAAAAAGGCTTTTAAATGCCAATTTTTTGCATAATAATCATGGATTCACCTTGGTGGAAATAATTTCAGTCCTGATTATCATTGCAATCGTATCCAGTTTTATGGTCAGTCGGTTTAATACAGATACCTCAGATATT
>CAYVZG010000017.1:0-63426 GCA_964455805.1 uncultured Desulfobacula sp.
GCCCGGCAGTGCCGTGGAAAAACAAACTGGAACTTTTAGCAACACCTTTTTCTCTTCAGCAAAGGCCGTATTTAAAGATAGAACAAAAAAAGATACCACCATGGTTACCAGAGTTTTTGCCAAAATTTTTTTGAACATTGAATTTCCTCCTAACGTAAAATTAATTATAATGTTGATTAACATACCTCGCTTCTCGTGTTTAATTCTCCTCCTTTTGTCACAAGTTAATACCTTGAATTCCTATTGCCGCTAAAATGGGGATTGTATCCTACACCAGAGATTACTTTTTCATTTATATTCTCCGGGGAGCCACTGACTGAGTCGCCTCAACACTGATTTTTTATTAATAGCCGGTTTATTAACCGTTCGGAAAAGTAATTCTACTGGTACCATTTTACCCCTGATACCACACCAATCTTCTTCTTTCGCCCTTTTGGATATTACAGATTTTGACAAATAAAAAGATAAGTTCAACATAGTTTATACCTTTCACTAAATTAAAAATTGGTTCAATTAAAAATTGGTACTACCAAGTTAAGCAAATAGATTTTGTCTTGTCAAGATAAAATATTTTTGATTTAAAATATAAAATTATTTTTAATAATTGCTATAATTACTGTATGTTATAATAATTTAAAATTAATACGAGTATATTTTCAATATAAAAATTAATATACCATTTAAGTAAAATTCAAACTACATTAATTGGTGGTACCTTTTTTAGAGGGATAATGCTACTCGTTTTTTTCACAATACAACACATGGTTTTCATGGCAACCCCCCTCACTCCCTCGCCAGTAACCAAAAAAACGGTCATCAGAGGCAAATACGCCATAAAAAATCTCACTTCAACGTTAAAACAGCTGGGACGAGTTGATTTATTGTATAATATTGGTAGTACCAAACTGTATTTATTCAAATTATTTACTCTCCATTCCGTCTCCCTATACTGCCTTTGTCTTGCATATCAATATAACTATCTATAAAAATAAGTTTTTTTAAAATAATTCTCTTGACAATTTTATTTTCGAATTGGTATTACCAAATAATTGATTTTATCAATAAAGCGGATTTCACTCCCAACATGGCATATAAATCCAATGGTACGATCGAAAGGAAATAAAACTATGAATATTTGCACTTGCATCAAACAAGTTCCAGGCACCACCAAAGTGGAGGTCGACGAAAAAACCGGAGTCCTGAAGCGGGACGGTATTGAATCAAAAATGAACCCCTATGATTTGTACGCTCTAGAAACAGCTCTTACAATCAAGGAACAAAAAACTGCCACATTAAAGGTCATCAGCATGGGACCGCCTCAAGCAGCAGAAATCATCAAAGAAGCATACATGATGGGGGCCGATGATGGTTTGTTACTCAGTGATCGTAAGTTCGCAGGGGCAGATGTTCTTTCCACAGCCTATACCCTTTCCCAGGGAATTGAAGCCATGGGAATACCGGACCTGATCATCTGCGGGAAACAGACGACCGATGGAGATACTGCTCAGGTCGGACCTGAAATCGCCGAATTTTTAAACATTCCCCATGTGGCCAATGTAGTCTGTATCCATGAAGTCAAATCAAAAACCATTGTTGTGGCTATGGACATGCCCAATTCAATTGAGGTCATAGAGGTGGCCTTTCCTTGTCTGATAACAGTTGAAAAAGGAATTAACCAGCCAAGGTTGCCTTCTTTTTTGCTCAAACGAAAAACCAAAGACAAAGAGATACCCATACTCGGCCTCAAAGATTTTAAGGACCAGGATAAAAACAAATATGGCCTTAAGGGATCTCCCACCCAAGTGATCAGAATTTTTCCACCAGAGACGGAACGCGAAAAAGAACTCTGGCAGGGAACAGGTGAAGCACTTGCAAAGAAAATATGCGATAAGCTGTTACAGAAAAAATTCATATAGGAGAATACCATGGCGAAAATTATTATCCATCAGGACAAAATAAAAGATAGAGAAGCATTGTATGAGGTATGCCCATTTGATGCATTGGAATGGGAAGAGGGAAAGCTGGTTACCAACGCCGCGTGCAAAATGTGTAAATTATGTGTAAAGAACGGTCCTGATGGTGTTTTTGAATTTGAGGGTGATCCAAAGATCATTATTGACAAAAGTCTCTGGAAAGGAATCACGGTTTATGTTGACCATGACAATGGAAACATACATCCGGTGACCATGGAATTGATCGGCAAAGCCCAGGAAATGGCTGCCAAAATAGACCATCCAGTATATGGCGTCTTTATGGGGCACAATATTACGAGCAAGGCAGATGAACTATTGAGTTACGGTGTGGATGAGATATTTGTTTATGACCACGCTGCCTTAAAACATTTTAGAATTGAACCCTATACCGCTGTCATGGAAGACTTTATCGACAATCACAAACCCAGCATTGTTCTTGTTGGAGGTACCACCATTGGCCGATCTTTGGCCCCTAGAGTGGCCGCACGATTCAGAACAGGCCTGACTGCCGATTGTACCATTCTCGATGTCCAGGAAAACACAGACCTGGATCAAATCCGTCCGGCATTTGGTGGAAATATCATGGCCCATATCCAGACACCGTCCCATCGCCCCCAGTTTGCCACGGTACGGTACAAAATATTCGCAGCCCCTGTTTGTGTTGACCCCACAGGGGTTGTAACAATCTGCGAAGTGGAAGAAAAAAAGCTGGAATCCAAGATAAGGGTATTGGAGGTCAATCCAAAGGAACCGTCGGAAAGTATTGAAGATGCGGAAGTGATCGTTGTAGCCGGCAGGGGGATTAAACAGGAAAAGGATATGAGGCTTATAAAAGAGCTTGCAGATCTTCTTGATGCAAGGATTGCTGCCACACGACCCTTGATTGAGGCAGGATGGGCAGACCCCAGGACCCAGATCGGTCTTTCCGGCAGAACTGTTAAACCCAAATTAATTATAACCTGCGGTGTTTCAGGGACGGTTCAATTTGCTGCAGGCATGACCAACTCCGATCTTATCATGGCCATCAATAATGATCCATCCGCCGCCATATTCCAAATTGCCCATATAGGCATTCACGGGGATCTTTACGAGGTCCTGCCTGATTTGATCCAGCAAATCAAGCAAAAAGAAACCCATATTTGTACTAGCGAGAATCTTTAACCAGGAGTATTTACACATGAATTATAGAGCCATTTCCCAGGACGATATCAATTATTTTAATTCTGTTTGTTCCCCAAAAAGAGTCTTTGTAGAACAGGCAATTAGTGAAGATTACAGCCATGATGAGCTTTCCGGTATTAAAAAATACCCCGAGGTTCTGATAAAAGCCAACACCACTGAAGAAGTGTCACAGATAATGACCTACACTTATAAGAACAACATTCCCGTGACCCCGAGGGGTCAGGGGACAGGTTTAGTGGGTGGTGCTGTGGCTCTCTTCGGTGGTGTGATGATTGACCTTAACAATATGAACCAAATCCTTGAGATAGATCAGGAGAATCTGACACTGACCGTGGAAACCGGTGTCATGCTCATGGAAATTTCGGCCTATGTTGAGGAACGCGGACTTTTTTACCCACCTGATCCGGGTGAAAAAAGTGCTTCCATCGGTGGAAATATCAGTACCAATGCAGGTGGGATGCGAGCTGTTAAATATGGTGTCACTCGTGACTACGTGAGAAGCCTTGAGGTTGTCATGCCCAATGGGGATATCATGGAATTTGGCGGCAAAGTGGTGAAGAACTCATCCGGATATAGCGTAAAAGATTTAATTGTGGGATCCGAAGGAACTCTGGGCATTGTGACCAAAGCCGTCTTAAAACTATTACCCCTGCCCCAGAAAGCCATCAGTCTGTTAATACCCTTTGAAGATCTTTTTTCCGCCATTGAAACCGTCCCTTTAATCATTAAATCCAAAGCCATTCCAACAGCTGTGGAATTTATGGAGCGGGATGTGATCCTGGCAGCTGAAAAATATCTTGGCATGCAGTTTCCCGATTCGTCGGCCAACGCCTACTTATTGTTAAATTTTGACGGCAATTCCAGAAAAGAGATAGAGGATATTTACGACAATGTTGCCCAAATATGTCTTGATGCAGGTGCCATTGATGTCCTGATAGCTGATACAGATGAACGCAAAGAGGCAATCTGGAAAGCCAGGGGTGCCTTTCTTGAGGCCATTAAAGGTTCTACATCAGACATGGATGAATGTGATGTGGTCGTCCCACGGAACAAAATTGCTGAATTTGTAAAATTTTCCGACGGACTTAAAAAAGAATTTAATGTCAGAATAATGGGATTCGGCCATGCAGGTGACGGTAACCTTCATCTTTATGTCCTCAAAGACCAAATGGATAGTGAAGCATTCAAAGAAAAGTTATCCCATGTATTTGAATGTATGTATACCAAAGCAAAGGAACTTGGTGGAGCCGTTTCTGGAGAGCATGGTATCGGTTATGTCAAAAAGCCTTTCTTACATGAATCATTAGGCGACAACGGTATGAAACTTTTGACCAGCATTAAAAAGGCCTTTGATCCAAAACTGCTGTTAAATCCCGGAAAAATATGCTCTTAAGTTAACTCGTTCATGCTTCCTTTCTGCACCCATGCATAGATTCCCAGACCGGTTTTTTAAATACCGTAAGTACAGCTATCATTTGTTTGGAACGGTTCAAAAATCTATCAACCAGAAAAGGGGCCACTGCGAAGAATATGTGGGTCAGTTTCGTATAAAGGATTATCTGACCCACCACGGCCATATCAATTTCCATCCTGCTGAACATATTGAATACAAAGTAGAGAACTTACAAATAACAGGTGGTTTTGGACAATATACTGGCATCTAGTTTCAAACGAGGGCCAACAAAACACCCTAAAACCAGATAAAAAAATGATATTACAATATCGATAAAAAATTTTCAAAATTTGTTGATGCATGACCTGTATTTTTCTTGTCTTTTTTCTTAAACTTTCTCTAAGAGTATAATGATGAATAGCCAAAAAGGAGCCTTTACAAATGGTTTTCCAAAAATTATGACACCCTAAATTGGTTATCACCTGTATCCTTTTGTGATTCATCCTCCAAAGAAAGAGTTGACTTCAAAGGTATAAGCCATATAGTTGCATTCTAAATATTTTGAGAATGGAGCAAATTTTGATTAATCAGACTTAATAATTATCAACAAGTAAATAAAAAAAAACTATGAGCGTCCCATTAAAACCCATAAAGCCAAAACGAATATCTGATCAGGTATTTGACCAATTACGCGAACTCATCTTTCGGGGCAAACTTAAACCCGGTGAGAAATTGATGACCGAACGGGAATTGGCTGAGCAGATGGAAGTCAGTCGGACCACAGTACGGGATGCTGTTCAAAGATTAGTGGCAATGGGATTAATTGTTCAAAGACAGGGTCATGGGACTTTTGTGGGCCCATACGATGCCGGCAATAAAAACCCTATTATCAAAGCAATTGAAGACCAGAACGCTTCCCTTGAAGATCTCTTAGAAGTCAGGATGGGCCTTGAGTGCAATGCTGCGGCCCTGGCCGCTGTAAGGGCAGATGGTTTCGATCTTAAAGCCATGAACCAATGTATAAAAGAGATGAAAAATGAGATGGAACAGGGGCGTCTGGGAAATGACGCAGATGCCTCATTTCATATGGCCACTGCTTATGCGTCTAAAAATCCACTTCACATACTCATCATGAGAAATTTTCATGATTACTTTTTACACGGTATTCGAGAGAATTTACGATCCCTTTATGAAGACCCAGGGAATATTAAAATCATTCTACATCAACATAGGGAAATTTTAAGCGCTATAACATCAAGAGATGCTGAAAAAGCATATACCGCTATGCAGAATCATATCAACTTTGTACTTGATTTTCTTAAAAAGAAATCAGATTGAACCTCCGGCAAAAAAAGGCTTTACAAATGTTTTTTTAATACCCATTGCACCTTGAATTATCAGCCGGCCTCTATCCTATATGTTTTTTATCCAAAGAAAGAGTTGACTTCAAAGGTATAATCCATATAGTTGTAGGCTGAATACTTTGATTAACAATACGGTGAGCGATAAACAAACAAAGACCTATGAGCATCCCTTTAAAACCCATAAAGCCAAAACGAATCTCTGACCAGGTATTTGACCAGTTGCGTGAACTCATATTCCGGGGCACGCTCAAAGCCGGTGAAAAAATGTTGACCGAACGAGAGCTGGCGGTACAGATGAATGTCAGTCGAACAACCGTCCGAGATGCGATTCAACGATTGGTTGCCATGGGGCTTATTGTTCAAAGACAGGGCCAGGGCACATTTGTGGGCTCCTATGATGCCGACAATAAAAATCCTATTATTAAAGCCATTGAGGATCAAAACACCTCCCTTGAAGATTTACTGGAGGTAAGAATGGGGCTTGAGTGCAATGCGGCGGCTTTGGCTGCGGTAAGGGCAGATGAATCTGATCTTAAAGCCATGAGCCGATGCATTGATGAAATGGAAAAAGAGATCAATTCTGACCGATTGGGAAATGAAGCAGATGCCTCTTTTCACATGGCCATTGCTTATGCCTCTAAAAATCCGCTCCATATTTTAATCATGAGGAACTTTCATGATTACCTTTTACATGGTATCCGTGAGAATTTAAGATCCCTGTATGAGGAACCAGGAAATATAAAAATCATTCTTGATCAGCATCGGAAAATTTTAAAGGCTATCACAGCCAGAGATGCTGAAAAAGCATTTCAAACCATTCAAAATCATATACGGTTTGTACAAGAGTTTTTGAATAGCAAATTATAATATTCCAACCCATAAAATTGTAGCATGCTGATTCAGGAGATAGGAATTATACCATTAGTGCCCAGCGAAATTTTCAACAATCTAAAACCAGGCAATCCACCAGCAGAAAAAAAACAGATCAGCCCTATGATACTCATCTGAAGACTGTTGTCCAGAAAGCTTTCTTTTGACTTTTTTAAAATCATTCATTCCCATTTATAACCAAATCCTTAAATTGGTTCAATATCGATTCAACACTGTCTGAAAAAGGTAATTGTCTGTCATTATTTTTTAGTGCTTTTCGAAGATCTGATTTAAGGCCAAGAAGCCTATAAATTGATTTGGGAGAATAACCTTCTCCCCTTAACAGTCGAAAAGTTTCCCAGACACTGACCTGGGGTTCATGATATCCATTTTCAACCTCGTCAACCATTCTAACCATGAGTTCTGATGCCTGGGCAGAGTCCATCGTATTGTGCTTCCATGTTAATGCAAATCCGGTTAATCCAAATTCATTTTGATCATCAGCCACACCCATTTCCTTGGAAAAATAAAATAAATTGGGTTGGAAAAAAGGCAATCTGCTACGATTAACAAGATCAATTGTGTCTTTAAACGTATTCTGGGTCTCCCCGGGAAAACCTAAGATAAATCCGCCTTCACCATAAATTTCGTTAGCATTCAGGCGTTGAATTGCTTCAATAACCTGTTCTCGTTCCAGGCGTTTATCCATGTTATCCAGAATGATCTGACTTCCGGACTCAATCCCCATGTTTACAAATTCACATCCTGCTTCACGCATCATGGCTACCATTTCAGGGGTTAAAGATCCGGCTCTGGCATAGGTTGACCAGGTAAAAGTAAACCCCTGATCCAGAATCATCTGAAGGACTTTTTTAAGTCGATTTTTATTGGCTGTGAAATTATCATCTGTAAATCTGACATGTTTTATAGACCCTTTATTCTGTATCTGTATTAATTCATTTTTAAGGGCATCAAGGGATTTATAGTGAACCTGGGGACATAATTTCCAGCAGGTACAAAATTTACAGCGAAAAGAGCATCCTCTGCTGGTGGTAACCGGAACCGTTTTTCGCAAGTACTGATCAGGAACTTTATCCCAGTCAACACATGAACCGTCCATATCCAATGGTTCAATTTCACGCCTGGTAAAAACAAGCTCTTTGTTTTTATTAAAACAAGCTAAATTGGGAACCTGGGTAACGTCTTCTCCTTTTTGAAGTATTTTAAGGCTTCGCACAAGGGTTTCTTCACCCTTGAATTCAATTATAAACTGGTCCACCTTCCCATGGAAGGTGTTTAGCCATTTCATGGTTTGGGGGAACACACCATGCCCCTCATTAAACACTTTTTTAACCAACAGGCCACCGGCAATTATTGTAATATCAGGATTAATCGCCTTAATTTCACTGGCCATATCAGCAATTTCATCCAGATAAAGAAAATTAGATGAAATGCACACAGCCAGAGGCTTAGGATAAAGTACTGTCTTGAGATCGGCTAATGAATAATTTTGTATGACCTGGGCATCAAAACCATTTCTGGAAAGAAATTGATGCAAATAAATTCCATTAAGGGTAATCATTTCTGCGTGGGTCAGGTAATTTTTGGCATTATGAGGAGTGATCTGTGGAAAAACTCGATTGTTTTTTACATAATTCATAAGATCAAGCAAGCCAGCATACCTTCCATCTATTTTCAGCTGCAGGCAAGAGATG
Source organism: uncultured Desulfobacula sp. (assembly GCA_964455805.1). Classification (GTDB taxonomy): domain Bacteria; phylum Desulfobacterota; class Desulfobacteria; order Desulfobacterales; family Desulfobacteraceae; genus Desulfobacula. Next base: position 8,498 of record CAYVZG010000017.1, read on the forward strand.
TTTTCATTCACCCTGGCCTGAAGTTCTGGGAGATCTATCTGAGGAAACCTTTCCTTATGCCGGACCGCACGCAGCATAAGGTTATCAAGTCTATTTCTAAAATGCTTATCATAGTGAGTTGTATAATCAGTTGCAATTATTAGGACTGAATTATTCGTATTCATTGTTCCTCCAGAAAGAGTATCCTTAGAATTGTTAAAAAAAGAGGTGATACCGCTGGGCAGTTTCGCCTTGATCCAATAAGGCTGAAGATTTTTCGGAACAACATATAGTTTAAATGAAATTAAAGGGCCAGTTAGATCTAAGATATGTCAAGCTAACCTAATCCATTTTTCGTTTCAGGAAAACAAACTCAATAATAAATAATTTCTCGATATGTAAAAGCAGACAAAAGTCAGAACAGCCTTAATAGTATATTTATATCAGGGGAAAAAATATTTGTAAAGTGAGGCTGGTTTATTTCACTAGGCTGAAGCAAGTAGATTTTTAATCTTCTAACACTGTAAATAGTTCATTAAAATATTTTATCTTCCATGTGGGCTGTTTTGTTTTATTGAACAGTGGCATTATATCATTTTTATCAAAATTAAAACTTGAATTTATATGCAACCGCATAATACTAGGCAGCCCAGGTTAAAATAAAATTACTATTCTAAATTTTTAATTCCTATGGAAAATTAAACAATATCTTTTTATTTAAATTGAGATTGCCTTACTTTAGTTGTCATTTAAACTTGTTAGAAATGTTGATCTCTGATAAAAGCCATATTTTGTTGTGAGGTATAAAAAGGGAGATTCAGACATGCGCCATCTCATTACTGAGATACAAAGCCTTGGCATTAAAGTTCATGAAAACATAATCGGACGAAAGGGCGGTGCAGGTCCTGCCGAAGGTCGTGCCTTCATTGTCAATGGTGTGCCTGTAAGTGTTCCCATTGCAGCTTCATATGTTTCAAATTCACCATTTTCCTTACAGGAAACCGCGTCTGAATATACGCTTTTAAAAAACGGTAAACCCGTATCTGCAATTAAAGTGGTTCCAGAACCTAAATTTTACAACAAATTCACAGATGATGGCATTTCCTACAGACAAATTGCCCTTCTCCATGGCAGCGACTGCCTGGCAACCACGGTTTTACAAAAATGTGTTCACTGGAAACACTCGCAAAAATGCCGTTTCTGTGCAACAGAGGCATCTCTTTCAAATAAGCAGACCATAGCCAAAAAAACACCTGAACAGCTTGCCCTTGTTGCCAAAGCCGCCCGGAAAATGGATCATGTGACACATATGATACTCACCTCGGGTACAGGAGATCCGCCGGGAAGCGAAATCCCTTATCTGGCAAAATGCGCCAGAGCCATTAAGGCTGAAACCCAGATCCCGATCCAGGTTCAGATTGCACCTCCAAAGGACCTGGATCTTATTGAAGACCTTAAGGATGCAGGGGTTGAATCCATTGGCATCCACATAGAAAGCTTTGACTTTGATATCCTTTCAAAAGTAGCACCTTCCAAGGCAAAAATCGGTTTAAACCATTATGAGAATGCCTGGAAAAAAGCCGTACAACTATTTGGTGTCAACCAGGTGAGCAGTTTTATTATTGCAGGCCTTGGCGAAACCGAAGATTCAATAGCCTGGGGCAGTGAATTTCTTGCAGATTTAGGGGTTTACCCTTTTGTGGTACCCCTTCGCCCCATACCGGGTTCCGGGTTTGCAAAATCACACCCTCCCCTTCCTGATCATATGAAAAAACTTTACGATGCCGTAAGTTCGATTATAGAGACCAAAGGAATCAACACCAATAAGATATTGGCAGGGTGTGCCAGATGCGGAGCTTGCTCTGCATTATCTTCCTGGAAAAAAAAAGAAGAGGCGCTGATTTGCCATTCAGCCAGAAACGCGTTTGAAACATCTGAAGCCTTTAATATCAGAAACGATATTTTTGTTAAGGAACAGGGCTTGTTTGAAAATTCTGATTTAGATAAAAACGATTTAAACGCCATACACATTATTGCCAGAAAAAATAAAAAAATTATTGGAACCGTTCGTGTATATTGTGAAAAATCCCGGACAGATCACTGGATTGGCGGCAGGCTTGCTATAAAAAAAGATTTCAGGGCCACAAATGCAGGTACCCGTTTGGTTAAAGAAGCCATGAAACGGGTACTAAAAAAGGGGTGCCGGGTATTTACCGCCCACATCCAGGAAAAAAATGTTCCTTTTTTCCTGGGTCTTGGCTGGAAACCCGTGGGACCCGTCAAATCGCACTATGGTTTTCCCCACCAAAAAATGGAGGCAAATCTTAATCTTGTTTTGAAAGACATTCAAATTTGAAAGATATACGGTATGAGTGATATAAATTTAGACCCAATTGTCGATTCTGTCAGAAACTATCTTGGTCTTGTACGCAAAAAACCCATTAAAGCAGTTGTGGAAAAGCTTTATGCCACCCACAAGTATGGCAATGCCCTTCCAAATTTCGGCGATGACGCAGCCGTCATACCCTTTAAGGATGAATATTTGCTATTTGCAACAGATGGCATGATGACAGGCTTGATTATCAACGAGCCCTATGCTGCAGGCAAAGCTTCTGTCATGGTCACTGTGAATGATATCTATTCCATGGGCGGACGACCCATTGGCCTTGTCAATGTTTTGGCAAGTGGAGATGAAGAACAACGAAGCCTTATTGTGGACGGTATAAAAAAGGGATGCACAAAACTTCAGGTTCCCATGCTGGGGGGCCACCTGCATCCGGATCCTGAAATTAAAACCCCTTCATTGAGTGTGGCCATCTTAGGTTGCGCAAAAAATTTGCTTCGAAGCCATCTGGCAAAAGAAGGCGATGACCTGATCCTGGCTGTGGATCTCAATGGAAGACCCGGGTGCCAGTCCGTTGTGAGCTGGGATGCAAATTCAGGTAAATCTGCTGAACAATTACTTTTCCGTCTTGAAATATTGCCTTTGATTGCAGAAAAAAAATTATCCTGCGCTGCAAAAGATATAAGCAATGCAGGTATCTTAGGTACCATTTCCATTTTTCTGGAAAACTCAGGCAAAGGCGGATGCATAGACCTGGAAGCGATTCCGAGACCTGATTCCATAGCGCTTAAGGACTGGCTGCATTGTTTCCAGAGTTTTGGTTTTATCCTTGCGGTAAATCCTGAAAATTCTCAAACCGTTCTTAATTTATTTTCAAAACGAAACATTGATGCTAATATTATTGGAAAAGTCAGTCAAACTGACCAGGTAATCCTTGAGCAGAATAAAGCCTCCCGGATTCTGTTTGATTTTAAAACCGATGAAATTACCGGAATCCGGTATAGGGATCGGGAGTAATGTTTTACCGGCCAAACACCATGCCTCAAACCTGAATTAAAAATAAGGATTAAAACCATGGGGAAAAACCATAAAGGGGATAAAAAAGCACTCTGGGTTGTTTTTAGCCCCAAAGATCCACTAAGCCTTAAGAAAATGAGAGACATGCATCTGGGGTCTTACCCTCATTTTAGAGATATGCCCTCGTTGTATGCTAAAACCTGGTGGGTAAATGAAGAGCAAAACCAATGGGGAGCCATGTACATCTTTGATTGCCAAAAGGATATTGATGAATATCTCGCATCAGATCGGTGGAAAAATATAATACCGAAAAAATACGGGTGCACACCTAAAGCAACCATTCTTGATTTAGGGCCCATTTTGTTTAAAGAAAAGGTTACGACAGGTGAAGACTCCTGGACCACATAATGTATGAACGATATGACACATAATTGCCGGCATTAACTGCACTAAAAAAGAGTTCCGGCAAAGGGAATGTTTCAGCAAAATAAAGTTAAATCTTTAATCAGGAAAAGAGCAAATTATGTTTATAGACGGAAAATGGATAGACGCACAAGATGGTAAAACCTTTGATGTATTAAACCCTGCAACAGGTGAGGTCATAGCCAAAGTCCCGGATGGGACAAGCAAAGAGGTATGCTTGGCAATTGAATCGGCCGGCAACGCTTTTCCCGCCTGGTCTTCCTTAACCGCTTACCAGAGATCACAGTACTTGTACTCTGCCTGGAAAATCATGATGGATAAAAAGGAAGATCTTGCCAGGATCATGACCGCAGAACAGGGTAAACCGCTTATTGCCGCACGCAATGAAGTACAATATGGAGCAGACTTCCTATTGTGGTTTGCTGAAGAAGCCAAGAGAGTTTACGGACAGACCATTCCTTCTGCAAGACCTGACCAGCGTTTCATCGTCCTAAAACAGCCCCTGGGTGTGGTTGGTGCCATTACCCCATGGAATTATCCTGTTTCCATGATCACAAGAAAACTGGCCCCTGCCCTTGCAGCCGGGTGTACTATGGTTCTCAAACCAGCCGAAGCCACTCCCCTGTGCGCCATTGAGATGTTTAAAATTTTTGAAGAAGCAAAGATTCCATCCGGTGTGGTAAATCTTGTCACAACCCTTGATCCCAAAAAGGTGGGAACTGAATTTGTTTCCAATCCCATTGTCCGGAAACTGACTTTTACCGGTTCTACCAAGGTGGGTAAAATGCTGGCCAAAGATGCGGCCCGGCACATGAAAAAAATATCATTGGAACTTGGCGGACATGCCCCGTTTATCGTCTATGACGATGCTGATCCTGTCCATGCTGCCAAAGGAGCGGTTCTGGTTAAATTTTTAAATACAGGTCAGGCCTGTATCAGCCCAAATAGAATTTTCGTCCCTTCCCACATGGTTGATGCTTTTACCACTGAATTTACAAATCGAGTCAATGCCATGAAAGCCGGCAATGGGATGGACAAAGGTGTCAGGATTGGTCCCCTTGTCGGCCCTGAGGCCGTCTTAAAAGTTGAAAATCAGGTAAAAGATGCAATTAGCAAAGGTGCAAAGCTTGTAACCGGCGGTAAAAGAATTATTGAAGGCGATCTTGAAAACGGTTATTTTTATGCCCCCACCATACTCAGCAATGTAAATCCTGATATGCTTATTTATCGTGAGGAAACATTTGGCCCGGTGGCCCCCATCATTGCCTATGAGCCGGAAGATGACGTGATCGAAATGGCAAATGACACGGTTTACGGTCTTGCGGCCTATGTGTATACAAAAAGCACAAGTCGGGCCATGAATGCCTTTGAACGTCTTAAGTTTGGAATAATCGGTATTAACGATATCAACCCCACTTCGGCTGCTGCCCCTTTTGGCGGCATGAAAGAAAGCGGCATAGGCCGCGAAGGTGCCAGGGAAGGTATCAACGAGTATCTTGAGACAAAATTAGGGGGCTTTTCTATTTGACCACCCAATTTATCCTTGTATCCCATGCCCTGACCCAGTGGAATATCGACGGAAAAATCCAGGGACATACGGATGTACCTTTAAATAACGCCGGCAAAAAAATGGCCTTGTCTCTGGCAAAAAGATTGGAAAAAGATACTATTCATGCCATTTACACCAGTGATTTAAAACGGGCATATCAAACGGCAAAACCAATTGCTGAACAAAAATCCCTTGATATCAATCAGAGAATCCGCCTGAGAGAAGGGCGCAGCATTAATCAGGAACGTTCATCCATTTATCCCACTCTGCCTTTTCCTAAAGAGGTTGAAACCCAAAAGGATCTCTGTCAGAGAATGGATTCCATTATATCAGACATTGCCCTTTCCCATGATAATCAAACCATATTAGTTGTTTCCCACGGGGGATCACTTGAAATTTTTATTAATCATATCCTTGAGAAAACCAATGAAGCAGGTATAAAATACAAGGGAATACGCATGGCTTTAAATCGAATCCAATATAAAAACGGACAATTGTTTTGTATCCATTTGAACGAAGATGACTTTTTAAAATAAGAAACTCATCCTTTGGACTATATTTTATTTAGTGCCTTAAATCCTTTTTTTGATCCACCGGGCTTGAAGAATGATTTAATTCTAGTTCAAGGCTTGCCCATCAAGAGTTTCCAGCCGGATATACTCAAATAAAATCCAGACCGCCTTTCAATTAGCTGCACATTTTACCGGATTCTTTAAATCCCAAAATCATCCCCTGGACGATTTACACCTATTGTAACCTTCTGTTATGGTCTCTAAAATCTACTGAACTCATTAATTTAGGAGAATCAAAAGAGCCTAAAACATAATACTCAAAGCAGGAGGGAAGATGTTTCAATTTGAAAAAGAGCAAAAAGTTTGTAGTTTTGGCGGAGTGACCTTTGGAGGCCAACCTGGAGATTATCCCACCGTTGTCTGTAACTCAATTTTTCAAAAAGGGGATAAGGTCTTTCCTGGGAAACGCAAAGACGGCTTTGACGAAAAAATGGCTGCAGACCTGTTAAAAACTCAGGACAGGCTCACCCAGGAAACAGGGATTCCGGGAATGGCAGATATTGTCGCCAATACGGGCAAAGAATTCAAAACATTTATCGATTTTGTTGTGGCAAACACGGATATGCCATTCTGCATAGATGCCTGGACCTTAAAGCCCAAGCTGGAAGCCGCCGCCTATTGTGCTGAAAAAGGACTCCTTGACCGAATGTTCTACAACAGCATCACGGTATGGGAACAGGATCTTGATACTGAAATAAGTGAAATGGTCAAAATCGGTGTAAAAAATGTTCTTTTGGTGTCCTTTGACCAGGAAGACCAGATGCCTTCGGGACGGATTTCAGGAACTCAAAAACTTCTGGATGCCATTGAAAAAAACGGGGCTCAATTTGAAAATGTTTTTGTTGATACTTCGGTTATGAATGGTCCTGCCACTGCCCTTTGCGGTCTTGCAAACAAAATGATAAAAGAAAAATGGGGTCTGCCCACAGGTTCAGCGCCCTCCAACGGCTCTTATATGTGGAAGGAAGCCCGGGAAAAATGGGGGTTTAAAGGATGGTCAGCAGCAGATGCCGCCCTTGAGTCTCTGTCCGCATTGATGAATCACGATATTATTTTTTCAGGCCCCATGGTTGGTGCACAAAGAATCATGCCGGCCATTGCCATGGCTAATGCATTTCAGGCAACCGCGGTTTACAGTGAGACAGGACGTCTGCCAAAAGATTCAAACCATCCGCTTTTTAAATTATTTCCTGACTTTGTGGAAAACCTTAAGAGCCTTTAGGCACAGTCTCTATCATGAGAAAAATGATCTGAAACCAAATTATAAACAAGATAATAAAAACACCTAATTGAGAGGAAAACCAATGTCGGAACTTACCGGAAAAGAAAGAGTTCAAAAATTGTTCAAGAAAGAACCTTTGGACACGATGCCCTGTTTCAGCGGCCAGGGTGCTGTTGTGGTCCAGGCCATTGAAAAAATGGGGACCCAGTTTGCCAAAATTCATACAGATGCAAGGCTGATGGCCGAATCCGCCATCACATCTGCCAGGTTATTCAATATGGATGCCGTGGTTATTCCCTATGATATGGCAGCAGTAGCAGAAGCCATGGGCCGTGGCATTTCCCTTTATGAAAATGCAGACGGTGTTATCTATCCCACGGTACCCAACAAGTGGAAAACCCTTGATGAAATTGATATTCCCGAAGACTATATGAAAAAGGGACGGCTTCCCATGATTGATGAAGCCTTTAAAATCATAAAGGAAGAAGCCCCGGATCTCGGTGTTGGCGCATGGGTTTTAGGGCCGTTTACCCTGGCCGGTCAGATAATGGAATTGGATATCCTCTTGAAAGGACTCAAAAAGAATAAAGAGGCGACAGCAGACTTCCTTGATCAAGTCACCCAGGTGACCGTTGATATGGTAAAACATTATCAGGAACTGGATGTGGACTTTATTTCCGTCAGGGATATGGGATCAGGAACAGATCTATTATCCCCCCGCATGTGGAAAACCCTTGTGGGACCCAATTTAACAAAAGTATTTGATGCGATCACCTGTGTCCCATCTGTCAACCACATTTGCGGTTCAACAGACATGATTATAGAGATGATGCATGGATGCGGTGCAGACGCCTTGTCTGTGGATCAGAAAAACAATGTGGTAGAAACCCGTGAAAAACTGGGTAACGATGTACTGCTATTCGGCAATTTTGATCCTTACAACACATTGACCCAGCTTGAAGATGTAAAAGAAGTTGAAGCTGTCATCAAAAAATGCGTAGATGACGGACTGGATGCTGTCTGGCCCGGATGTGATATCTGGCCTGAAATTAAAGCCGAAAATATGGAAACATATGTTAAGACAGTCAAGGAATATGGTAAGAAAGCGTCACCAGCAGTGGGTAGAATCTAAATTATAAGGAGATGAAACATGTCCAATCAAGAAGAAATTTTAGCAGAATTAAGAGAAGCAGTAGTAGAGTACGAAGAAGATGATTGCGCAGAGGCTGCCCAGCGTGCTCTGGATGAAGGTGTTGATCCTATGATCGCCGTAATGGAAGGGCTTGCCGCTGGAATGGAAGAAGTGGGTGTTTTATTTGATACCAATGAATATTTTGTTCCTGAAGTATTAATGTGCGCAGATGCCCTTTACAAAGGGCTTGATATCCTTCGCCCCCATATCACACTTGAAGGTGACGCACCAAAAGCCTCAGTGGTCATCGGATCCATTCAGGGTGATGTTCATGATATCGGAAAAAATCTGGTGAAAATGATGTTTGACGTTGCCGGATGGGATGTTTACGATCTTGGCCGTGATGTACCTCTGGAAAGTTTTGTTGAAAAACAATTGGATGTAAACTCAGATGTTCTTGCCATGTCTGCCATGATGACCACCACAATGATGGGAATGAAAAAGGTTATTGCCATGGTTAAAGAAAAAAATCCAGAATGCCTGATCATGCTCGGGGGAGCCCCTGTGACCCGTGATGTTGCCAACCTTTTCGGTGCAGACGGATATGCCGAGTCTGCCGGTAATGCCGTATCAGAAGGGATTAAAATGATCGGGCGGTTAAGGGAATTTCAGAAAGGCGATATTAAGTAATTAAAGGAGCTAAAATAAATGGCACAAGAACTTGTAAATGTGATATTTCAGCCCTCCGGCCGTCGCGGTGAAGTTCCTAAAGGAAGCAACATCATAGAAGCCTCAAGACTTTTGGGTGTTGATATTGAAGCTCTTTGCGGTGAAACAAAGGTTTGCGGAAAATGTATTGTCCGTGTTGAAGAAGGTCATTTTGAAAAATACAATATCCAGTCTTCAATGGATCATGTGACCCCGTGGCAGGAGGAAGTTGAAGCAAAATTCATTAATCCTGAAAACAAAGAAAAGGGATTCAGGCTGGGTTGTGTGGCCAAGATAGAGGACGATATTCTGGTATTTGTACCGGAAGAATCCCGCGCAGGCAAACAAGTGGTTTCCAAGGCTGCCCGGGACATCAAAATTGATTTTAACCCAATGATCAAATTGTATACCATTGAGCTGAAACAACCTGATTTTGAAGATAAAATTGGTGACTGGGAACGCCTCACCAACGGTCTTGCCAGGGAGTACGGTTTAAAAGACCTCAGTGTCGATATTATCACCCTAAGAACCCTTCCCCGTACCATTAGGGAGAAAAACTGGACGGTCACCGTCAGCGTATGGAATGATAAGGAGGTTATACGCATCCAGCCCGGAAGGGTTGAACGCGCCTATGGAATCGCCATTGACGTCGGTACCACTACCTGTGCCGGTTATCTTTGTGATTTGACAACCATGGAAGTGATTGCCACTTCTTCCATCATGAATCCCCAGTGTAAATACGGTGAAGATGTCATGGCCAGAATTACCTTTCACATGACAACACCCGGTGGTCTTAAACGCATGAGCGAAGATATCATTGAAGGAATCAATTCTCTGATTGACAAGGCTATTTCGCTCACCCATCCCAAAAAGAAAAAAATCAGGAAAAAGAAGGGGGATGACGGACCTGTTGAATATAAAGAAATTCTTGAGGAAGGTGTTGAATACCTGAGGATAAGCAAGGAAGATATAGAGGATGTCACCATTGGATTCAATACAGCCATGCATCATATCCTGCTTGGACTTGACCCTGAACCTGTTGGTCTGGCACCCTTCCCTCCTGTCATCCACCATAGCCTGGATATCAAGGCAAGGGATCTTGGTATAAATATCAATCCCTCTTCCTATATTTTTGCCATGCCAAATGAAGCCGGTTTTGTAGGCGGCGACAATGTGGGAGTGCTCCTGGCTGAAGAGCCGTATAAAGGAGATGAAATTCAACTGATAATTGATATTGGAACCAATGGCGAATTAATTCTGGGGAACCGGCATAAATTGTATTCATCATCCTGTGCCACCGGTCCTGCCATGGAAGGTGCGCAACTTGCCTTTGGCATGCGGGCGGCACCCGGGGCCATTGAACGTATTGAAATTGACCCTGACACCCAGGATGTGGATTACAGGGTTATCGGTCATGACAAATCGCGTAAATTCTCCAAACCAGAAGATATGAAGGTAAAAGGAATATGCGGTTCCGGTATCCTGGATGTTTTAGCTGAGCTTTACCGCTCGGGTGTTATCACCAAAACAGGTGTTTTCAATAAAAAAGCCTTGAAAAAAAATCCGCGCTTTCGAAAAAACGCAGATACAAGACAGCCGGAATTTGTTCTGGCATGGGAAGAAGATTCTTCCATTGGCAAAGATATTGTGATCACCCAGAAAGATGTCAGGCAGATTCAACTTGCAAAGGGCGCGCTATATGCCGGATGCAAGCTTATGATGAAACGTATGGGCATTGAAAAGGTGGATACGGTGAAAATTGCCGGTGCTTTTGGAACCCATGTTGATAGAGAAAAAGCCCTGGTCATGGGTCTTTTCCCTGATTGTGAAATCGAAAATATCCATGGGGTGGGCAATGCAGCAGGTGACGGTTGCAGGGCCGCACTATTAAACAAAAAGAAAAGAGATGAGGCAAACTGGTGTGCCAGAAATGTTCAATACCTTGAGCTCACAGTAGAACCCTCATTTGAAAAAGACTTTATGGAAGCCATGCAGATGCCGCACATGACAGACAAATTTCCACATCTTGAAGGCGTGGTACCGGATCATGTGTTAAACCAGGGTCCTAAAGGTCCTGTAAAGCCGGATCAGAAAAACTAACGGTTTTACTATTGTTTCATATCAGCCGCATCTTTTATACTAAGGGTTAATTATCCAATAGGTAAAACATGCAATGGATAATCATTTTATCCCTTTGTATGAAAGATGACGGCTGACAGCTTTTACGACTGATCCAAGATATTATGGCCAGGACGGCAGGAGCCAGGATAACAGGACATAAAAAGAGTGGTTAAAAAAAAGAGAACAAATAAAACTCCATCGGACGAAATTGATGAGTTTGATCCTGTCCAGCCGAGAAATGCCACTGGCAAAGCACCTGTTTTGGTTGAAATTATTTGTGAGCGGGTTCACTGCGTGATGTATGATTATGCCATCAACACCGTTGATATGGTGGCTGAAAATTTTGGAGATCAAATTGATATCCAGACAATCGTCAGGCGGGGAGACTTAAAAAATGCCATGCGGTTTCTAAACCTCTGCAAAAAAGCGGGTAAAATGTTACCCGTACCGACAATCCTTATAAATGGAAATGTGGCATTTACGAATGTTCCCCATCCGGATGATCTTACAGCTGCCATTCAAAAATACCTTATTGCTTCACAGGATATCAAAATTCCGAAAGATTAAAAAAATGAATGAAAAAATCATATGTCTGTCAAAACCTGAACCCTTCGAACCTGTATCATTTCGGGATAATATTGGACTATCAGGAAAACTCCTTGAACAATTGCATGAAAAAGGTATGCAATACGGTGTTGAAACCATATTGCCGTTTAGAATTAACAACATTGTGGTTGCCCAATGGGTAAATCTGAAATGCCGCTACGGATGTTCCCAGTACAAAGCCAATTGGTCCTGCCCGCCGGCTACCCCGGATCTTTCTGAAGTTAAAACTATTTTCAGTGAATACTCCACTGCCCTCTTGCTTGTGGGAAACCAGAACCGCAATGATTTTTACAGGGACAGCAATCGGAACCGGACCGACCAGGTTAAATACTGGAAAGGAACTGTCAGCCTGGAAAGAATGCTGTTTCTTAAAGGGTATGACAAAGCCATCGGCCTTGTCAGCGGTGCCTGTTCGCTTTGCAAAAAATGTGCTTATCCTGATGCCTGCCGGTTTCCCATGGAAAAAAGACCCACAGTTGAATCGTTTTACATCGATCTTGTCGGCACATTGAAAAATCTGGGAATCAATACTAAGGTCGCTTTAGAGCTGCACGAAACCTTTAAATACTATTCCATAATTTTATTGGATTAAATCTTTAATGTTTTCCCCTTATTTTTCCGTTAATATTTTATTGCATTAACCTTCTCTTTTTGTAAAATCATCCTTTTTTCAAAAAAAATCATCTTTTGGACGATTTACTTTCCAATCTCTATCAATTTAGTATAGAATACTTTGATATAGATCGCTTTAGTATAGATTAATTTGTATAGTATCTGTAGTGTTCGGAAAATAATAGCAATCAACTTTTAACCTGAAATCGTAAGGAGGAAACAAAAAAAATATCGTACAACACATGTCAGTCAACTTTTAATCTAAATAAAGAGGAGGCAACACGCATGGCAAAACAAAGGTTAATCGATGCCTATAGGGGGAAACGGACTGATTCCGCCCCGTGGGTTCCTTATGCAGGTGTTCACTGCGCATTTCTAATCAACGAAAAAGCCGATGTATATCTTAACGATCATGAAATTTTAGCAAAAGGACTGGTCTATACAGCTGAAAAATATAAGGCTGACGGTATCCCCTTATTATTTGATCTGTCTGTGGAAGCCAATTCCGTTGGATGCGATTTAAAATGGTGGGAAGACAACGTCCCTTCCGTGTCCAGCCATCCCTGCGCTGAAAAAACCCCGGAAGAGGCAGGGCTTCAATTGCCCACTATGGATTCCGGCCGCTGGCCCACGATTTATCAGGCAGCCGAAATCGCCAAACCAAAACTGGATGCGCTTGATTGCGCCATGATTGGCGGCGTTTGCGGGCCTTTAACCCTGGCTTCTCATCTGGCAGGGGTCCGTATCTTTACAGACGTTTATAAAAATCCGGAATTCGCCCACAAGGTTCTTGAATTTGCCGGTAAAGTCTGTACCCAGGCTGTTAAATTTTATGCGGAAATGGGGTGTGATATTATTGCCCTTATTGATCCGGTTGCTTCCCAGATAAGGGATACCACATTTCGTGAATTTGTGACCCCTAATTGCCAGGAAGCTATCAAAGCCATCCATGATGCAGGGATAACATCCTCTTTCTTTATTTGCGGTGACTGCACCAAGGTGATTGATGAAGTCGTCAAAATCGGCACCCACGGGTTTGCCGTTGATGAACAATTGAATATGAACTTTATCCGGGATAAAGCCAGAGAAGCCGGCAAAGGATTTGGCGGTAACTTGAAACTGACGCTTGCCTTGAGTCTCGGATTGCTTTCACCAAGGGAGGATGCCATTGTCAGCCTTTCTGCCGGAGGATCGCACGGATACACCTTCGCCCCCGGCTGAGATCTGCCATACGATGTTCCGGAGGAACATATGATACAGGCCTACGAAACTAAAGCCTGGTTTGAAGAATATTATCCCAGGTATCCTGAAACCAAATAACCTTAGGAGGGTAACAAATGGCTGAAAATAAAATCACCGTTGATGTTTTGACCCTTGATAGTGTCCAGTGTGCAGCATGTGGATACATGATGGAATCCATGGCGGCAATGCCCAAGGAAGTTCAGGATATCATTGAGTACAAAGAATGGTCTATCAAGAACAAGACAGGCATTGGTAAATTTATGGAATTAAAGGGAAAAGTTCTGCCTTCAATCGCGATTGAGGGCGATGTGGTTTTTCCAAGTATCATTCCCCAATATGAGGAATTGATCGATGAAATGATAGCAAGGGCAAAGTCGCCTGAACTGGCGGAAACATTAAGAACTGCCCGGGATAAGGGATTTGAATTTGATAAAGTAACAGAAAATCTCGCCAAAGCCGGTGCCGGACAAAACACCAGATCTGATAGCTAATATAAAAAAAGCTGTCTTGTTGATGGCCATCCCCATTTTTCCGTGAGGTGGGGGGTGGCCATTATAACCTGAATAATCGATTGACAACATTTATGACAAACAAAAATAAAATTCTGATTGAAGTCATGTATAAAGCGGATTCATGTCTTCCCTGTTTTTATATGGATGAAACTGTCCGCGAAATCCTGCCCAAGTATAAAGGAAGGGTGGATTACCATAGGGTGGACTTAAAAGGTTCTGGAAAAAAAAGGTTTCTTGAACTTTCTGTGTCCCTGTTCGGGGATAAAGGTGTTTACCACCATAAAAGGATCGCCCCCATACCCTCATTATTTATTGATGATGAACTTTTTTTCGATGCCATCCCCCCCATGCATGAGCTTGAAGATGCCATAAAGGAGATGTTGGAAAAAAAAGAGCAATTACTCAATGTCTCCTGAAAACTCAAGAGTCATTGTAGAAGTTCTCCATGAAGGAGACCATTGAGTGCCCTGCATTTATATGGCCGGGCTGGTCAAAGAGACTGTAAACGAATTAGGTGACAAGATCATTTATAAAAAGGTGGTTACCAAAACAAAAGAAGGGGCGGACATTTATAAAAAAATGATACGGCAGCACAAACATCTTGTACCCGTTCCCTGCATTATTATCAACGGGGAGATCGTATTTAAAACAATACCGGAAAAAGAAGAGTTAAAGAATTTTTTAAATATAATGATTTATAAGATAAAGGATAAGGATTCATGCAAAAAATCAATGTCGATGTCGTGTTAACTGATTTTCGTCAGTGAACAGCCTGTGTCTATATGGCCGAATCGGTAAAGGTTTTACCGCAAACTTACCAAGAAATGATCACCGTGTCAAAATGGGATATGAGAACCCTGGAAGGGGTAAAACGCTTTCAGGAAATCCGGGCAAAATCACTGCCCAGTATCGCCATGGACGACGAAATAGTGTATTCCTCCATTATTCCGGCTCAGGAAACCCTTCAAGAGGAAATATTGAAAAGATTTCAAAAAAAAAATCCATCCCTTTCACGGGTAAAGGAAATATAAGATGAAAATTCAAATTTTGGGTTCAGGCTGTAAAAATTGCGATACCCTGTATGAGAATGTGACCAGGGCTTTGGAAAAAACCCGGTTAAATAAAACGGCCCAGCTGGAAAAAGTTAATGACATTGACTATTTCAGTAAAATGGGTGTGTTCACCACACCTGGCCTGGTGATTGAAGGAGAGCTTATTTCAGCGGGTAAAGTTGTGACGGAGCAGGCTCTCATTGACATATTGAATTCCAAAAAATAAAAAACAGATTTCGATCGTAAGGAGTAAATGAGCATGGGTGGGACGACGCATGTGACTTTAATAACCGGATTTCTTGGCAGTGGAAAAACAACTTTTCTTAACAGGATTATTAAGGTGTTCCCTGAAAATCTAAAATTAATGATCCTGATGAATGAGTTCGGGGAAATCGGACTGGATGGAACCCTTATTGAAGGAGATGACTTTGATCTGCTTGAAATAAGTAAAGGATCCATATTCTGTGTGTGTGTAAAAACAGATTTCATAAGATCCTTGAATGAAATCGCCCAATCGATTCAGCCGGATGTCCTGATCGTCGAATCAACAGGGGTTGCAAATCCTTCTGATTTAAAAAAAGACCTGAACCTATCCATTTTCCAGAACAGGTTTAAACTTTCCGAACAGATCTGTATCATCGATGCAGACTGTTTTAAAGATGCCTATATGGCATTTGCTTCAGTGGAAAAACAGATTGCTTCTTCCACCTTATTTATCATAAATAAAACTGACTTAGTTGACCCCCAAACAATTGAATCTGTAAAAAATATTATAGAAAAACATCACCCGTCACCGGAATTTTTCGAAACCACCTATTCAAATGTGCCTCTTGAAAGGTTTGTTCCTCAAATAAATCCATCCGGCAAAGATAAAACAGGTCACCCGGATGAATCAGATGTGCCGGATCAAATAATAATTTCACCGGAAAAGCTCGAACAGGCCATTGATGACATCCTTGAAAACCCGGATCCGGACGCAATCCCGCCAGACCGTCTTTTATCAGCCATTTATTCCTGGGAAGCAAACAATGTTGATTCTTTTAGAAAAGTCCTGCCATTACTACCCAAAGAACTGGTTCGGGCAAAGGGTTTTTTAACCCAGGATGATGCCATCATTCTTTTCAACCTTGTTATGGGTCAAAGAAATCTTGAGTTTTACACTCCCCAAAAGGATATTGCACAGCTTTTAAACCGTGTGGTATTCATAGGGCCACCCGAGGCCATTGAAAAACTGGATAAATTAAGCCAGGATTTTCCGGATTTAATCCAAAAATCTGTGTTTGATCCCATGGAGAACAACTAATCTGTCAAGAAAAAGTATTGGCGCCCGTGTTTTATACTCACACCCGGCACTCATACTAATAATCCATTATTTGATTTTGGGTTTAATTCTTATTCAGGCCTTTTCGGATGACCTTAAAAGCGGTTTTCAAAGTTGATTTGACAAAATCTTTTTCATCATTTAAAAGCCGTTTGGAATCAACCCAGAGGACAACACCGGCATAGGTTGCCCAGAGAACATCTGCCAGGGCTGCCGGATGCTCATCGATAAAAATGCCCTCGCTTATTCCTTTTTTCACCACTTCAACAATGGCGCCATGGGCTAAAACAGAATAAATCTTAATCTGTTTTAAAACGTCGTCGGAAAGATTTTTCAGTGTTTCTCCGGATTGAAGGTGAAACAGGTTGATCAAAATATTTGAATCATATTCATAAACTTTTATAAATACGTCCTGAAACCTTTCGATCTTGTTTTCCACTGTAAGATCCTGGTGAAGGACTTTTTGAATTTCATCTGCCATATACTTTAAAATTTCTATTGAAAGGATGGTATGCAGTTCTTCTTTATTCTTAAAGTATAAATAAAGGGTGCCGGGACTTAATTCTGCCTGCAGGGCGATTTCTTCCATTGTTGCTGCATTAAATCTCTTATTTGAAAAGACTTTCCTGGCTGCTTTAATAATTTCTTTTCTTCGATTTTCTTTTTCCCTTTGTTTTCTTTCATATATCCCCATATTTGCCTCATTATTTTTTGAATATGATTCATTAACTGATAGAATTATAAATACTAGAATCAATTTAAAATCGCAAGGGGGAGGGAGAAATAAATTTGAATTTTTTTTGATTTTATGCTTTAATAATTTAACACTTTCACAAACGTGCTTAAGTAAAAATCTTAAAATATTCCATTCCTGGATCTGTTAAATTGAATAAAAATACTAGGGAGTCTTCATATGCCAAAATCAAATTATTGGGCTGACAATTATGTGGAAAAAAGAACCAGCGCAACACAGGCACTGAAGCATATAAGACCCGGCCAGAGAGTCTTTATCGGTTCCTCCTGCGGAGAACCCCAATTTCTTGTTGATGAATTGTCAAAAGCCTCCTTCAGATTTACAGATCTTGAAATTGTCAGATTATTATGTATTGAAAGCGGGCCTTTAACCCTTGTTGCCAACCGGTCCCATTCCCAGCAATTTAATATTCGATCCTTTTATCTGGGCTCTGCATCTTCAAAGAAAATCCATAGGAATAAAAGATTTACAACCCCCATTAACCTTTCCCAGGTTCCCCACCTGTTCAAATCAAGAATGATGCCCATAAACGCCGCCCTCATCCAGGCCTCCCCGCCAGATGACTTTGGATGGATGAGTCTTGGGGTATCTGTTGATATCACACTTGCTGCCTGTGAATCGGCAGACATCGTTATTTGCCAGACCAATCCCAATATGCCCAGGGTATTGGGCCGAAGTTTCATCCATGTCAATGAGGTGGATCATATTGTAGAACACAAAGAAGAACTTCTCACCATACAACCGCTTCCTGATCATGAAACTGCCAATACGATTGCCAGACATATATCACAATTGATTGATGATGGATCAACCCTGCAAATAAGCCTTGCTGTTACCAAAGAAGCCGGAATGATCTGCCTGTCTGAAAAAAATGACCTGGGTATCCATTCACAATACTTGACAGACGGGATGATGAATCTTTTTTCCATGGGAGTCATTAATAATAAAAAAAAGGGCTTTAATGATGGAAAGCTTGTGGCTGGAAGTGCCGTGGGGTCAAATCTCCTCTATGAGTTTATGAATGACAACCCTTCCATTGAATTTCACCCCTCTGATTATGTCAACAATCCATCAACTATTGCAAAAAATAATGCCATGGTCTCTATAAATACGGCCATGGCCATAGACCTGACAGGACAGGTTGCAGCAGATGCGCTGCCCTATAACAATTATACGGGCATTAACGGCCTTCTTGATTTTACCCGGGGTGCTGCCATGTCAAAGGGAGGAAAATCCATTCTCATGATGACCTCAACTTCTGATCAGGGCAGGAAAAGCCGGATCGTTCCCAATTTATATGACATTGCAGTGGTTGTTCCAAGGGGGGATGTTCAATTTGTTGCAACAGAATATGGTGTGGTTAATCTTTTTGGAAAAACCCTACAGGAAAGGGCCATGGCCCTTATCAGTATTGCCCACCCGGATTTTCGGGATGAGCTGTTTTCAAAAGCCAAGGCCCTTGATTTAATTGACATAGACAGAAAGTTCAAACAGGCTATTAAAGGGGTTTATCCTTTAAAATATGAAGAAACAATCGTTATTGACAATGTTCCCATCATGTTCAGACCTGTCAAACCCATTGATGAAAGAGGAGTTCAGGAACACTATTATACTATGAACCGCGGAGATATTATCTCAAGGTTCTTTCATGACAAAAAAAGTTTTGTTCATGATCAGATTGATACAACCTTTGAAATTGATTATATCAATGACCTCACCATTGTTGCCACTATCGGGGAACTGGGTTTTGAAAAAATCATTGCCGTTGGGGAATATTATAAAAACTCCGTCAACAATATTGCGGAAATTGCATTTTCTGTTTCAAAGGAGTACCAGGGCATGGGAATCGCAAAAATTCTTCAGAAAAAACTGGCCATTGCCGCCCAGGACAATGCAATTAAGGGTCTTGTCGCCTATACGTCTCCTGATAACAAGGGAATGATAAAATTATTTCACCATCTACCTTTTAAAATCAAATCAAAAAAGGAAGATGATATGGTTGTTTTAACCTGCCTGTTTACTGAACCCCAACCAGAATGAAAAGAACCAGGCTGTCCCGGACATAACTCCCTGATTGCCTATTTTCTTTTAAGCAATGCAATAGATTCAATATGGTAGGTATGGGGAAACATATCTATGGGTTGAACCTGTTTGACCTCATATTCCGGGGCAAGCATTTCAAGATCCCGGGCAAGGGTTGCAGGGTTGCAGGAGACATAGACAATTTTTTCAGGACGGATAAAAAGGACCTGTTTAACAACATCCTTATGCATTCCCACCCGTGGCGGATCGCTTATCATCACGTCCGGCTTTTGTTTTAATCGTGGCAGGACATCTTTTATATCCCCTTCAAGAAACTCACAATTTTCAATCTTGTTCAGATCTGCATTTTTCTTTGCATCTATGACCGCACTTTTCACAATCTCAATGCCATAAACCATTTTTGCCTGGTCTGACAGCCATATGGGGATGGTACCCGTTCCCGAATAAAGATCGATGACTATTTCATCACCCTTTAATGCTGCGTATTCCGATACCTTTGAATATAATT
The DNA here is from genome assembly GCA_964455805.1 of uncultured Desulfobacula sp. Lineage (GTDB taxonomy): Bacteria > Desulfobacterota > Desulfobacteria > Desulfobacterales > Desulfobacteraceae > Desulfobacula. The sequence continues at coordinate 28,215 of CAYVZG010000017.1, forward strand.
TTTCACAGGACCGGGTGTTGGTTTGGAAAAATGAATTGGCTGATATCTTAAATTCAAACTTTCCCAGTTTTTCTTTGATGTGATCTTCTCCAAAAAGAACAATTTCCTCACTGTCAAAGGAAACACCTGATTTTGAATCGACTATATTATTTACAATGGATTGAATTTGGGGATATTTTTGGGCCAAAAGATCTGCAAGCCTTTGTATCACTTCCAAATTTTTTGTTTTGGTTATTATATTAACCATCCACGTATCAAAGGCCACGGAATGTCTTAGCATTAAAAACCGCCAGAATCCCTCGTGACTCCTTAAATGATACGCGGCTAGACTGGATGCTTTTATAAATTGTCTTACATCATCCAAAATCTTGTTACCCAGACCCGGCATGATCTCACATTGTTTAATATCGATGACTTTATCAAAGGTTCCGGGCACATGAAGTCCAATACCAAAATCTTTTTTAATGTCTTCATCTTCAAGCTCCCAGGGCAACAGCCATCTTTTTGAGGAACAGGAAAACTCCATTTTATTTCTGTATTCATAGATATTGTCCGACGGGATGACATCGTTTACCTTTATGCCTTTTAATTTGCCAATATGCTCCATGGATTCGATCACGTGCCGTTTCTTGTAGTCCAGCTGCAGATCATAATCTATCTGCTGCCATTTACAGCCTCCGCAAAAATTGTTGTATTGGCATTTTCCCTGGTTTCTTAAGGGGGATGGCGTTATTATTTTTATCAATTTTCCTTCGGCCCAGGATTTTTTCTTTTTGGTTATTTTTACAAATACCAGGTCGCCGGGAACACACCGGTCAATAAAAACCGGAAAACCATCAGGTTTTGCAAGTCCTTTACCACCAAAGGCAAGATCAATGATTTCCAGTTCATATGTTTTTCTTTTCTTTATAGCCATAATCCATATTTCTTTTTAATTGGGGTTTATACAGATTTTCAAAACTTGATATTATAAAGGTTTAATAGCATAAAGACAAGATATGAAACAAAGCAATATAGACATTAAATTTAAATCCGAAACGTTCTGGCTAAAAGGGGTCCTGCACCTGCCGGGAAGGCAGAATCCCCCCCTTGTTATAGGTTCCCACGGCCTTGAAGGATCAAAAGAATCGGCAAAGCAAGCCGTGTTGTCACGGATTCTTGTCCAAAATAATATGGCTTTTTTCAGGTTTGATCACAGGGGGTGCGGGCAAAGCCAGGGTGATTTTATTTCAGACACCTCCCTTGAAAAAAGAACCCGGGATTTTATAAATGCTATAGAGCACATTTTGTCCCTTGGAAAAACCAGCCGGAATCTGGCTGTTTTCGGATCCAGCATGGGAGGTGCCACCTGTATAAACGCATGGGAATCACTTTTAAATATGGATATAAATCTTTGTGGGGCAGTCATCTGTTCAGCCCCGGTAAAGAGCCGAACCATAGAAAACATTCCCTTGGATGCCAATGGGGACCGGCCTGCCCTGCCCTTGAGTTTTTTTAAAAAAAATCTTTTGTTCAATATTCAGGATAAGGCCCGACTGCTTTCCAACCTCATGATCTTCCACGGAGATGAAGACCAGGTGGTGCCAGTGTCAAATGCCTTTGATATTTACAATCAGGCAAAAGACCCCAAGCGCCTGATCATCCATGAGAAAGGTGACCACCAGATGTCTTCAAAAAAAGATCAGATCCATTTTGAGTCAGAGTCAGTGGCCTGGTTTTTAAGCTGTTTCAAAAATAGAAACCAGATGACGTCTTAAAAGCTCCAAAGCCATCATGGCAAATATTTTTTTATTTCTCAATCTGTCTCCAAATGAAAACCGATAGGTTTTGGCCAGGCCAACAGATGGTCCGGAAAGGCCGATGCAGACCATGCCCACAGGTCTTTGTTCGGTCCCGCCTCCCGGCCCTGCAATCCCTGTTGTTGAAATGGCAAAATCAGCATTGCCCTGCCGCCTTGCACCCTGTGCCATTTCAAGGGCGGTTTGTTCATGCACGGCACCATGTTCAACAATGGTTTGTTTGCTGACCTTTAGAACATTCATCTTTGCATCATTTGAGTAGGTAGTACCGGAAAACAAAAAATAATCAGAGCTTCCCGCCACATCTGTCACCATATTTGAAATAAGCCCCCCTGTGCATGATTCTGCAATGGCAAGGGTTTTTTTCTGCTCCGACAACATTCGCCCTATTTCCTGGGGGATGGACAATCCTTTATCAGACACCACTTTATTTTCAAGCTGCTGGATGGCCCATTGTTTTGCCTTATCAATTTCAGATCTGGCTTCTTTATCATTTTTGTCTGAACCCTGTAAAATTATTTTAACTTCAATCACAGGGAAATTGGCCCGAAAACCCAGCCGCATTTCAGGAAACCTTTGTTTAAATTCTTTTAACAATGCCCCAACCCTTGATTCTGGCAGTCCAAAAACGGTGAGCCGTTCAATGAAGATATCATCGTTTAGCCTGAACTCACTTATCAACACCTGTTTGATCTGTTCGTCAAACATGAGTTTCATCTCAGAGGGTACGCCGGGCATAAAGAAAAACAGGCATTTATTAATTTTAATATAAAACCCCGGAGCTGTCCCATTGTTATTAACTAACATGTGAGATCCCGCCGGCAGCATGGCCTGTTTTTCATTGTCTTTATTCAGGGTAAATCCTCTTTTTGCAAAATAGGATTTCATGGATTCAAGGGCTTTCCTGTTCAAACCAAGTTTTTGCCCGGAAGCCCTGCTGCAGGCAAGGGCAGTCACGTCATCAGGGGTTGGTCCCAGCCCGCCTGTTACAAGACAGATATCTGTCTTTAACGATATCTCGCAGATACTAGCACAAATCAGTTCTTCATCATCGCGAACGGCTGTAATTTTTTGAACCTCAATCCCCATATCTTTTAGAGAACCGCAAAGAAAGGCAGAGTTTGTATCGACAATATCTCCTAAAAGGACTTCATCACCCGTTGATAAAATGTGAGCAATCATGATTGATTTTCCTTAATATTTGAAAAAAATGCGGCATGGTTTGAAGAAAAAAAGGCAGGATTTTTTCGAATGCCCGACCCTGCTGATACCTGTTTTTTAAATGCTTTATCGATAAATTGTTTCACTTGTCTTCTGTCCCACCCCAGAGGATGCTTAAAATTTAAATATAATGACAGATCGCCATGGTAAAATTCCTGGGTATCCAGATCTTTTGCATCATCACTGAATTTGGGAAGATTAAAAACAGCCAGGTTTAAATAGTCAATATATGTCTCGTGCGACTTTATAAATCCAAGGGTTTCAAAGGCGCTTTGCTCGTTTTCATAACTGGTTCCAAAAAGAAGATAGACAAAGGTTAAAATACCTGCCCCATGCAAATTTTTCAAAATGATTGACACATATTCAAGATTTGTCCCTTTGTTCATATGATCAAGTACATTCTGATCACCTGATTCAAGACCCAGTTTTAACATATCACACCCTGATCGTTTCAGATCCCGGCAAAAATCCGGGTCCAGAAATTCTTTTTCAAATCTGACAAAACCATACCATCTGAATCCAAAGGTATTTTTTGATAAGGCCTTCAAAAAAGCCGGGGTTACGGCATTATCGATCAAATGGATATAATCCGGAGAATACTTCTGGTCAATCTCCTGTAAATCTGCCAGCACTTTTGATGCCCTGTTAGAACTATAGGGACGTGTCTCGGCTTTTTCCGGACAAAAATTGCACTTGCTCCAGTAGCAACCGATGGATGCCCTGAAGGGAAGGACTTTTCCAGGCGAAAGATAGACATTGTTTTTTACAAAATCATAATCCGGAACATAATGCTTCTTGCCAATATTTTTTACACCAAAAAGTTCCAGCAGGGGAATTTCCCCCTCCCCTCCGATGGTTGAGTCTATCAGCCCCTTAAAGGGATTATCATAATCCGGCCGGCTCATCCATGAAGATATAAGCCCGCCCCCCATTACAATTTTTTTATTCTTAAAATGATCCTTTATCCATCCGGCAAGGGCAAAACTGACAAGGGCCTGGTTCAGATAGCAAAGAGAAATACCGATAAATTTCGAATCTGAATGTTCAATCTTTTCTCTTAATTTGTCTTCGAAAAAAGGATAAAAAGGATTTTCTTTATATTGTGTTGCACTTTTCAGCAAATCCTTACTGTTGACGGAAGACAAGCGATTATCAGAATAATCGCTTAATGTAATCCGGAATCTCTTTGTATCAACGCTGATGGATAAAAGCTTGTTTAAATCATAGACCCTTTGATGATACCGGTCCATATTTTCATACAGGGCAGGACTTTTTAAATCGAAAAGTATTTTTTCCCTGTTTTTCAATGCCCTTTGTGACCAGGAATCCACGGGAATAATTTCTGATTTGATCAGATATAAAAGTCCTTCAATATTGGCATCAATTACTTCACAGGAAATTTTTTGTTCCTTTAATGCAGAAGACAAAAGCGCAATTCCGGCAGGAGGCTCGCAGGGCTTGGCAACGGGTGGAAAAATTAACAACATGGTAAATCATCCTAAAACTAATAATACTTAAACCTAATAATAAATGTACGCTTTTACCACATTTTACCCATTTCCTCACCAGGTAATTTTTTAATCATGATCATGTGGAATTAATTTTTAAAAACCATTGTCACATCCAGGAATGAAATGAAGAAGACATCTTTTTTTATTCATATGAATTATCCGAATAAAGAATTGACTGAAATATTTCTTTTAGATATAGCTAAAATCAGATCAAAAAGGATTTTTGTTATTGAAAGATCATGCCTGTTTAAACTTTCCTTTTGATATTGCTAAAAATGAGGGCAGAAAACCTCGGCGCTGAATCTAATCCTCTCTATGCTCTACCCTCAACCACACTTTAATTTTAAGGGCGATGTCATGAAGATTTTTAAGATGAAAACCATTTGTATTTTTTTATTGCCAATATTTTTGCTTTATACTGAGGGTGCATTTGCCGGATGCCCTCTTCCTAAATCACAACCATACAATTTGAACCAGGCAGATCAACAAATGAATCAGAATCCTGAAGCACGTGGACTTCCCAATGTGTTTGGAGGATCGCCTTTTGGCACTAATTCACAAAACAATTCTGCACTTGATAATGCCATAAATCAGATGCTCCAGGGAATATTCAGTGGAAATCCAGATACCGGGGGAAATCTTGGTGGAGGTGTTGGCTCAGGCCTTGGCGGAAACCCTGATTTAGGAGGAGGCATTGGACTTCAGGTCAATCCGGAAGGTCCCGGTGTGGGTGATGCAGTTGGCGGACCCGGTGTGATCGGAGGGCCCGGCGTTGCTGGAGAACCCCGTGTAGAAGGAGGCCCAGGCGTTGCTGAAAACCCAGGCGTGGCTGGAGGACCAGGCGTGGCTGGAGGACCTGGCGTGGCTGGAGGACCTGGCGTGGCTGGCAGACCGAACGAACCTGCACCTGGAATAAAGCAATCAGGCGGCATCAAAGGGAATGTGGGAAACAAATATCAACAGGGGCGAAATGCTGATGGCAGTTGGAAAGCCGACGGTAATAAAGGTAAGGGGAATACAGACAGTTCCCGGGATCAGTTCAATAGAGAAATCAAGGACCAGAACATCACCTTTCCAAATTCATTTGCAAGAGAACAAGCTTATAAGGAATGGCTTAAAGGAAATATAAAAAAGGTTGAAGACCCGGCACCGGAAGATGGTGTGGCTGGTGGGGCCGGAGTGATCGGAGGATCGGGTATTGCTGGAAGTGTCGGTGATGCAGGTACCAAGACTGTTACAACAAAGGCCGGATCTGTAGTAACTACCAATTCCGTTGGCTCCAAGATCATCAAACGAAAAGATAGTTCCAAAGTTATAGTCAGACCTGACGGTTCTTCCTCTCATTTTGATGCAAAAGGTAAATTGGTCAAAACCACACCTAAAACCAATAATACTATCGTTACTAAAAGCGGCTCTGTGGTAACTACCAATTCTGCCGGTTCTAAAATAATTAAAAGAAAAGATGGTTCAAAAGTGGTTGTTCGGTCTGATGGATCTTCCTCTCACTTTAATGCAAAAGGCAAACTGGTTAAGACTACTCCTAAGACAAAAACTAATCTGAGCGACTCTGTTGGTGGCTCAAGTTCTAAACTTGGAGCTTCTATGGGGGATGCAGGTTCCAAGACGGTCACTACAAAGAGTGGGTCTGTTGTTACGACTAATTCAGCAGGTTCCAAGATCATCAAACGAAAGGATGGCTCCAGGGTTATTGTCAGACCTGATGGTTCTTCCTCCCACTTTGATGCCAAGGGTAAGTTAGTCAAGACAACGCCTAAAACCGACAATACTGTCGTTACTAAAAGCGGGTCTGTAGTTACTACTAATTCTGCTGGATCCAAGATCATTAAGAGAAAAGATGGTTCCAAGGTGGTTGTTCGTTCTGACGGATCCTCTTCTCATTTTGATACCAAGGGTAAGTTAGTCAAGATCACTCCTAAAACCAACAACACTGTCGTTACTAAAAGCGGATCGGTGGTTACGACTAATTCAGCAGGTTCCAAGATCATCAAAAGAAAAGATGGTTCCAGGGTTATTGTCAGACCTGATGGATCTTCCTCTCACTTTAATGCAAAAGGCAAACTGGTCAAGACTACTCCTAAAACCGACAATACTGTCGTTACTAAAAGTGGGTCTGTAGTAACTACCAATTCTAAAGGTTCTAAAATAATTAAAAGAAAAGACGGATCAAAAGTGGTGGTTCGGCCTGATGGATCTTCCTCCCACTTTGACGCCAAGGGTAAGTTAGTCAAGACAAAACCTAAAACTAAATCTGTTCAAGGTTCGGGAGCAGGATCAAGTCTTGCCCGGGGCTCAGATTCAGATAAACACAATAAGGAATTAAAACAAATAGCAGCACAGGTCATGAAGGTTGATTTTGAAACCCTTAAAAAGACGATTCAAAACAGGACATCTGCTAAGCAAAATGATCTTGTTGTCAAATTAGAACAATACTCAATTGATATATTTGGCCCCAAAAAACCATAAAAAAATGAATGATCATAGCTATATTTAATGATACTATTGAAAGGAATAATTCTTTGAAAAGATTAGCACTTGCCCTGTTTCTTTTGTGTTCGTTTTCCACAGATGTTTTATCCAGCAATAGTCAGATTTCGGAATGGCAAAAGACAGTTGATCAATTAAAGGAAATCATCATTGTCGAGCCGGAAAATCATGAAACCTTATTTTTACTTGGTTTTGCCTACAATCAATTACACGATTTCAAAAATGGAGAAAAGTATCTTAAAACTGCTTTATCATTTGATCCAGATAACCAGGAAATCAATAGAGAATACGGCATTGCACTGGCTGGACTCGGGCAGTATCAAAATGCGTTGAAATATATTCAAAAAGCAAATGTAAATCACCCGAGGACCACTAAAGCTCTCCTGGGAATAAAATATTTGTTAGCATCAAAAACTTCTCCGGCAAAACCGTTCAGTTTTGAATTGTCTTTTGGAGCCTACCATGATTCAAATGTCATTTTATACCCTGATAATGACGGACAGCCAAGTTCGTTTCAAAAACCGGTTAAAGATTCAATGGCTATCTCTTTTGGACTGAACACCAGATATGTGCCTGACACAGACTGGCTTCAATCTATTTACCTTGATCTATCCCATATTGAATACCCTGGAATTTCTAATTACGATCAAAATGGAATCCATCTGGGATTAAGTACAAATCTTTCGGATAACATTAATATCCAGGTGCAGAATAAATTTGATATTACAAACTCTGAGTTTAGAAGCTATATCCTTTCTATCCCGATTTCAGTAAAATTTCCCGTCTCTGACGACCTTATTTTGACAGGCAGGTTTACACCTGAATATAATTTTCAGTTTTATAATCCTCAATTGGAAGCGGAAGATGGCAGTGGACCCGGTTATCAATTAGGACTTTTTGCTAATCAAAAACTTTTTAATGATAAAGCGTGGCTGACTTTAGGGGTGACCTATGACATTACCACTCCCCATGGCAAAAGTATGGAATACAAAGCCCTTGGGCTAAATGCAGCAGCATTAATCAAAATAAATAAACAGATTGATTTTTCGATAGGCATAATCTTTCGAGAACCAAAATATAAAAATGGAAATGTCAGAAGTACGACAAACGTCAAAAGAAAAGACAGTTTTTTCAACGTGTATTCTGCTATTAAATATTCTTATAAGATCGGTAAACTAGCTCAATCATTAGAGCTTTTTTATTCCTATATCAATAACGATTCCAACATCCCGACTTATTACGAATACAAGCAAAATAAAGTTGGACTTGTACTTCGTATATTATTATAAAAAGACCCCGCCATACTTAAATTGGTTTTTCCCAAACTCATATCTTTAATGATCCCCAATAATAAATTTTGATTGCCAACGAAGGGGGTGAAACCCTTGAAGTTTGTAATAGGTACTAATTTTCATTCACTTAACACTTAAGATTTGCACAAACTTTGCCTGATAAAATATAGTTGTATGATATGGATTGAATAAAATTATCAGTTGAGTTAAAGTCAAATCAATCCGGAAAAATCAGAAAGGAGGACTCTTATGTCAAAGGAAATTACAGTATCATCAGAATTAATAGAGCGATTGACAGAGCGTTTAGAAGCTCTGGAGATAAAAATTGATGCACAGGAGGAAAAAAAGAAAAAGAAAAAAAAGAAAAAGAAAAACAGAACTAAAAAGTTTGCAGATTCGGTCAGTGAGGTAACGGAAGACAGTATTAAAGGATGTGGTAAATTTGCAGGCGGTTTAATCGATGCAACAGCAGAAGCAATGAAGGAAGGAGCAGATGCACTGACTTCATTATCCGATGATATTGACAAGAAAAAGCTGGGCACCATTCCGGCCGCTGTAGTCAGTGTGATGCGTAAAACCATTGAAATTCAGAATAAGGCTCTTGATAAATTCGAAGAGAGCTACGACGAATACGATGACGATTAATCCTGCCTGCGAAATCTGCGGGCAATCTTTGTCATTGTAAAAAAGCCATTTAAGGTGAACGCGCTCAGTAAAAGCCAGACCTGGATATCTAATACAGGGAAAATACTCAATCCAGCTGTTACTATTTCACCTGGAATAAAATTAAATGCGGATGTGTGCTGATTTAATAAAACAAATCCCAATATGATAGTTACTATAAAAAAAAGTGCGGCTCCGATTTCAAAGGTCATTGCCGCAAGACGGGATACCTGGGTTGTCGTCCCCTCGAACACCTGAGCCAGCCTCCGGATAGATGCACCTTTGTAAATGGCTGCTTCTGACAATTCTCTCGGATAATCAATCAGATTTTGCAGTTTCAACATGTCATTGGGTAACTGCTTTAACAATAGCCTGGCTTCCCGGATTTCCCGGCGTCGAATATAGGTCTGCATCAACCTCGGTAAATCAGCTTCAGGGATCAATTCTCTTAAGGATGTATCCATGGTGGTCCATCCCCGCAGCAATTTAAAAAATGACCAGTTAATGCTTACACCATATTTTCCCATTACCCTTGTCATCTCATCAAATACCATATTAGTGGATTTGTCTTCATATGGAAGTTCTTTAACCCGGCAACGGTTGTTCCAGGCCAGAAGACGACGCTGCATGTCTTCCTTAACAGATGACAGGTGTATTGACGGAACAAATGGCATGATCAATAAAAACACATCCACTGCTTTTGCATATTGACCAGTGCTCAGGGCTTGAAGGAAAATGTCATACTTTCTTAGCAAATCGCCTTCACTTGTGCCAAGTGATCCAAAATCCAACAGGGATATACGATTATTGCGCAACAAAATAATATTGCCGGGATGGAGGTCTGCATGAAACAAATTATCGTCCAGGACCTGACGCAGATAAGAAACAAATAAGCGGCGGCCGATTTTATCCGCATCAATTCCATTTTCATCCATCCATGTTTCCATCCTGACAGGATCGATTTTTAATATTCGCAGAAAATCCGACATGGCCACACCATCTATATACTCCATTACAAGAATTTTTTTCGTACAATAGCCTTCAAAGACTTTAGGTACATATATATGATGGTTATCCAGTGTATTGCGCAGGCGTTGCTGGTTGGAAACCTCATATCGGTAGTCCAATTCTTCCTGAAACACCTGTTCCATCTCGGCAAGCATTTCAGGCCATCGCATGAACCGCAGAATTGAAAATCGGTGGAGCGTTTGAAAAAGTTGCCGGATAACCCGCATATCCAGATTAAATAACTGATCGATTCCCGGGCGCCGGACTTTTATGGCAACCCATATTTTCTCCCTGATTAAAAACGCTTTATGAACCTGGGCAATGGAGGCTGCGGCAACCGGTTCCATTACAAATTGACTAAAAATATCATTCAGGGGGCGGCCCAGTTCATGTTCCAGTATTTTAATAACCGTTTCAGACTCAAACCCTTCAACGTGATCCTGGAGACATGCAAGTTCCTTGCAAAGTTCGCTGGGAAAAAGATCTGAACGCATGGAAAGCAATTGTCCGAGTTTCACCCATAACACACCTGATTTCTGACAAAAATCTGAGACTTCCCGACCAATGATCTTTGCTGTCAATCGACGTACGATCGCCAGATAAATGAGATTGATGAACAGTTTAATCAGACCAAACCCTATTTGAAACCGGCGGAAAAAGGTTCTCAATTCTTTTTTGGCAATGGGAATAACAAGTTGTTCCTCTTTTTTTATCAGGGGAGTTGGTATCCATTTTTTATCCATCATCTCCCTGTACACTCCTTGTTATTATTATGTTTCAATACTGTTGCTATATTTATTTTGCCCCGGTTCAATCGTACTAAACTGCTTTTTTTGTTTATGGAAAAACCAGAAAAATAATGAAAGAACCATAAACAGCAATATCCAGATACCTATATTCATTTGAGGGATAAGCACCGCAAGTTGAGACAGTTGAGATCCTATCAGTGATTCCGGAGCAATTCCAAGTCTTCGCAGGGAAAATACAAGAGCAACAAAAAGGGTCGTCATAAGTAAACCAAAAGAAATCATGCCAAAAACGCCGGCAACGACGCCATTCAGTTTAGAGGCTGAACCCTGTACAACCTGAGCTTGACGTCTCATTAACGCTTCTTTGAACATGGCATACTCTTCGGTTCGTTTGGGTCCATTGTGCAGGACGCTTAAGGTGGAAGCGATACGAAACGGCAGACGTGTGAATTTAGCTATACTTTCCCGCTGTTCAGCCGAGTAAAAATATTTTTTTAACTGATCAATATAATTTATTTCAGGTGCAAGAATACCGATGGCAGTATCAAGATGTACCCAGGCACAGGTGAATCTTGAAAAGGACCACACAGGTGCAAACTGTGAATCATCCACTATCATGTTGATCTGTCCTGTCATATATGAAAAGGATTTTTGATGATACGGCAGGGCTTTAATATGGACACGGGTTTCCCAAATCCGCCATACACGGATCAAGCGCTCCTTAACTGTATCAAGATTTATTCGGGGTAGACGTGAGGCCAGTAAAAAATAGACTTCCGCGGCTATTACATATTCTTTTTCTGCTAAAGATTTTAAAAAGATTTTCTGTTTTTTCAGGCTCTCAACTTCCAGAGAACCTGCACTGCGGCACTCGATTAAAGCAATTTTGCTGTTCTGCATCAGAATAATCGTGGATGCATTCATATCCCCATGGAAAAAATTATCCTCAAATACCTGACAAAGGGTGGAGTGAAACAAATTTTTTGCTACCTTTGACAGATCAATATTATTTTTTTTAAGCCAGAACTTCAATCGATCCGGGTCATTTCTTTTCATGGCCATAACATCGGACAGGAGAGCACCCTGGATGAACTCCATTACCAGGATACGTTGAGAGCAGTATTTTCGAAAGACTTTGGGTACATATACCGGTTTGCCTCTCAAATTCTTATCCATTGTCGATAGAGCTGCTGCCTCATAATAATAATTCAGCTCCCGGGTTTTGATCTCGTTTAATTCGTGTAATAGGTCATCCCATTTGAGGTTATTCTTGATTGAAAATAATCTTAATCCCCAGACAATAAATTTAAATAATTTCAGGTCCAGATCAAAAATTTTTCTTGCATGCGGCTGTTGAACTTTAACAGCAGTCCATACCTGTTCCTTAGCAAGGCGGGCCCGGTGAAGTTGAGAAACAGTCGTTGCAGAAAAAGGTGTCTTCTCGAACCGATCAAACACCTTTTCTAAGGGACAGTCCAGATCCTGCTCAATGATATTTTTAACCAAATCCATCTCAAAGAAACTGCCCGTATCTTTAAGATTTAAAAGTCTCTGAGCAAAATCAGTGGATAGTACTGAAATTCTCAAGGTAAAGGTTTGAAAAATTCTAATCCATAGCATGCCTAATTGCTGCAAGCATTTTATCGATCTATCTTCACGAATTTTAAGTGTCCTGTCTCCTGCCATGCCAAGAAAAAAATTTCCCAAAAAAAGTCCGACCAATTTATATGTGACATATAAGATACGAAATTGTTTGAGATGCGGCTTGATAACGGGTATGGGTGGACGCTCGGAAGGATCCAGCAAACGGGTTGAAATCAGCTTTTGAATAGACGGATACGTTTTCGACATAAAGTTTAATTATCGAAGACAATTGTGAAAGTCAAGCCAGTGAGCCGGGATGACTTCCCGGTTTTGTTTGTCGGCGAATCCAGGCTTTGTTTTTTTATTTAAAGCTGATATCAATAAGATAGATATCAGCCCCTGAGACAAAGATTTCATACTTGCACAAACCGATAAAAACTAACGGTTAAGTGTAGAAAAGGCTTTGCTATGGAAAAATTGATGATTAAAATTACCAAATCTCCCATTCTTTCAATCCTTTTTGCTGTTGTTTTCACTTTCATGTTTGTGTCCGGTTTCAATGATCTGTTCCTGGATTCATCCACCAAAAGTCTATTAACGCAGAATGATCCCCATGTTGAATATTTAAAGGTAATTAAAGATGAATTCGGCGATGCCGTCATACAATCTATTATTTTCAAATCTGATACTATTTTTCGCAAAAAGATACTTCAAAAAATAATAGACACAACTTATGAAGCCCAGTCAATTGAAGGTGTAAATCGTGTGGTCAGCATGTCCACGGTGATCAATCTGAAAAATACAGATGAGGGTTTGAATACATCCCTTTTGCTCGACACACTCCCAAAAAATCAAGAAGAGATGGATATTTTAAAACAGGATACCCTCTCAAACACCATGTTTATAGGTGAGGTCGTTAATGCAGCCGGCACAGTCGCAGGCATTCACCTGTTTCTTGATAATACAGACAATGAAGCCGATTTTGATAACCGGATTCTCAATGATATTGATATATTAATACAAAAGGCAAAAAAAGAACTGCCCGGTGATGTTGAAATTTATCATATTGGAACGCCCAGACTGAGAGCTGATATGATTACTGCTATGAACCATGATGCCATATTTATGGTTCCCCTGGCCGGTTTCTTTGTATCCGTTGTATTATTTTTATTTCTCAGGACAGGCCTTGCAGTTTTTCTTCCCATGATAACCGGAACCCTGAGCATTGCTGCAACGCTTGGATTTATGGGAGTTATGGGATACGGCATTAATCCGGTCACTGTTATTATTCCAACCTTGCTTTATGTGATGGGATCCACTGAAGATATCCACTTGCTGTCTGAATATTTGCATGGACTGGAAAACAAAGAGACCAAAAATATAGCCATTTTGAATATGTTGATTAAATGTGCGACTGCCATTACTCTGACTGCCTTGACTACTTTTCTGGGGTTTGCCACTATCATCGCCAACTCAACGCCTATTCTCAGAGAATTCGGGATTGCCGCCTCTTTTGGTATTGCCGCAAACTTTATTATCACCATTCTGACCGTTCCAGCCCTGCTAAACTATTATAAGGCACCCCGGATCCGTATCAGGAAAGAAACCCGCCCGGTGCAATATTTCAGGGAGTTTGTTTTCTCCTGTATCACCAGATACCGCCATATTGTCATTGGAATATTGGTTTTCCTTATTACAGGTTCACTATGGGGAATATTTAAAGTCTATATTGAAACAGATTATGTGAAATTTTTTCAAAAGGATGCGGATGTACCTGTACTGCTTGACAAACTGGATCATGATCTCTCCGGTGGAACAAATTTTATGGTTGTGGTGGAATCCAAGGAGACAGAAGCCTTTCAAAACCATAAGATCTTAAATAACATTGCACGTCTGCAGGATTATCTGAATGATCATCACGGAAAAGCGGTTGGATACGTGGATATGATCCGGAAAATTCATCAGGAAATAAATGATGGTAAAAAAACCTTTTTTACCCTTCCTGACCAAGAAAATGCCATTGCCCAGTACAACCTGCTGCTGGACAATGACAATCTGTACCGGTTTATCAATTCTGATTTCAATAGGATCAGTATCCTGGTCAGAAGTCGAATTTCAGGAACCCAGGAGATCCTGGCTGCTTATAAAGATATCATGCAGTTTGCAAAAGAAAATCTTTCCCAGGATCTCAGCTATCACATCACCGGAGAAATCATTCTGGTAGCCAAAGCGTCCAATGATATGACCCGGGAAATACTCCAGAGCCTGGGCATCATGTTTCTGGCCATTTTTATAGTGAGCTCTGCATTGTTTTTATCGCTCAAGGCGGGCGCTCTTGCGATGATCCCAAATATTCTGCCGGTTTTGGTGCTTTTCGGATTTATGGGAATCATGAATATTCCCATCAGTGTGGCCACCTTTCCCGTCGCTATTATTGCACTGGGAATTGCAGTGGATGACACCATTCATTTTATGATCAGATATGCACATGAATTAAAAAAGACCGGGATCAATGACACGGCTATAAAAAATGCGGTTCAGATGGAAATTCGTCCTATCCTGGCCACATCTACGGCTTTGATAGCCGGATTCCTGATGCTTATGTTCGGTGAATTCGGTTCAACCATCCAGTTTGGCAAATTGACAGCCCTCTGCCTTTTTACCGCATTGATCAGCGATCTTTTGATCACACCCATTTTGTTCATTCAAATTCCCATTATTTCACCCATTGACCTTCTTCAATCCTATATTGGAAAAAAATTAACCTACAGCAAATGCGAACTATTAAAAGGGTTGAAAAAAGGTGAGGTCAGAAGGGTTTTAACCATGGGGAATAAAAAAATGATATCTTCCGGTCAACAATTCATCACACAGGGTGACCGCAGCTTTAACATGGTTCTGATACTGGAGGGCCGGGTGGATGTCGTACAGGAGGAGACATGCGAGTTGCTGGCAACTCTTCATACCGGGGATGTTGCCGGAGAAATGAGCTTTCTTACGAATGAACCCCGGTCCGCAAGCGTTATCGCCCGATGTGAAACAGAAATCTTTGAGATTGATAATAAATTGATTCAACTGGTTTCCCGGAGATTTCCAAGGGTTGGCAATAAATTATTTTTTAATATATCCCGGATTTTATCCGAGCGCCTTAAAAAGAGCAATCTTCGATCACCCACCCAGACTGCCGGATAAAAATTGTTTGATAAGCGCTGTATACTGTGTCTTACCATTCATGGTAATGGGAATCGATCTTGGCATCATAAAAATGATACGACCCGGCCGGAATCCAAAATGGTGTTTAAATGCCTGGACCATATCGATTTTTTTATTTTCCAAATAGTCAGGATCCAGCCATTCAGATTCTGAAAAATTGCCCTCGATAAAAATATAGACCTGCTCTCCTTGGGCTTTTCCCCGATCTATACCTGCTGCAGCAGATTTTCGAACAAAAGAAAACGCATCAGCTATTTCTTCAACTTCGCGAGATGAGATGTTGATGCCGCCCTGGATGATGATATTTTTTTTACGACCGATGACGGTTAAGTCACCATCGTCGTCTAAATATCCCAGGTCACCGGTACGAATATAATGATCCATTGTGAATAGATTTTTATCTGCCTTGGAATTTTTAAAGTATCCATGGGTGTTGGCTGGGCTGCGGACCAGTATTTCTCCTGTTTTCGGCGTGTCAAAAGAGCAGCCTGTATTATCCGTTTTATCGTCAATTTTAATATCAATCCCGGGAAAAGGCCTGCCCACTGAGACATGCCCCCTGGAATCGACTTTAATCGGTTTTCCCGGATACCAGCAACTGACGCCTACAGTCGCTTCTGCCAGGCCATATGCCGGAAGCATGACCCGGTTTAAATTGAAGGATCTTTCAAACCTATCAATGGTTGCGGCCCGTACGGGTTCTGCTGCATTCAAGGTTACCCTGAGAGTGGACAGGTCATAATTTTCCGGATTTTTAATATAGAGCATGGTAAGCCGGTACATAAAATCAGGGGCAGCCGTAAAGGTCGCTTTATGATGGGCAATGGTCTCCAGCCAATTTTGCAAATACTGAATACCAATGGGCAGTAAAAAAAAGGGGGTGCCGAAATAAAGGGGCACCATGGTCATGAGAATTAACCCCATATCATGAAAAACCGGCAGCCAGCTGACAAAAATATCCGTTGAGGTAATCTGCATCCCTGAGATCATCTGTTTAATATTGATCATCAATTTCTCATGACTGATCTGAACCCCTTTGGGATCGCCTGTGCTACCTGAAGTGAACTGGATAAAGGCGGTATCATCCGGTTGAATTGTTGGAAAAACAGATGTTTGAGCGAAATGGGGTTTGATGCTGAAACGGCTCTCGATGTCAATGTGTTTGAGAAAATATTTTGGAGAAAACCGCTCACTCTCAAACGCGGTTTTACCGGTCAGGTCATTGGGAAACTCCTGAGAAGTCAAAATAAAAGCGGCATCACATAATCGGGCCAGTTTCCCGATCCGTTCGCTGCTGGAACCGGGTGAAGCAGGAACTGCAATGCCGCCTGCCCGTAAGGTTCCATAAAAGGCCCAAAAAAATTGTGCACTATTGGGGATGGCGATTAATACCCTGTCCGTTGGCTTGATATTGTTTTGGATCAAAAGGGCTGCCACCTGGTTGATGCCTTTAATTAATCCTGTGTAGGTAATCGCTGGATCATTATAAAATGTAAATGCATGGTTATCAGGCATATTTGCGGCATGGGTTTCAATGGCTTCCATAAGGTTTGAAAAATGCGATGCCATTTTTTTACTCACTGCCAGACCGGATTAAATGATACAGATCCTGGATCGTAAAAATATTGGCCAGTTCTGCTTCATCCAGTTCAATACCAAAGGTATCTTCGGTCACGGCCACAATGTTTAAAAGATCCACGGATTCCGCACCCAGATCTTCCACAAAAAGATCTTGAGGCTGGATGTTGCGAATTCCCAATTGCGCTTTAATTAATCGGATTAGATTTTCCAGGGTTGGCTTCACTTAGTCGGTCTCCTTGGCAAAAGATTCCAGGGTCTGTATAATATCGTCTGCTATTTCTCCTGCCTGCTTATCATCCATATCCGAATCCAGATAGATAATATCCCAATAGAACTGCCTGTTAAAATAACGGGTTTGCGCACTGTATTCCGGTCCCAGATAAAAGTTAGAGGTGAAAACCCGCAGTTCATCTATTTTTAAATGCCCATACGCAGCCTTTATGTTTACCTGTCCCATATGGCTGAGCGCCGTGGTTCCCATACGAAACGAATCTAATTTGAGCATGACTTTCATGATAGAGGCGCATTGCAGATGTGCACAAAATTTATCACCCCTTTTTAAAGCCGTATATACTTTTTTCTGGAGGTTCTGCGCCAGGACACTCAGCGGGATGTCCCGTACCATGCGGGTGGTAAACCGCAGCATTGAAAAGTAGCTGCCGATTATTTCAGCGGGTACGGGTGGTTTTAAAAAAGGACGCAGGTTGGCAAATGTAAAAAAACGCATGGCCGTGTTTGCGTTACGATACAAATGATTGTGCACGGATTTTAACAGCGCTGCATCAAAAAGATTATTAATGGTTAATCCGGCTTTTTTTGCCTGTTTCAGCAGCAGCTCCGATGTCTCTATGGAAAGTGAACAGGGAAGGATCTTGCACAGGCCCTTATGGTAAATGGGTTGTTTCCGGGATGAGATGGTTTGTATCCGGTACAGTAGCTCATCGCCCATCATGCGCATAAAATAAATAAAATTTTTAATTGTTCCCCTCACCCCTTTATATGGGTCAGGAAAGAATACTTCGGCCGGAGGATACAGCTTTTCCGGCTCTGGCAGAATCGGAGATGTTCCCGGGTCTGCCGTGGCAAGTAAACAGAGCAGTTCATCCAGTAGCTTGCCGCCGGATACCCCATCCATTACGGAATGGTGAAATGTCAGAACAATCTCCCCTGAATTAATAGCAGGCCGATCGTCACCACTTGCCTGGGTAATATACGATATTCTGACCAGAGGTCCGTTTATATAATCAACAAAAGAATTCAGCTCTTTTTCCGCTACCCTTTTCCAGGTGGATTCTGTTTTGCGATGAATACGGTTTAGATGAATTTCTTTTAAAGGATCTATCTGAAAAAAGAATTGTTTTTTTTCAATTTTAATACAGGCACCCAGTATGGGATGCCGTCTATGCCACTCATTTACGGCTGCGAATAACTTTTCAGGTTTCGGACCATTGGCCATTTTAAGAACAGCCACCACATTAAATGGAAAGGTCTGGTTTGTAATTGCCTGCATCCTTTCAATCGTACCCAGCAGCCGTCTGATTTTTTTCATAATTTATAGGTAACCTGTAAAAATTCGTTTGTCAAATGTGACGGCAATGTAAGGTAATTGAATCGACAGGTGGTTCATCATCTTGAGCTGCAACCAGACAGATATAATAGATGTCCGGTTGTGATCCTCCCTATTCACAGTGAGCCTGATGCAGTTCAATAATTTTGAGTTTTATTTTTTAGTTCAAATAGTGTATTTTAAGGTCTGGTTCGTTAAAAAAACCATTCAAATCAAGGAATATTTATGTACCTTCCATCAAAGTATAAAGAATTTGCTTCAGAGTTCCCGGAAATTTTTAACCTGTATAAAGATCTGGGAATAAAGGTCAGGGAATCCGGTCCTTTGGATGAAAACACCCAGAATCTTATCAAGCTGGGCATTGCCGTGGGAAGCAACTCCAGAGGTGCTGTCATGTCCCATACCCGCAAGGCGCTCGAAACCGGAGCCACAAAAGAAGAAATCTGCCATGCCATTCTCCTGGCTTTATCCACCACTGGGTTTCCAACCATGATAGCTGCATTGAACTGGGCAAATGAGGTACTGGACAAAGACGGACAATAAAGAAAATAAATTTTTACTTTTATTTCAAATAGTTAGAATTACAAATTCTGACATTTAACCATTTTAATGGATTATTTGTTTGCATCAGGTACTATTTTGTGGTACCTAATTTATGATATATGGCAGATGGTTGTATATTGAAACATAATCTTAGCAAAGGAAATTGCATGCCCATATTCAGTTTTCTGGCCTATCCTGAAACCAACAAAAAGGATCAGCTGATCAAAGATCTTTCCTCAATGAAATATTGCGAAATAAAACCTTCTGATAATCAGGATGTCTTGATTCTATTGACAGATACGCCTGATGAAGAAACCAATAAAAACCTTATTAATACCATTAAAGAACTTGACTCCCTGCAGTCTTTGAGCATGACATTTGGACATACAGATTAATAAATATAGTAAGTGTTTAGTTGAAACCTTAAAATTTTTTTTAAATTCAGAGTTACCATTTGGTTCAAATGTGAACCTGGATTTATAAATTGGCGGTTTTCACCAGACACCCGTAAAACAAAAGGAGCAGTGTATGACGATTACAAGAAGAGATTTTATTCGATCCATGGCCTTAAATAGTGCTGCTGTTGCTGCGGCAACCATGTTTCCCGGGATCAGTTTTGCGAACTGGAAACAAAATGATCTTCCTGCAGGTTCCATTAAATGGAGTAAAACCCCCTGCCGTTTCTGCGGTACCGGATGTGGACTTCTTGTAGGTGTTTCAGGCAAAAGAGCCGTTGCTGTAAAGGGTGATCCCAATTGTTCTGTCAATAAAGGTCTGTGCTGCGTCAAAGGCTATCATTCCGTCCAGATATTATATGGCAAGGACCGGTTTAAAACTGCCTATGTCAGAAAAAATGGAAAATTGGTTCCCACACCTATCAAAGACGCCCTGGATCTTGTGGCCAAAAAGATGAAGGCATCAATAGATGAAAAAGGCAAGGATGCCGTCTCCATTTACGGATCCGGCCAATGGTCCATCCCGGACGGGTATGCTGCTTCAAAATTTTTTAAAGGGTGTATCGGCACCAATAATGTTGAAGCCAATGCACGGCTTTGCATGGCCAGTGCCGTAACCGGCTGTTTGACATCTTTTGGCCTTGACGAACCCATGGGATGCTATGAAGACATTGACAATGCAGATGTTTTTATCACCTGGGGCAATAATATGGCGGAAATGCATCCCGTGCTTTTTTCACGGATGCTTGCCAATAGAAAATCAAAGACCCATGTCAGGATCATAGACCTGACAACCCGATCCACCCGATCCAGCCAGGCAGCAGATAAATCCATTCTTTTCAATCCCCAGTCAGATCTTGCCATTGCCAATGCGATCTGTCACGAGATCATAAAAAACAATTGGGTGAACCAGGATTTTGTAACAAAACATGTCTCCTTTCATAAAGGCAAAACCAATATTGGGTATGGTACGGAAGACCATTTCAAATTCAAGGATAAACAGGAAAACGTGGATTTTGATGCGTTTAAGACGTTTCTCGATGATTATACCCCTGAATTAGCTGAAAAAATCTCAGGCGTATCTGCCGAGGATATCAAGTATCTTGCCGCCCTTTACGGTGATCCTGAAAAAAAAGTAACCACTTTCTGGACCATGGGTATGAACCAGCACACAAGGGGTACGTGGATGAATAACCTTGTTTATAATATTCATCTGTTAACGGGAAAGATTTCAACTCCGGGTAACAGCCCCTTCTCCCTGACAGGTCAGCCAAGTGCCTGCGGCACAGTAAGAGAGGTGGGAACCCTTACCCACAAACTTCCCCATGGCGTTGTCATGAAAGAAGGCGCCCGGAAAATGGCGGCTAAAATCTGGGGAGTCCCGGAAACCAATATCGATCCCAAACCCTCCTATCATACCGTTGAAATGTTCAGGGCACTGGACCGGGGAGATATCAATTTCATGTGGATCCAGGTCACAAATCCCATGGTTACCATGCCCAATCTCAGGCGATATCGTGATGGTGCCAAAAAAGAGGGTCGTTTTATTGTGGTATCTGAAATTTACCCCACACCCACTTCTGATGTTGCCGATGTTATTTTACCATCCGCCCTGTGGGTGGAAAGAGAAGGATTTTTCGGAAACTCAGAAAGACGAACTCAGCACAATGAACAACTGGTCCCAAGACCGGGTGAAGCCATGTGCAACACCTGGCAGCTCATACAGGTCGCCAGGCGTATGGGATTTGAAAAACAATTCCCCTGGAGCCAGGAAACCTATATTGAAGATATCTGGAACGAGTACACACAATTCCATGACAGCCCCAAACATCGTATGGCACCCTATAAGGTCCTAAAGGAACGTTCCGGTGTTGCCTGGCCCTTTGTAGACGGAAAAGAAACCCGCTGGCGGTATAATGGGAAATACGATCCTGCCTGCAAAGATGACTCGTTTGATTTTTACGGCAAACCGGATCACAGGGCCTGGATCTGGCTGCGCCCCTATGAGCCGCCGGCAGAATCCCCGGACACGGAATATCCCTTCTGGCTCAATACAGGCCGGGTTCTTGAACATTGGCATACAGGCTCCATGACACGGAGAATTCCCATTCTCCATAAGGCAGTTCCGGAAGCATATGTGGAAATAAACCCTGAAGATGCCAAAGACCTTGGCGTTGTCAACGACAGCAAGGTTAAAATATCCTCCAGAAGAGGATCAATGGTCATGAAAACAAGCATCAACGGCCGGGGAAATCCCCCAAAGGGAATGGTGTTTGTACCGTTCTTTGACGAAAGTTACCTGATAAACGAGGTTACTTTGGATGCCTTCTGCCCCATATCCAAACAACCGGATTATAAAAAATGCGCGGTAAAACTGGAGAAAGTATAATGGGAAATCCAGATCATAAATCAAATGATAAGCCAAAGATAAAAATCGGCAAATTATTTTTCCTGTTCGTAGGAATAAGTATAATTGCTTTGCCGATCATTATCTTTCAGGCCTTTTCCGTCCAACCGACAGATGCCATTGCAAAGATTAATAACGCACCGGTGTCTGATTTTGACCATAACGCCAAACAGCTTTTTGGAACCTATAACGGGACAACGCCTTCCTATATGGAAGGATCATCAACAAGCAGAACCTTAAATTATTATTATTCGTTGCGGCAATACCCGGGTTCCCCTCCTTTTATTCCCCATGACCAGGTGGTTGAAAAAGGTGTCGAACAAGCATGTCTTTCCTGCCACGAGCGGGGCGGATTTGTGCAGAGCATGAACCGGTTCACTCCTGTGAGCCCCCATCCCCAGCACACCTATTGTGCACAATGCCATATGAGCATTCTCACTCAAGATCTTTTTATGGAAAATGACTGGGTCAGTGTTCAACCGCCAAGATTAGGACGTTCAGAGCTTCCCGGATCACCTCCGGCCATTGCCCATGCCCTTCAAATGCGGGAAAACTGTATTGCATGCCATGTGGGACCGGGCACAGTGGTTCCCATAAGAGTGGAACATCCCATGAGAGGCAATTGCAGGCAATGCCACATGTCTGAGGAAACAAAAATGCTTTTTACCAGAAATCCCAAGCCATGAACAAACAAGAGGTGGTATGAAAAACCCTACGATTAAAGAAAACCGTTTTAATACGATTGCATTTTTAATTTTCCCTTTTTGTATTGTTTCCGGGCTTCTCATCATTTTTTGTGCATCAGCTGCTTTTTCAAGTGAATCAGGCATCGGCAATAAGATTAAAAAGGCCACAGAAAAACTGGATAAGACTACACAGGTTGAAGCGACGATTCCCCTGCCGAAAAATATTGTCAAGGCAAGCATGGATTACCAGGGAGGAGCCTTTTTTACGGAGGCACGCAAACCTCAGATCAAAAGATTCAAGTGCAGTTCGTGCCACAATAACAAAGATATTTCCATTAAAAATGCCAGCCAGATATCCCATGCAGATATTCAGATAGACCATGGGGATAAACAAGGTCCCCTTTCCTGCAATACCTGCCACTATGAAAATAATCGGGATTTTCTCACGACAAGCAAAGGAAACAAAATAGATATGGACCATGTCTATGATATGTGCGGACAATGCCATTTCAGGCAGAAAAAAGACTGGGTCGGCGGCGCCCATGGGAAAAGAGTCACCTATTGGGCCGGCGAAAGAGTCGTTAAAAATTGCACCTCATGTCACAATCCGCACTCACCTTTGTTTGAAAAAAGATGGCCTAAAACATATTCTGTTCCGCTTAAATAAATAGGATAATCTAATGGATTCGGATAAAAACAAGAAAATGAACCGCAGAACCTTTCTCAAGGGAGCAGCTTCAACAGCCATAGCCGGTGGTGCGGCAGTAACTGCCGGCTGTGAAGGCAAAGGCCTTTTAGGCAGTTCCGAAGCTTTTGCCCTGGAATTCCAGGAATATTTTAAAAAATATTACCGGATTATGACCCAGGAAGAAAGAAATGCAACCGTTGAAAGGTTGGAAAAGCTTGCCAAAATCAAGCAGGACATCACTGTAAATATCGATACGACAAAACCCCAGGAAAATGTCCTTTTTGGATATGCCTTCAATGTCACCCGGTGCGAAGGATTTATGGAGTGCGTACAGGCCTGTGTAAAAGAAAATAATCTGGATCGCAAGTCCAATACCCAGTACATCCAGATTTTTGAGATGGAACCGGGCCAGATGACTCCGGACCAGGGAGACAGCAAATTTTTTAACATGGTGCCAAAGGACGGCCATTTTTATATGGGTGTCCAATGTTTCCACTGTGAGAACCCCCCCTGTGTCCGGGCCTGCCCCACCAAGGCCACCTGGAAGGAAGACGACGGCATTGTGGTGGTGGATTATGACTGGTGCATCGGTTGCCGGTATTGCATGGCCGCCTGTCCCTATATGGGGCGAAGATTTAATTGGAACCAGCCCCAGGTACCTAAAGATGAGATCACCAAAAACCAGCATTATCTGGGTAATCGCAAACGGGTGCGGGGCATGATGGAAAAGTGTACCTTTTGTGTACAGAGAAGTCGCAAAGGAAAGTTGACAGCCTGTGCAGAAGCCTGCCCCACGGGTGCCAGGGTCTTTGGTAATTTGCTGGACCCGGACAGTGAAATCAGGTTTGTGCTGGAAAACAAAAAAGTTTACAGGCTAAAAGAAGATTTGGGTACAGATCCCAAGTTCTGGTATTTTATCGATTAACCATGCCAAGGATATCAATATGAAAAAAAATACGGCTTCAAAAGGCTTATTTTCATTTGTCAAGGATTGCCTTTTTTGGAACCTGTCCGGTCCCATCACCTATCAGATTTACCTGTGTATCCTGATTTGCCTCATGCTGACCGGCATATACGGTTATTTTGTTCAATTTAAATTAGGATTGTCAGCCACAAATATGTCCAATATTGTGTCCTGGGGATTTTATATTTCTAACTTTACCTTTCTTGTGGGAGTGGCTGCCGCTGCAGTTATGCTGATTCTGCCCTCCTATATATTCAAGGACCAGGATCTTTACAAGGTGGCCATCATCGGCGAAGGGGTTGCCGTTGGCGCCCTTGTCATGTGCATGGCTTTTGTATTTGTTGATCTGGGAAGACCTTTGCAGTTCTGGCACCTGGCGCCGGTAGTGGGCCAGCTGAATTTTCCCTCTTCTTTATTGTCATGGGATATCATTGTTCTAAACGGATATCTGGCACTTAACGCCCTGGTCCCCGCCTATATTCTCTATTGCCATTACAAGGGCCAGGAACCCGTGGGTAAATACTATAAACCTTTTATTGTTCTTTCCATTGGATGGGCTGTTGCCATCCACATGGTTACTGCTTTTTTGTACCAGGGGCTTCCGGCAAGACCCTTCTGGAACAATCCCCTCATGGGACCCAGATTTCTGGCATCGGCTTTTGCTGCCGGCCCGGCCATCATATCGCTTGTTCTCCATGTGGTGAACACCACCACCGATTTTAAAATTGAGAATAAAATTTTCAATAAGCTGAGGGTCATTATTGTATCTGCCGCTGTGATAAACCTTTTGATGTTGTTTTCAGAAGTGTTTAAAGAATTTTATTTTCCCACCCATCACAGCCAGTCAGCCACATATTTGTTTTTCGGACTACAGGGGCATGATGCCCTTGTGCCCTGGATCTGGACAGCCATATCCATTAATTTCATCGGCACCATGATCCTGGCCTTCAACCCCTTTAAAGAAAGGCAGATTATTTTATTCCCCGCATTAATCCTTCTCATCGTAGGAATTTGGATTGAAAAAGGCATCGGCCTTATTGTACCCGGCCTGATTCCTTCTCCCATGGGAGAGGTGACCAGTTACGCACCCAGCAATGTTGAACTGATGATAACCGTAGGTGTCCTTGGACTGGGCATGTTTGTAATCACCATGCTTTTAAAACCAGCCCTGATCATCGAAAAAAAATATAATGATGAAGTGGGAGGACATTAGCGGTTAGGGTAAAATTTTAAACCTGGAGGTTTTAAACAACATCCAATCTGGCTTTTTTGTTCTGCTTGTTCCAATAATGGCTGAAGACCGGGTTTAAAGATATTTTTTGGGGATAAGATTCAACCAGGTCTATCCAGTTTTTAGTGGCTGTGCGGGATGTTGCAAACGCCTGTCCTGTAATTTCAAACATATTATTCTCATTAATACCGGATGCGTTTTCCAGAAAAGATATTTCCATTGCATCCCTTTTATCACGGTACAGGGACAGCCTTGAATAATCCTTTAAAACACATCTGTGCAGTTTTTCATGCTGCCACCAGAGCGTTTTTGGATTATAAGTCCCCTTTGGAATTGGTCCTGTATCCGGCAAAACCTTCCCCTCAAACCAGATGGGTTTAAAGATCCCTGTACATGGCCCGGCCGTTCCCGTTGCCCAGAAGGTATCTTTACCTTTTGTCAAATCAGCAGCAAAGGATCCGGTTGTTCCCGAATGTCGTGTCAGGCCGTTTCCCCCATGAACACAGACAGAATCCATTAAAAGATGAGACCCGGGATGATATGTTTCTGTCTTATGGCTCCTCAGAATTTTAAAGGCTGAAGAAACATCAATCTTACCTGTTTGATTTTGAAGCAAATGATAGGATGTATTCCTACGACATCTGGAAGCGGAAAAGGTGGTGAACAGCCAGTCAGAATAACATTTGGCAAAGTTAAAGGTCTGCCCTTTTTTCAACCAATTGTTTTGCCTGGCATGATCAATCACACCGGGATGGCACCTGTCATACGCTTCGCCAATCGTAAGCCCGTTGCTTATGGAATATATATCCTTAACCTTTAAGGCAACCCAGAAGGGTCCGCTGGTCTCAAGGACCCAGGCCTCATTTTTATCGGCCAGGATATAGGAGTTGTGATAGGATAAATTTTTGTCTTCATAACCGCAGACACCCCCCTGCCCAAAGTCTGCTAAAAGCCCGGTTATTACTTCCATTCCCTCCTGGGCCGTGCCTGCCCTTTCAAGGGCCAGACGCAAAAGATCCATGCCTGTCAGAACTTTTGTTTTATTTTTGGGCATTTTTGTAAATACGGCCTCGTTTCCAATCACAAGCCCTTTTTCATTGGCCCCCATTTCCGCCCCCCACATCCAGAATGGACGGGAAAGAAAAACACCATGGGTGTGTCTGACCTGGGGAATATTTAAATATGTGCAGTCAAGCGTCTGATTTTTGGAATATGCTGCCGGAGGATGATACTCAAGGCTTTGGGCTTCGTTGGGCTCACGATCCGAATTCTTGCCAAAGATCATTGATCCCTCTCGGGTGGCACTTGAAACTGCCACAAATGTATCGCACATGAACTTCTCCTTTTAATCCAAAAGCCTGGTCTCTTTTTTTAACATTTTATCTTCACCCTATCTTTTAATTTTACCGGGCAAAATAAATTCATATCGCTTTCTCAGCACATTAACAGTGATAAACCGCTCCGCTTTTCTGAGGGCAGAAAACAACGTCCAGATCATCTTGTCTTCCTTGTAATAAGTATCAATGTCTTTGGGTAAAATTTTCTGATCAAGAAAATGGTTTACCGTTTTTAAAAAACAGGGGATCAGATCCGGTCTTTGTTCCTTGTAAAGATTTGCCACAAGATCAATTACAACTTTTTTGTGATCATAATACCGGCCGATGACATCATCAAGATCCAGCATGCGAACCATCCAGCGGATATAAACAGGAACGCTTTGCAGCAGCAGTTCAACAGCCAGCTGTTCCACCCTTTTTTTACGGATAAAAGGGGTGGAGGTATCCACTAAGAATAATCTTTTTTCCCCGTTCTGTTTTACCCACACCCAGTTGGACAGCTGACAGTCAACGGCAATTTCATAGTTAGGGGCTTGTTCCTTATTAAACTGCCAGATACGGGTCAGGGCCGTCATGATCTGCTCAAGCATGATAACAATCTCAGACTCATCAAGGGTATTTATCAAGTTATGACAAAAAAATGGGTCATCAAAACGCTTCTGTACAAAATATATGACAACGGGGTGACCCGGGGTCTGAACGATGACAGCATCATCTTCAGGCAGATGGATACCGGCTTGTCTGACAAGAGAGCAGTATTCAAAATACATTTTCCGGTAATCTTGGGCTGTCTTAATATCTGGAAAAATCGGGATTCTCTTGTAAATGATCTCATTGTTATTCCCTATCTGGAATATGGCCGAGATCTCGCCAAACCCGATTATTTTAGCCGGGATAGAGGATCTTGACAAATCATGGGGGATCAGCTCTTTTTCAAACTGTTTTAACAAATTGATTTCAATATCCATATGGGCCTATCCCTGAGACATGGTTTTAAAAGATTTCTCAATGATGTTTAAAATTTCTCCGGCATCAGTTTTTGACATATTCAAAACCGGTAAGAACTGGATGACCCTTTGATCATTGCCTGCATAAACCACATAAATGCCGTTATCAAATAAAATTTTAATTAAAAACAGGGCTGTTATCTCATCTTTGAACTCAAGCCCCATCATAAGACCCCTGCCCCTTATTTTTAAACCCAGGTCCGGATATTTTTCCCCCAGCTCTTTAAGCCCCTCGGAAAAAAAATCACCCAGGGACAACACATGATCCAGAAATTGTTTTTTCTCCGATATTTCAATGACCTTCATGGCCGCATAGCAGCCGATTTCGCTTCCCCCGAACGTTGAGATATGGACAAAGGGATCTTCTTTAAAAAAATCTGTATATCTCTCATGATAAACAGTGGCACTGATCGGATAAATCCCGCCGCTCATTCCCTTTCCCATAACCACAATATCAGGCCTGACATCATAGTTTTCAAACCCCCAGAATGTACCGGTTCTGCCAAAGCCTGTCTGGACCTCGTCAAGGATGAAAAGACTTTCATTTTTCTCGCAGATCTTCTTAACCTTATTTAAATAACCATCCCCAGGGGTTACAACCCCTAGGGTTGCCGGAATAGTTTCAAGGATAACAGCAGCCGTGTTGGAACATACTGCCTTTTCCAATTCATCAACATGGTTAAACCGGACCTGTTTAAACCCAGGCGGAATCGGTTTAAACTTTTCTTTAAATTTTTCATCCCCCGTAGCAAGGGCAAAACCTGTATGGCCGTGATACCCCCCTTTTACAGAAATGATTTCCTCTTTATTGGTAACGCCCCGGGCAAGTTTTATGGCCAGATCAATGGCCTCTCCCCCGCTCACACCATATACCACCTGGTTTAACCCTTCCGGCATGGAGTCGCTAATCATTTTACCCAGCAGCGCTTTTGGTTTACTGATCAAATGATGGTTGCCGATGTCATAATTTTCCATGGCATGGGTTACCGCTTTTATAATCTCTTTATTCCTGTGACCCAGATTAAAAACCCCGCCATTGCAATGGCAGTTATAAAAGGATTTCCCGTTGGCATCGTTTATTTGACACCCTCCCCTCTTTTCAGGGACAAGGACGATATCGTACTTTTCGTAAAACTCAACTTTACCCGGATAAACATGGTCTGCATATAATCGGATGATTTTATCTCTGTCTGATTCCATATTCCCCCTGATCGTGTGTAGTCAAAGCCCGGATTGTCAGGAATGGTACAAATATTTGTTTTCCAAAGCAATACTTAACATAAAAAAGGTTGAAAATAGGTATTTTTACCTATTGATTTTATGAAAACCCCTTTATATAATACAGGATAATCCCAACCGATACAACCTGTTACTAATCGCAATACTGTAAGCGAAAGTGCGGAGCTGAATCCTCCCTTAAAGAACCCGGTTAAAAACCTATAGCCATTTTTTACATACCACACTGATCCTGTGCAATACCATTTTTCATCAACAAGCGATTATATTTATCATGATATCAAATTTTGATAATGTTCAAATCGGGGTGTTATCCAAATAGAATTTTTGCTTTTCACTTCTTTTTCGTTGTCAAACTATAAAAAAGCGGCAAGATACACAGAACCACACAACTACTTGTTGATCAGACAATTAGAAAGGTACTTGACAATTTCGGTAAACACGTTTACTTTGTGACCGTGTTCGCTGAAATAGGGAGTGGTAAATGAAAAAAAACAGAATTCCCCTACAGGGAATCTTCGGGAAAAGCAAAAAGCCCAAACATATGCTCTCATCCTTAAAATAGCTGGAGATATGTTTGAATCCGAGGGTTACGAAAGAACAACTATGCGAAAAGTTGCAGCAAGAGCAGGGATAAGCCCTGGAGCAATTTTTAAACATTTTGAAAATAAATCAGCGCTTTTGGCTGCCAAGTTACTCAATGATATTGAAATAACCCAGAAGAAAGCAATTACGACTATTCCTCAAAACACCTCAGTAGAAAATCAATTTCTCTATATAGCAGAATGCTTTTTCAAGTATTATGAAGTCAGGCCCATATTATCAAAAATGCTGGTAAAACATAGCCTCTTTATCGGGGGGAGGTGGGCTGAAAAATTTCAAGATCAGATCATGCGCCTGGGTGAAAAACTAGTTGAATTAATTGAGAAGGGTAAAAACAGAAACGAAATTAGAAAAGATGTGGATAATCTTACATTGGCGACAAGTTTATGGTCCCATTATATATTTGTATTGATTTTGATAGTAAATGGACCTGAAATTAATTCGTCGTTTGCCATTGAAATGTTAAAACCAATTGTAAACCAGACTTTTTCCGGTGCAATCAATAAAAATAACATTACTATGGAGGAATAAAAATATGAAAGTTGAAAACATTACAGGTTATGGCAAGGGATTTGTTGACTCATTAACATCTCCGGAGGCCAAAATCATCAATAGAATTCAAATGAAAGTTATTCGGAAAGTACTGTTTAAAGAATTGGGCCTCATCCGCACTGTGAAGCTTGGTTGGAAAGTTTACCGGGAAAATAAAAAAATGAAACTTCATGATTGGTCCTTTATTGAAAAGCAAGGATGTTCGAAAAATGCCCTCCAGATACTTTTATATCCGATTCTTCTGATGAAGGTTTTGGCAAACACCGAGGGAATGGAGCGAGCTCAAGAGATTGCATCCGACATGCTGGATAAAACCGAAGAAGACTTTGTAAAGAAAAATTTGGGATTTAATTCCTTTGGGATACCGATTAACGAGCTTAAAACATGTAAAGACTCTTATAAAAGCTTCACGAGATGGCTGAAAGCAAGCCACGAACCTTTTGAAAAAGATGGCATTCATAAGATTGAAATTGAAAACCATTCAGAAGATACTTTTGCCTTTAATATGACTTATTGTGCGGCAAATGAAATTGCTATAAAATGCGGTAACTCAGCATTTTGTTTCCCATGGTGTTACCTCGACGATGCCACATTCCCTAATGTGGGAGTACAATTGGGTTTCAAATTTGAGCGACCAGAAAAATTAGCAAGTGGAGCGTCAAAATGCAATTTTTGCTTTACACGAATTTAAAGAAATATCATGAACTCACTGTATCATCCCGATAATAGCAACGTGCAAATATTTCTTTAAGGAAGAACCAGGCAATTGGGGTCGGACCGAGATAACACACCGAAAGCATAATGTATAGTTTAAATAAATCGTCAAAAAACACTCTTAAACAGCACTTTTCGGGGGAAAAAAGAGCCTTTTAAGAGATTTTATCTCAACAAGGAACATGCACCGGATTTCACCGATGATGTTCACTGTTAGCGAGCAAAAAAGAGGAAATTCATGAATTTAGCCTTATTTGATTTTGATGGAACAATAACGAAGAAGGATAGTTGGCATGATTTCATGGATTTTGTAAGTAAAAAACACAGATTGACTGGTTTGAAAATGCTCTTATTTCTGCCAATTATTATTTTAGATGCCATTGGATTTAATCCAAAGGGTAAATTCACAGAGCTATTTCTGATGTTTTGCTTTAAAGGGTGGAAAAAGGAATATTTTGATGAATTGGCAAAAAGTTATGCGGAGACTAAATTAGAAAAGTTAATCAGACAGAATGCGTTAGAACAAATAAACAAACATAAAATAAACGGCGATAAAATCGTTGTTGTCACTGCATCTTTAGATTCATGGATATCAGATTGGTGTAAAAAAAACGAAATTGAACTAATCAGTTCAATTCTTGAAGTCAATGAAGGTTTGATTACTGGCAAACTGATCGGTGAAATTTGCAGTGGAGAGGGCAAAGTTAAACGAATTCAGGAAAAATATGATTTAGATGATTATGAAACCGTGTACGCGTATGGAGATACTTCCGGGGACAAAGCTATGCTTGAGTTAGCAGATATTGCATATTATAGATGGGAAAAACAAGCATCGTAGCTTATGGGCCAGGCCGGGGGTCACATTTTGAATTGTGAATTAAAATTTTAAAAAAATATATTTCTCAACAATCAAAATCAACCGGGCAAGCCGGTTATTTGGAGATGTTCATGAGGGCGGGCTGGAGAATAATCCGATTATATGCTACTGCTGAAGCTTTAGCAGTGCGGCAGCCCAACCTTTGTTAGGCATCAATAAAAAGGACACAGATTATGGATAAAAAAAAATAGAAAGTTAAACCGTTCCGACACTCTCGGTTTCAAAAAGAGTACACCAGGTATCTACTAATTTTTCAGTTCTGCTGTTCAATCGCTGTGCAATGATACTATTGATTCTGGAGCTGACCAAATATCCCAGTTCTGGATCATTTTCTAAAATCTTTTTCAGTTCAGAGGCAGGAATGACAACAATATCACAATCACTGGTGCATATTGCAGTGGCGGTCATCTTTTCCGGTTCAACCATGGCAGACCATCCAAAAATACTATAACTTTTTACTGTTTCGAGCACCATGGGTTTTTCTAAAATTTCCACATGGGTCCGAATATATTCTTCATATTTGATGTCTTTTGTAACAATTTTATCCTTAAACAGAATGGATAGGTCAATACCACCACGGATAAGCCCGTACATATTCCGTGCCGGCTCGCTATTTTCAAAGACCGCGGCTCCTTTTTCATAGGTTTGGACGAAACTAAATGACTCGATTTCATCAAGCCTGTCAGACGATATGCCTGAAAAAAATGAAAAGTTTGATAAATCCGGTTTTTTATTCATGGCAGTCTCCTTAAAATGAAAAAACATTTTTATGTCAGCAACACAATAAGAGATAACTGTGACGATATTAAAAAATATCACTTAACCATATTAAGGTCAACAAGCAATAAAGAGTGAGGTAAGATTGGGGAATTATCTCAACTGCTTCATCGAAAAATTTCAATAAAATAGTCTTATCTTAAAAAGCTGGGGTCACACCTTGATTAATGTTTTTAAATTCCAACAACGAACATGCTGACGGACTGCGCCGCATATCCAAGACAGGCTTAATACGCTGCTCGCTGCTGATCCGCGGCGATCGTTATATAAAAAAAAGAAGGAACAATGAAAAGAATATTGTATGGAGCATGTTTGCTATTATTGCTATCAAGCGATTGTTGGGCACTTAATACCGGCACGGTATCGGTTGATACATTGTCCAAGACTACCAATTGCTGGAATGGTGAGATCTTACCCGCCTACCCAAAAGGCCAACCTGAGATAACTATTCTAAAAATAATTATCCCTCCAAGGGTGACGTTACCCTTACATCAGCATCCAGTAATTAATGCGGGTGTTTTGTTAAAAGGAGAATTAACCGTTGAAACAAAAGCCGGGAAAACATTACATCTGAAAGCAGGGGATCCTATTGTTGAAGTGGTGAATACTTGGCATTATGGGAAAAATCAGGGGAATGAACCTGCATAAATAATAGTTTTCTATGTTGGTATTCAGAATAAACCGATTACCATATAAGAATAAAGGAAATAGTGGGTCAAAAAAGAGGGTCATTCTGTAAAAACCGGCTTGCTGATGCTCCATCGTTCGAGTGAGTCAACATGCCTTAGACAATCGGAAATTGCACCGGGTATTTCGTACAATCCGGTTTTAAGTACCATCTGTTTGTCCATTTCCTGAAAAATATCTCTTGCTGTGCTATACATATAATTTCGAATCGGAGATGTTTCAATTTCTGCCTCATGATTTCCAGACAAGAAAGAAGATTGGCACGCGGATTGGTCCAGTGAGTTCCAGGCTCTGCAGATGAAAGGACGAACCGAGTAAATGCTGCAATTATTGTTCTTTAAAAAAATGCACGGGGTTTTGTCCTTAAGAGCTACCCGTTCTTTTAATGTTTTCCCCTTAACCAATAACTGATATTTGAGAATATTGTTTTTCAGAGTTTGGATATCGTTTTTTAAAAGATTACGCCTGATAAAGGAAGCAATCAATAATGCTTCGGCCGGAATAACTTTTATGAGTGAATGACAGCAGAAGCCGCATCCTGAACTACAGGATACAGAAGGACTCTGCCCAGATGTTTCAAGTTGATCAATTATTGTTTGGACAAATTCCATGACATCCTTAAGGGCAACAAGAATGGTTTCCTGATGTGTTCCATAGGACATTTTGTCTTTAACAAGGTTTAAAAGTATTTTTTTAAATGCATCCGTTTCTACTGAATCGTCTGTCTTTTCCATAATTCCTCAATGTGTAAGACAGATCGTATTCTGCAAAAAAAGGCCAAAAGGCTCTCTGAGCTTACAAACTAAAAAAATAGTTTGTCATAATCCGAGCGTATTTTCCCGGTGGGTTTGTGAAAACTATACTATTAAACTAAAAAGGTCAACTATTGGATTGAATCAGTGATAATATACACCATTGTGTTTTAGATAAGCTTTTTATACAATAAAAGCCGAATACGTATAGGGTGTCAATTTGAATGGCATTAATCTCATTGAGGCAATTTTGCTGCGTATAACTTCGATTTGGAAGATACAAAATGATACCAGTACGAATTTCCTATCAAACCATTGCCTTTAAGAAAATGGATATTCATTTACGAACATTGCGTAACAATCGACAATTTCTTGATATTGGGGGAGTTGCTGAAAAATTAGGTATTTCATCAGCTTTATGGCCGATATTTGGAGTTGTTTGGCCATCAAGTATTGTTCTTGCTAATTTCCTTCAAGATTATCAGTTCAAATCCAAACGCATTCTTGAAGTCGGCTGTGGAATTGGTTTAGCTAGCTTGGTCTTAAATCACTTTCTTGCTGACATTACTGCAACAGATATTCACCCGGAAGCTAAAAACTATCTTAAAGAAAATGTACTTCTTAATAAAGGCAAAGACATTCCATTTTTTCGGACGGGATGGGGTGATAAAAAAAAGGATATGGGGGAGTTTGATCTCATTGTAGGAAGTGATTTATTATACGAAGATTCGAG
Source organism: uncultured Desulfobacula sp. (assembly GCA_964455805.1). Lineage (GTDB taxonomy): Bacteria > Desulfobacterota > Desulfobacteria > Desulfobacterales > Desulfobacteraceae > Desulfobacula. Next base: position 63,157 of record CAYVZG010000017.1, read on the forward strand.
TGTTGAGTTATTGGCCAATTTTGTTGATCAACACACAAAATTACAATGTGACATAATAATTGTTGACCCGTTAAGGGGTCGGAAAGCAAAATTTAGCAAAAAAATGGTTGCTTTGGGCTATACCCAATGTAAAAATAAACAGATAAATTCAGATAACTTGGAAAAACCCTTCAAAGGGCATATTTTGCATTATAATCGTTCATAACGTTGCTTAATTCAACAAGAAAAATGAACCGGATTTCACAGGTGATTTTCCAATTGAAAAATAGT
>CAYVZG010000018.1:0-62867 GCA_964455805.1 uncultured Desulfobacula sp.
TGAAAACACCCCTATTACGAAAAATATTAAAAATATTTTAAAAGTGAAATTACCCCTGGTGTTTTGATGGACAATGTTTTCCTTTACGCCGTTTATGGCATTGGAAACTCTCTGGCTTAAACAGGTTTAAATATTGACTTACCTGTTCAGCATATTTGGTGGACAGGCCCTTATCAGCATCTAAAACAACGGCCCCCCTTTCTTTGCCTCGCCTCATGGGATATAGATTTGCCAACAATTTATGCACTCTTACAACGATGCAACTGAACGATGCAACTGCCTGTAAAAATAAAATAGTTGACACATTTGAAAAAATGGTTCATAAGGTGTCCTTAAAAAAATATTGAAAAGCAAAAAGGCTAAAATGAAAAACTACCATACATATCATGTATCAAGCAGGTACAACCTTCAGTCAAGATCCCAAAGGGAAAATTTTCGTGGGGATAGGAGCGTCTTTTTGTAATTAAACTAAAAAAATAAACTTTAAAAAAAGCCCGCTTCGTAAAAGAAGCGGGCTTTTTTATTTGGGTGAAATATGAACCTTATTAAAAAATATACAAATTAGGATAACAAGAATTTTATAAAACTATTATTCAAACTGGCATTGCCCATTGCCATCCAGAATTTTTTAAATTCCTCCATGGCTCTGATTGATATGCTGATGATCGGACAATTGGATGAAACAGCCATTGCAGCAGTTGGTATTGCCAATCAGTTTGTCTTTATTTTCATCATTATTCAATTTGGAATTCATAGCGGGGTATCCATTTTTACGGCTCAATACTGGGGAAAAAAAGACTATGGCAAAATCAAGAAACTCCTGGGGATAGGACTTTTGGGAGGATTATTTTTCTGTATTTTTTTTACATTTACAGCGATGGCGATACCGGAATCCATGATGTCTCTATTTACCAGGGACCTTGAAGTGGTACGTCTGGGATCCGGGTATTTAAGAATTGTTGGTGTCAGTTTTGTCATCACCGTTGTGACATTTTCCTATATGAACAACCTGAGAAGCATAGGGATTGTCAAGGCGCCTATGTATGCCAGTGCCTTTGCCGTAATCTTTAACGTGATTCTGAACTATGGTCTTATATTCGGCAAACTGGGATTGCCTGAGTTGGGTGTTAATGGCGCTGCCTTTGCCACCTGCATTTCAAGGTTTTTAGAGGGATTTATTTTAATCAGTGTTGTTTATTACAAAAGATACCCCATTGCTGCCAAAATCTCCGAGATGCTGGATTTTGATTACCCGTTTTTCAAAAAGATTTTAAACACTTGCTGGCCGGTTATTCTCAATGAATTTATCTGGGTGACCGGTGTCAGTCTGTATCATCTGGTATATGCCAGGATCGGGACTGAATCTATTGCTGCTGTAAATATTGTAGCATCCATTGAAAACTTTGTTCTGATACCGTTTTTCGGTCTGTTTTATGCCGGGTCAATCATATTGGGGAACAACATTGGTGCAGGAAAAGAACACATCGCATATCAATACGGTAAATATCTTTTAGGATTGCAGTTTTTCATGGCCATCTTTGCAGGCGATGCCATGATCCTTTCCCGGGAAATGGTTCTTGGGTTTTACAAGGTTTCTGATGCAGCCTATCTGAATGCCTATCACCTGATGCTGGTGGCCGGTATGGTACTATGTGTTAAAATCACCAATTTTACCAATATCGTCAGTGTGCTGAGAGGCGGAGGGGATACCCATTTTGGGTTCCTGCTCGATTTAACCGGTGTCTGGGTCATTGGTGTGCCCATATCTTTTCTAGCTGCTTTTTACTTGAACCTGCCTGTTTATTGGGTAATGGCGCTGGTTGCCAGTGAAGAAATCTATAAGTTAAGTATTGGCATATGGCGGTTCAGATCCCGCAAATGGATCAAAAACCTTGCACACAATTAATGGCGAAAAAAAAACAGTTTTGACCCGGTTCTTTAGTTACGAAATGCTCACCGCCCGGCAGTTTTACCTCTGCCGGACGGTCAACTCACAAATCTCATCATCCATTTTGTGAGCGACTGCGGCTTATATGCTTAACTGCACTTTGTGTATCCGCATGCATGACAGGTCATACAGCCTTCTTCAAAAGCAATGGTCTGCCCGCATTCCGGACATAGGTTTGATTTAAGCTGGTTTTTAAACGATTTTACATGTTCCCCGTTCCCATTGGGCAGATATCGTTTCTCAAGCACTTTGGCAATGGCATCTGGAATGGAAAAGACCAAACCACCCTCCTGAAATACGGCATGCTCTCCCCGGATCCCTTTTATCTGGTCTATGATTTCCACCACATCCACACCAGATCTTAATGATAGTGAAATCAGTCTTCCAATGGCTTCTGTCTTGGCCTGTGTGGATTTTCCTGATTTTCCAATGGTTGCGAAAAGTTCAAACGGTTTGCTATTAAATTCAGATACGGTCACATAGAGATATCCCATACCTGTCTTGATCTTTTCGGTAAACCCGTTGAGAATTTTTGGTCGTTTCCTTCCGGCAACCAAAAAATCATTCCCATTTGCCTTGCCATTTTTGCCTGAAACAGAAAGGACCTGATTGTCTTTGCTTCCATCCCTGTAGATGGTCACGCCTTTACACTTTAGTTTAAACGCCTCGTCATAAATATATTTGACATCGTCCTTGTCTGCATCATGGGGGAGATTTACAGTTTTAGAAACCGCATTATCTGTATGCTGCTGGAAAGCCGCTTGCATCCGGATATGATTTTTGGGCGTTATATCATGTGCGGTAACAAACACTTTTCTGATATCAATTGGGATTTGGGTGTTGCCTTTAACGCTTCCTTTTTCCGCAATCTCTTCCATGAGCGTCTCATTATAAAATCCGTGTGTCCTGGCAGTTTTTTTAAAAACGGGATTCACTTCCAAAAGTTTATCATTATCCATTACCGTCCGGACAAAGCTCAAGGCAAAAGCAGGCTCAATACCGCTTGAACAACCGGCAATAATGCTGAGGGTTCCTGTGGGGGCAATTGTGGTTGTTGTGGCATTGCGCATCTTGGATCGTTTTTTAGATTTAAATACACTTTTGTCAAAATTGGGGAAAGCCCCCCTTTCTTTTGCAAGAGCGATTGAAGCAGCATGAGATTCCTTCTGAAAAAACGACATAATTTCCTCTGCAGTATCAATGGCTTCATCTGAATCATAGGGTATGCCCATTTCAAAGAGCATGTCTGCAAATCCCATAACGCCCAGGCCTATTTTGCGATTGCCTTGAACCATGTGTTCTATTTCTATTATCGGATACCTCGACATATCAATGGTATTATCCAAAAACCGGACCGAAAGATGGATGGTTTCCTTTAATTTTTTAAAATCAATGACCGGTAGGCCTTTTTTCAAACTTACAAATTTTGTCAGATTTATCGATCCAAGATTGCAGGCTTCCATTGGCAAGAGCGGCTGCTCACCACAGGGATTGGTGGATTCAATTTCGCTGATACCCGGAGTAGTATTATGCCGGTTGATCTCATCTAAAAAGATGATGCCGGGATCGCCGGTCGTCCATGCCTGGCTTACCAGTTCTTCATAAACAGCATATGCATTCAATTTCCCAGACGCCTCTTTTGTTCTCGGGTCGATCAAGTCATAGTCGCCCTTTTCTGAAACTGCCTCCATAAACTTATCTGTCACACCAACGGAGATATTGAAATTATTCAAGTCCTGTTTGTTATTTTTGCATCTGATAAAAGCCATAATGTCTGGATGGTCCACACGCAAAACGCCCATGTTGGCCCCTCGCCTGGTACCGCCCTGCTTCACCTGTTCAGTGGCTGTGTTGAAAATCTTCATGAAAGAAACCGGACCGGAAGCCACACCGCCCGTGGACCCGACCCTGCTGTTTTCCGGACGAAGCCGTGAGAAGGAAAAGCCTGTTCCACCACCTGATTTGTGGATTGTAGCCGCATTTTTAACCGCCTCAAAAATACCTTGTATGCTGTCCTCCACCGGTAAAACAAAACAGGCGGCAAGCTGGCCAAGGGATCTGCCTGCATTCATCAACGTCGGTGAATTAGGCAAAAACCTGAACTGGGTCATCAAATTGTAAAACCGGTCCTCCATTTTTTTTGTATCTGCTTTTTTATCATAGTTTTTTTCAGCCTGGGCAATATGAGCTGCCACCCTTCGAAACATTTGCTCTGGTGATTCACATACTTTTCCGGATTGATCTTTTTTAAGATATCTTCGCTCAAGTACTGTCCTGGAATTTTCTGATATAAAACTTATGGCTTCATTTTGCTTTTTGGTTTGTGGCATATTCTTAGGATCCTTTTTCTTGTTTTATCTGCTTTTACTTTTTATGTACTCAAGCATTTGATACCTTTAACATTTATTTACTTTCCCATGAAAGCCGAAGAAAAAAACTATTTTTCTTTGTAAGACAAACATACTTTATATAGCATTTCAAAAAAACACAAGTACAATATATAGTGTTTTATGATTTCATTAACGTCCAGTATATGACCTTCACCTTTTTATTGGCAACCATCATATTTAAATTGGCTGTGATGGGTTGTTTACATTAAAATGGGTGGACCCTTAAGGAGAGGTTGTTTCCCTGATTTTTTTTATGGCTTCTTTTATTTGGCGTCTAATCTCTGGTCTGTCTCTTTCAGTCCACTTTTCAGCTTTAAGAAGTTCTTTTAACACTTGAGTGCGCTCTTCAGGACTGTTTATATTATCTGCCCGTTTTATAAGGTTCTTAAACTTTGCCTCACGGGCTCTAATCGGTGCCCCTTTTTGATATTCCCGGTATTGATAATATCCCATGCCAATGACACCCCCTAAAATAATTATCAGTATAAGCGTACCAATTATCCATTTTGTCCTGGAGGGTTTTTCATTGGTTTTTATGGGATCGGTCATTTTTGGACGGACTTTTTTTTCTTCGAGCTCCAGGGCTGTGCCGCAATGGGTGCAAAATTTTTTTCCAGGTTCAATGGGTATCCGGCATCCGGGACAAACCTGTTGATCAGGGACCGGTTTTTCTTTAGCTGCTGTTTCTAAAGGGCTGCCGCATTGGATACAAAACTTTTTTTCAGAATCATAGGTGATATTACAATTCATACATTTTTTCATCATCAACCCCTTTTGCTATATCTTAAATTTTCGAACCGCAGTCGGCACAGAACCTGGCCCCGGCATCCAGCGCCTGCCCGCATTCAGAACAAAACTTAGTTTTCTTTTTAACGGATTCTTCTGAAAAATCGACCTCTTTTTCAGGTAAAACAGGTTTGGGTTTTATTACCTTCAATAATTTTTCTGCCCTTTCCGGGGAACGAAGAAAAACGCGAAGGTAGGCCAGCAAGTTTGCCGTAGAAATCGTTGAAAATCGGACCTTGTCTGAAGTATCAATTATCATTGTATCGTTAACACCCGCGCTTAGGCAATACATTGATCCGCCGTCAATATGATCCAACTCATTATTAGCTTTGGTTAACTTACCTGCTTTTAATGTTAGAATTTTATCTATCTTAAGAAAATGGGAGGCTAATGGTTCTATTTTTTTATCGGGTGAATAACCGTCATTGCCCGGCGCTATATGTCCCTTGTCTGCAAGAGTGGTTAAATTTGCCCCATCAATTCTGGGCACCTCACCCTCTTTTATGTCTGCAGATCTCTTGACTACTGCCACGAACCATTCCGGGCTGTCCGGGGTGTCGTGAATGATTTGATTAATGGTTTTAACATCAAAATGTGTTTAGACAGTATGTGAGGGATCGGCATATGAACGCATTACATTTCTGCGATGCAAATCAATGACAGCGGCTAATGCAAGTCCTTCTAAAATATCAAATTCAGCCAGATAAGTCATATGGGTAAAAAAGCTGTTGCCTGTAAATTGCCCCAGCCAGTCCACAAGCTCATCCACATTCACAGGATCACATATTTCCAGTCCATCGCTTGTTGCACTTAAAACCACGCCTCTTCCAGCCTTGGGCCCATAAAAAAGGGTGTGTTCCATTATCCTTGCACCCATGGAAATCCTGATTCCAGCGAATGCGCCCGGTTGGGCAAGAAGAGAAAGGGTCGCCTCAGCTTCCGGGAAAAGAGCACCTTTACCGGTGAGGACACCGGCTTTTTTCAACTGACTTTCACGGGGTGCCGTCATCCTGGGTGAATCCGAAGACCTGAGAGGTGAAATCACATTTTTATCTCCGGGAACAAGTGTTCCTAAAACCCCTAAAGCATCCTGCGTAATTTTGTACCTGTTCTGTTTAGTATCCAATTTCACACTCCTCATGATTCATCTTCAAAACTACTCCCCATTCACAATTATCCAAATGCCGGACAGAGCCTGTATATTTTCCGTCTACCAGACCATCTCAGCAGGGCCTGCCTGGTCAGGACCGGTATCTATGGCATCCAGCGAGACATCTACATTTTCATTTTCAGCCGTCAGCCAGGCCCACTTGTCTTTAATTGATTGGGAAACATCTTTTGAAAACTGCACCGGATCCTTTCCCACATTGATCATCCGGTCCCCGATCTCAGAAGATATTAAAGAATTAACACCGCCCCTGCCCATGGAATTCCATAAATTTTTATTTTTTACTTTTGTAAGCTGTTTAAAATTCATACTTTGCCAATTCTTTGACTCAGCCCCGGGTATACCGAACTTATCAATTGTATAGTCTTTGCCCAGTTCCAGTAAAACATTGGTAATGCCGTTGACAACAGCGGTTCCAATTCCCGCATCCCTGCCCTGGGATAAATTTTCAGCGATGGTACCGGCAAAAGATTTTGTAAAATTGTAGGTGTCCTTGATCCCTTCACCTGTGGGGCCGGTCACACCGCCCAAAATATCCACCCCTTTATCGGCCAGGTACAGGATAATTTTTGAACCGCCTTCACCTGCCAGATACACATTTTCCATGAGCTCATGATGGCTGTTCATCTGCTCATAATGCATATTTAAATTCTGGCGGTACCGTTTCTGAATCGTTGTTTCCTCATGTTCACCCAGCGACTCATAACCGGTCTTAGTCCATTCCTGTTTGGTTTCCAAAGGACTCAATTCAATGGGATCTGGTTCTGACATCTGAAAAGAGATATCATCATCAAAATCTTCTGTTGTGCTTGCTTCAGGTTTATTTGAAAAAAGTCCTGAGCCCCCCGGGCTGAAAAACCCGTTCATGAACATGAAAAAAAGTGCGCCTAGTCCGGCCACCCCCCCGCCAAGGGCTGAAACGCCGGCCACATAGTTATTAAACTCCTCATCGGAAAATTCATTTTTCCCTTTGTCTGCCCCTGTTTTTGCCGTTGGGACCAAACCCTTTGAACCTGATGTCTGAACATTTTTTTGGGCGGCTTTTATCACAATGGGAAAATCTGCGCCATCCACTAAAATCTCATTGTTTTTTGCGGCCTTCAGAGTCAGGGTCCAGTTCCCCGGCAGGGCATTTTGCGGCAATAATCCCTTCCAGGTAAATTTGCCCAGGGAATCTGTTATTAACGGTTTTGATTCCCTGCGCGATATTTCTTTGCCATTGGTATCCTTGACAGCAACGTTAACATGGGCACCTGAAATGGCTTCTTCCTTCCAATTTTTCAACACCCCCTCTCCGCCGGCAATCATACCGGGTATATAGCTGCTTCTACTTGCACGGAAATTAATGAAAAATGGGGGATTTGCTTTAAAAAAAACCATCTTGGTGGGGTGTTGGTAACCCCAGACGTATTTTCCCGTGCCATAGACACCTTGGGGGAGTTCGCCATATTTCATCCCACCGCCATGCTCATCCACCGGTATGACTGTGATGTAGTAACTGCCTGTTTTGGGAAAAGCATGCTGAATAACAGGTAATGTGGATATCCTGGGTTCATCACTTGACCCGAAAACATAGTGAGATCTTCCCCCTTGCATCTGGCTGACGTACCAGTGGTAGGTAATAATTTTGTGACCGTCCGGATCTATAGAATCGCTGGCGTCTATGCTGACTATTCCCCCCTCCTGAACAAGCCGAGTTAGATCGCTATTGGGCGCAAAAGGCGCGTCACATGTCAATTTCACCTGCGGTTGACTATTAGTGAATTTTATGGCATGCGAAGCGTAGGATTTGCTCCATTTATCCCAGTGTTTACTCGTCTTGTAGTGTGCCCGGACACCGACAGATTGAAATGTTCTCGGATACCCGTTGGAAGTCCAAATAGGCATACCGTCCAAGTTAAAGGTGATTCGTTTAGACCCGGTTCCTGTGAAAGTGCCTTTGCTGTGGATGGTATTGGCTTCTTCAACCTTCAACAGTACGCCGGGACTTTTTACCCCGGCTGTGGCCGTGTAGATCTCGTAGGGAACCGGTCCGTCAATATTTTCCCACTGCAGTACAAATGAGACTGAATAGGGTTTCCCTGCTGTAATGGTTTTTGGGTTAAGCGGGTCGTGCTGCCATTTTACCATGGTTTTGGCATGGACTGTTAGTGTGGGAAAAAAAAATGGATACATTAAAAAAAAGAAAATGATCAGTTTTCCCGGGGCAAGCCCTTGTTTATTCAACATTCTGATCTTTTTTATGATGATCAACCCCATTCCAACAGCGATGCCCGTGGTAAATGCCATTAAAATGATACTGTAATTAAACATTGCTTTTTTATTCAACAAGACAGTGATCTGCGTGGCCATGAATGAAGCGCCCCAAAAAACCAGCCATAGACCGCTTTGTTTGCCCCAGACCTGTTTCTTTTTAAGACTCAATGTCAGGGTGCGGCTCCAGAATGCCCCCAGAGCCAATCCAATGGCTCCTGATAATATGGAAAAATAAAGAAAACTTTGGCCCAGTTTGGTAAAAACAAGGGAAAAAACGATAAAGGTCAGCAAAGGGAAAAAGATGGCAAGCACCTGAGATGTACAGGTAAATTGTCTTTCATTGCGGAACTTTAAAAGTGTCACGCCCATGGTTAAAAGGATAATCAGAATTGAAACGATATTCAGTAGTATTCTAAAGGTGGCAGGCCTTAAAAATGCTTTGGCAAGCAGGACAAAAACACAGAAGCCTACCATTGAAAAAAGGGGTAAAATAGACTTTTTCATTATTTGAGACACATTGAATAAAGGCTTCATAATCCGGCTCCAAATTAACTTTATAATAAGGTGCTGCCAACTTCATCTTCATCAGAATCTTATTTTCAATCATGAAGCCGAGACCAGAACGTAAAAACAAAAAGAGCGGGGTAAAGACCTACAAATATAAAATAGCAGCTAGTAAAAAAAGTCAATCTCTTTTTAAATTTTCCAACTGCTTTGTTCCTGTGGATTTATATTAGAATAAACGTTTTAATAGAAACTTATTGGGAGTTTTTTTAGTTGAGTGGTTGTTGTTTTTTTTGAAAAATGTTTATCTTAAATTGTTTTTCCACTTTGTGTCCAAACTGTGAGTGAGTTATTAATCTGATCAAATAAATAATCAGCCATAAAATAAATATGGGCAGGAAAATGGTATTAATAATGAATACCATGATAAGGGAAATGAAATTTTCAAACAGGAATGGGATTTGATCTTTAAGCCAGGGTTGAAAATCTTTAAGGTTAGTTCCCAAATTTCCCACCAGATCCAATGTTTTTTTTGTGTTGGCCAAACTTTTTGACCATCTGTCTTTAGTCTTGTTGAAAAATCCGTTTGTATCGCTCTTTGGTTCTTTTATCGAATCTGACGGGTTTGGCGGCATATCATAGGTGATTGGATCGTCTTCACTTTGATTTTTCTCTTCCTTGGAATTTGCAACGGCTGGAGGCATATCAAACTGCATGGTATCACCCTCAGTGCGTCTTTGCTCCACCTTTGAATCCTCTAAGGATATTTCGTCAACCGGGGCTCTGTCTTTTATCTCTTTAACTCTAGTTTTTATATTATCCACAGACTGGGTATACTTTTTTTCTAAATGAAAATCGTATATCCAGTTGTTAATGGCAACTTCAGCAGGAATAATGAATCGCATGATGACTGCCAGAAGGACAAGATGTTTGCCCAAAGACAAGAGGTTTACAGGCAGATATTTATTTGCCCAAAGTCCTGACAGCCACAGGAACAAGCCCGGCAGTAATATATAATTAATAATCGAGTTTGGCAGCAATCGCATAAAAAACTCCTGAATACCGATAGAGGCCATTGCTGCCAGCAGAACCCATGAAAACCTTTCCACAAGATCATTTAAAGGATCCAGCCATTCAAAGGGACTTAAGGTGATGGTACCGATTACCTCAAATCCAACATCAATTTCCTGTAGAACTGAGACAAGTGCATTTGTGGCCCGGCACAAACCATATGCGATGGTGGCTCTTTTAAGGGTTTGATCAAGATACTGGATACTGGTCTGGTCAACCCGGGTTAAACTTGCACCGTTAAGGCTTATATTCCTAAGGGGGCCAATGAGAATGCAGGATATGATTAATAGTATAAAGATGGATTTGATTATTGCCGACCCATGGGCCACAAATAATTTTTGATTATCAGATACTGCTTTACTCATATTTTTTCCGCTCTTAAAAGGGCTTAAGCCAAACCATCTATTTTCTTGAACACTTATAAAGCAAAGCATAGTAAAAAAACAAAGCCGAGTAAATAATAATTTAATCGGAGAAAATCCGGTTGGTTTTCCTATGCTTTTCTAAGACCCAGATAATGAACCTGTCCGTCTCTATTTGCTGATAAGTTCTTTCTCACCTTTGTTTTTAATCCGTTCTAATTCAGTAATAACACCCTCTGGCAGTCTCTTTGGCTTATGTGTTTCCAGGATATGTCTGATTTCTTCTCTGACACGGGTCTCTACATCTTTGGAACCCTCCTCTTTCCAACGTTCAAAGGGCTGCCGAGTAAAAACCTTGGATCTCCAGAGTTCGTTCCGGAAATGGTTCATGGTATGCTCCTGCTGAAGATAGTGTCCTCCAGGCCCCACCTTACTAATGACATCCAGTGCCAAGTGCTCATCGCTGATCTCAAAACCGCTTAAAAATCTTTTAGCCATACCGATGACATCATTACTCATAACCAATTGTTCGACAGCACAGGCCATTGACATGTCCATATATCCAACATCATGAATAAGATTCAGGCCTGACTGACCCTGGGCTAAAATATGAAAAGCGGCTTCGGCTCCGGCCTGAGCATCCAGACATTTGGCGTCTGTTGCCCCTGCCAATCCCCAGGTGGGCAAGCCCAGGGATTGAGCCACTTCGGCCTGGGCAGCAAGCGCCAGGCTCATTTCCGGAGAACCTATGCTCATCAACCCCTGGGCCATGTCCAGAATACCGAAGTTGCAACCAAGCCCAACGGGGCAACCCCGCTGGCGCAATTGGGCAACGACTACACAAAACATCGACTCTGCCACACCCTGAGCCACGGCTCCGGCCATGGTCACCGGCCCCGTCGCTCCCGGCTGAATGCTTGGCCCCATCATTTGTGGCAGACCTCTATCAGCTGCGATCATAATCCTGTCAGCCACCTCTGCCGGCATGATCATTGGTGAAATTGACTCAGGATAAAGGACCAGGAAAGGCTTCTCCCTGAGTTTGTCCGTACCACCAGCCACCTCAGCAGCCATATCATAAATCAACTCGGTTCCACGGGGAGAGTAGGCTAAAAAAAGGATGGGTTTAGTTGTGTTGGTTACGGTGGCAAAGAATTCGTGTAAATCAGCAGCCATGGCTGGTACATCCTGGACCGATCCCATTGGCATGACCCAGTCAATATTCTCAAGGGCATCTGCGATCTTAGCTGCACGTGCAAGATCTTCGACCCGGGTTTCGTGATATTCACCTGTAAGGGCATCCTTGGTATTCGGGCTGGCCGTTGAGGTGCCATAGTAGCTGTTTCGACCGGAAACATCCAGTGTGCGACGGCCATGCCGATCAAAAAGACTCCACCCCTTTGGCGCAGAGGATAGGCAACCCTGAACAATAAATTCCGGTACCTTGACGGAATCACCCTGAACGATTGCGCCTTCCGACTGAAACATTTTTCGTACTCCGCCATGCAGGACCTTAAAGCCGACTTCCTCCAATATTCTGAAAGCGGTTCGCTTGATTCTCTCGACCTGATCTTCGGTCAGCATCCGGAACTGTGGACTGGCCTTAAAAGTGGTATTTGTCTGGATCATCGTTCCCCCTTTTTCCAAGATTTTTTGATTTTATTAATATCTAATAAGACAACAAAAAAATATATTGTTAATCCAAAACAGGGCATCCTGTTTCTCGGAATTCCATCCCTGTCTGCTGAACATGAATCCGGAACTGTACAAATTCTTAAATATATTCTCTTTGTGAATATAGCAACAACAAACCCAAACCCACTGCCTAATTTTTTTTAGACCCCTTTGACGGCAAATCAGGTGGTGTTTCCTGGTTGGGACCGATTCCGGTACGATGATGATTTTTTTGGATTCAGAACCTTGATATGCCCATTGGATAAAGGTAAAATCAAATTGCGACAACGATTGATCAGCCTACCCAAATATTAATGATAGAAAATTTGAGTTTTTATCCCATTAGGTAAACACCCAAGGGGTTAGAAGATTAAAGGGTAGTACAAATTGAATCCATTAGTATTTCTATACATTACTGCAGTGACAATCATGACTGTGTCAATCATTGATGAGTTTCAACGAAATCATACAACCACACGATCTTGGGTTGGTGATGGAAATTCAATATTCAATTTTATTAAAGTAAATCTGGTTTTGTTCAAAAGATGGAAAAAATGTCTTTCAATAAAAAACATTTAAAATATCATTGCCCATATCCGGCAACTCATCATTTCCTTCATCTATCACCTTATAGATCGTATTCATTGTTTCAATAACGCCTCTTTCCCTGTCTATTGAGCAGATGTAGGAGGAGATCATGTGCCAGCCCGGTTTATACCTACCGGCTGAATCCTCAACAACTGTGCCACTGAATTTCAATGGTCCAGGGTCAAGCAATACTCCGGGGAAAGTAGCTAAAAATTCTTCTTCCAAACCCTCTATGTCCGGTAAGATCAGATGATGAAGCTGCCAGTTCCTGATTAATCCACCGTCTTTTTTCATGTTTAATAAACCCTGTCTTTTTTAAATCAGATCTTTTGGTTGAATACTGTAATATATATTTAGAATACAACAGATTGTGCTGTGTGACAAATAATATCAGAAAATAATATCCCCTTTTATGTGAACCTGTTATATGGGAATTTTCTTTTTATGTTGGCGTATGAATACGGCAAATAATTATTGTTAACCCGGCTTTAATAAAATAGTTCTTGACAATATATTACGTATGCGTATAATTCGGATAAATATAATATGATGAGGTATTAAAAAATGAATTTTCCCCTTCCGCCGGATTGCCCTTATTACTTGATTTCCAGGGCAACGCTGGCTGTTACATCCCATTTAAAAAAAGGATTTATCAATAAAGGTGTCAGCACAATAAAGCCTGCCTATCTTGGTGTTCTTTTGGCCCTGTGGGATGAAGACGGGCTTAAGGCAAACGAACTGGGTAAAAGAGCAGGACTTGAACCATCCACCATGACCGGACTTTTGGACCGCATGGAAAGGGATGCCCTGGTCAGAAGAGAACCTGATCCCCATGACAGAAGGGCCAATAAAATTGTCCTGACAAAGGCCGGTGTTGATGCCGAAGTTTCATCAACAAAGGTTTTATCAGATACCCTTGACAAGGTTTTTTCTTCGATTTCAAAAAAAGATATTGAAACCACAAAAAACGTGCTTCACACCATTCTTTTAAATTGCAGCAAGGAGGATGTAAAATGAAAAAAAAGATAGGGTTTACCTGTGCCTATACACCGGTCCCTTTAATTGAAGCTGCGGGGTTTTCCCCTTTTCGGGTTTTCCCGGAAACAAAATCCCCGGACCAGGCTGGACACCTGCTTCATGATAACCTATGCCCCCATGTCAAAAAAGTACTTGACCGCGCCCTTGATAATGATCTGCCGGAGCTTGAAGGAATGGTCTTTATCAATTCATGCGATACCATGAGGCGTCTGGCCGATGCCTGGCAGGCGGCAAGACCTGATGATAAAATCATCCTGATTGACCTTCCTTCCGGGATGAACAGCTTAAGCCTTGATTTTCTTTCAAAAGAGTATGAGCGTCTTTCCAGAACCCTTTTCAAATGGAACGATGAACCCTTTGATCCAAAGATCATATCCAACAAAATTTCCCAATGGAACCTTCTTGCTGATTCTGTTCAAAAATTTGAACATACAATGTCCCATGATTTTTTCCCTGGATATGCTTCTCAACTTCAACAAATCATTAATACGGCTGCCACTGAATCAACAGATCAAGCACTTGCCATGGCAAAAAAGAAAATCAAACCTGAAAATGCTCACACATCCATTACAGCCCCTATTTTTATTTTTGGGAATCTTTTGTTTGATCCAAAGGTGTATGATCTTTTTGAAACATGGAACGTGCAGGTGACGGGCACTGATTTTTGTACCTCATCACGATTTGTAACAAAAGTTGACACTGGATCAGATAATAATATCTTCAGGTCCCTGGCCCAGTCATATCTTGAGCAGACCCCCTGTGCCAGGACAATGGACACGACTCTGCCCGGCAGTATCGCGCAACGGATTGTTGAGAGAGCAAAACTCAGCCATGCAAAAGGGGTTATCGGGTTTACCTTAAAATTCTGCGACCCCTATCTGGCCAGAATCCCCATGATCAGGCAGGCTCTTCAAAAAGAATCCATTCCCTTCCTCATGCTGGAAGGAGACTGCACAACTGGCTCCATGGGTCAGCAGCAGACAAGAATAGAAGCGTTTACCGAAATGTTGGAGGTGTAATCATGATGTATGACCATTTTGACAATACTGTAAAAGGAATAAAAGACAAACTCCGTCAGGACCCAAAAGGCATCAATGCCAGAAAAAAGTATGTTCTTGAACTTTCAAGGCTTGGCAGAAAGCTATACTCCAAAAACGAAACCATTGCCTGGTGCGGCGTAACAGCTCCCTTTGATCTTTTGAACGCCATGGGGATCACCTCCTGTTTTGTTGAATTTGTCGGTGCCTTATTAGCATCCACACAGACAGCCGGTTTTTTCTTTGAAGATGCTGAAGATGCCGGGTTTGCAACGGATTCATGTGCTTATCACAGGGCGGTCATGGGGGCGGTTTTAAAAAATGCCATGCCAGAACCTGATTTTATAATAGGAACCAGCAGTCCCTGTACAGCCGGCCTTGCCGTTATGGAGAATTTCGCAGACCAGTATAAAAAAGATTTCTTCATTTTAAACGTACCACAGAATTACTCTGAAGATGCAGTGGAATATCTTGCCGCACAGGTTGAGGAATTAACAGATTTTGTTTCTGCCCACACAAAAAAACCATTGTCAAAAGAAAAATTGGGTCTTGCTCTGGAGAATTTTAACCGGTCAAGCACACTTTTAAAAGATATTTACACGCTTGCAAAAACAAAACCCTCTCCTGTTGATAACCGTCTGTTAAGGGATTTTGGCGTTGTCATGACGCTTTTGATGGGCACAAAAGAAGGGGTTGATATCTGCCAGGCATTTAAAGATGAATTGAATCAGCGGATTGAAACGGGCCGGCATCATGCATCAAAAGAAAAAACAAGGCTCATGTGGATACAGAACCGGATTCAATATCCTTTTCCGTTAGATAAAATGCTTGATGATATGGGCGCAAAGATTGTTATTGACGAACTCAATACGGTAACATGGGAACCCATGGATCCTGAAAATCCCTTTGAGAGCATTGCAAAAAGGATGATTTCCATTCCCTTTAGCATGGATACGTCCCAACGGATAAAAAACATGCAGAACCTTGCCCAGGACTACCAGATCGACGGAGCCATTAACCCCTGTCACTGGGGATGCCGCCAAGGCACAGGGGCGCGGGGCCTTATCACAAAAGGGATGCAGGATATTAATGTGCCGGTTCTAAATCTTGAAATCGATTGTGTGGATTCGCGTAATCTTGCCAAAGGCCAGATAGAAACACGGGTAGAAGCGTTTATGGAAATGCTTTCTTAAACATTTTAATAACTATTCAGCTCTTATGCTTGAAACCGCCCTGTCCCATGGATATTTGTTTCGATGCGAACCACTTGGCCTCCTGCAAATATCCATCAGAAAGGGTTTTAAGATAACTGCTTTTAACATGCTAAGCAATTACAAATTTTATTCAACTTTGATTAAGGAGAAAATCCAATGATTTTCCTTGGTATTGATATCGGCAGTCTTTCCTGTGATGCCGTGCTCATTGATGAAGAAAAAAAAATATTGTCATCATCTGTTATCCCCACAGGAGTCAATAATATTGAATCCATTGCTCAGTCAAAAAAAAATGTCATTGATGCAGCCGGAATCATGGAAAAAGACATCCAGTCCATTATTGCCACAGGCTATGGCAGAACCCGCGTTCAGGGAAGAGATGGCGCAGTCACAGAGATCACCTGCCATGCAAAAGGGATAAAACATATGATCCCGGGCACACGGATTTTAATTGATATCGGCGGACAGGACAGTAAAGCCCTTCGCCTGGATGCCAATGGGAATGT
Organism: uncultured Desulfobacula sp.; assembly: GCA_964455805.1. GTDB lineage: Bacteria > Desulfobacterota > Desulfobacteria > Desulfobacterales > Desulfobacteraceae > Desulfobacula. The sequence goes on from CAYVZG010000018.1 coordinate 16,543, forward strand.
GGTGGACTTTGCCATGAACGATAAATGTGCCGCCGGCACCGGCAGGTTCCTGGAAGCCATGGCAAGGGCTCTTGAAGTGGATATAAATCAATTGGGGGATCTGGATCAAGGTGCCACAAGCGATCTGGTTTTAAGTTCCATGTGTACGGTATTTGCAGAAAGTGAAGTGGTCTCCCTGATTGCAGATGGAACCGAACAAAAAGAAATTGCAAAGGGCCTTAACCGGGCCATTGCAGCACGGACAAATTCCCTGGTTAAAAGAGTGGCCAAAAATATTGAAGGGCTTAAAGTTTCCATGTCCGGCGGTGTGGCTCGAAACAAAGGGGTTGTCAATGCCATAGCTGAAACAATGAATCTTGATAAAATAAATACGCCTGAATCACCTGATATTGTTGGTGCTCTGGGAGCAGCAATCATTGCCTTTGAAAAATGGAAGACACAAAAAGCCACGGGATGACCAAACTATCCCCCGTGCCGCAGGAGAAAAAGAGTTAGCCGGTATTTTCCAGGACGCCATGCGGTATTGATAGGAATGAAACAGTTAAAAACAGGTGGGAAGGCCTGTAAAATGACTTTATCCAGGCCTTCCTTTCATATGCTAAAGTTAAACAACCGGCCTGGGCAGAACCCCTGCCCGCTCGGCGATTTCTGGCACCTTGTGCTCCCACTCAATGGCCATCATGTGAACACCTGCCACCCCTTCCATTTCCTTGAATTCTTCAACCTGTTCCAGGGCAAATTTGATACCCTCTTCTGATTGATCTTTTTTATCCACGCTTTTGAGACGCTTGATCAAGGAATCGGGAATATCCATGCCCGGTACAAATTTGGACATAAAATTGGCCATACCGGCATTCTTCATGGGGGTGACCCCTGCCAGGATATAACATTTTTCAGCAAGCCCCATGTCAACGGCCTTTTTCATAAAGTCTCTGAACTTGTCCATGTTGAAAATACATTGCGTCTGGATAAAATCCGCTCCAGCCGTAATTTTGTTGGCAAGCCTGTGTACCCTGAACTCATAAGGATCTGCAAAGGGATTGCATGCTGCACCGATAAACATTTTGGGAGGGACATCAATATCTTCATCATTCATGAATTTCCCCTCATCACGCATTTTCTTTACCAGCGCGATCAGCTGCATGGAGTCGATATCGTGAACATTTTTTGCCTGCGGATGATTGCCAAATGTCTGGTGATCGCCGGAGAGGCAAAGCATATTTCTAATTCCTAAGGCATGGGCACCCAATATATCACTCATTATGGCCAGACGGTTTCTATCTCTGCACACCATCTGGAAGTTGGGCTCAAGCCCCTCTTCCACCATCAGCTTTGATGCGGCAAGAGAAGCCATTCTCACAACTGCTGTCTGGTTGTCAGTAACATTAACTGCATCTACATTTCCCTTTAGAAATTGAAATTTTTCTACCAAATGCTCGACATTTGCACCTTTTGGTGGTCCGCATTCTCCTGTAAATGCAAAATGACCGGCTGTCAGAACCTTTTCAAGATTACTGCCTGATTTGAGCTCACTCATTTTGGTTCTCTCCTTATATTTTAAATATTTCCCTTAACCAGTTCTTCCCTGATACTTCTCCTGGGGCCGCCGTCCCTGGCTGTCTGCCAGTCTTTAAGGCCTCTTATGCCCAAAAGATCATCTAAACGGTCTTCCTCCATTTTCTTTCTGACAATGGTATCCCAAATGCATTCGGTATCCTTACTGATTTCGCATTTGCCATTGGATGAACCCCCACAGGGTCCATGCAGCAGGCTTTTTGCGCACCTTGCCACAGGACAATGCCCGCCAAAATTATGAATAATACAGGTACCGCACCCGGCACATCGTTCTTCCCAGATTCCATGCTCGGTGGCACCGCCGAAAAAAGTGGTGTTAACGCCGGGGTAAAATGTCTGGTCTTTGTACATTTCAGACAAAAACTGGGGGCCGACACCACAGGCAAGTGAGATCACGGCTTCATAATCACCAACGGTTTCACTGATCCCTGCAACATATTCGGTATCGCACTGCCTTTCCAAAACATTAATATCTATCTCAATGTCATTGCCCTGTTTTTTCCTTGCAATTTCCATTGAAGATGCCAGTATCTCTACTTCTTTTAAACCACCGACATTGCAGACAGTAACGCACCCTTTGCACCCCGAGATGAGAATTTTTTTATTGTCTTCCACCATCGCTAAAATCTCTTGAAGAGACTTTCGATCTGCTACTATCATGATTCACCTCTATCGTTTGTTTAAACTGTGCCGGAAGATTTTCATCCGGCACAGTTTAATGAATTATTATCTTTACCTATGCCGCGGTGTCGTTTTTCACGGGAGTCGGTCCGAGACCCCTTATATTTTCCACCACTTCATTGGCAATCTCGGCAAACCGTGCACCCTGAGCTGAAGAAAGATTATACATCTCCACCCGCTCAGGTTCTATTCCCAGCTCGGTCAACGTTTTTTTAACGTATTCCACTTTTTTTCTGGCCTTAAGATTGCCTTCCAAATAGTGGCATTCTCCCTCAAGACATCCTGCCACATATACACCGTCTGCTCCATCTTTAATGGCATTTAAAAGATGGAGAATATCCACCCTGCCCGTGCATGGCACCTGAATGATTTTCACATCTGCAGGATAGGAGAGTCGCATGGAACCTGCCAGGTCCCCGGCTGCATACGCTCAGTATTGACAGCAAAAAGCGATTATCCTGGGTTCAAATTCTTGGGTCATTATTAGCCTCCATAAATCCTGATGATAACAATTTATACATAATTTTATGCCTTTTCAAAAAGTGCATCTGTCTTTGCCAAGATCTGCTGATCTGTAAAATGATTCAATTTTATGGCCTTACCCGGACACTCTGCCACACAGGCACCGCATCCATGACATTCGGCTGCATCAATCTGTGCATATCCGTCGGCATGGATAAATGGAATTCCATAGGGACATGTCCGAACACAGGTCAGACATACGGCACATTTTTCACGGGTGACTTCTGCCACAACACCACCCACCATCAATGAATCCCTTGAAAGAATTGTCATGGCACGAGCAACAGCAGCGCGGGCCTGGGCAATACTTTCTTCCAGGGGTTTTGGATAATGGGCAAGACCGGCCACAAACAGTCCGTCAGATGCAAAATCAACGGGTCGAAGTTTTGCATGGGCTTCCACAAGGAAACCTTCAGCACTTGTCGGTACCTTGAATTTTTCAAACAGATCCTTGTTATCTCCCGGAACAATACCGGATGCCAGGACGACCAGGTCCGGATGAATCTTCACCGGCATCTGGAGAACATGATCAGTTACAGTGAATTCAAGATTTCCGCTGGTGTCTTTTCTAAGGACAGGCATCTTTTCAAGATCATACCGTATAAATAGTACACCCAATTGTCTGGCCTCTTTATAAAGGTCTTCCCTGAAACCATAGGACCGAAGATCCCTGTAGACCACATAAACCCTTTTTCTTTTGTCTTTTTTCTTAAGTGCCAGAGCGCTTTTAAGACTGTGGGTACAGCACACCTTGCTGCAATAGGGGTTTTCTTCGTTTCTTGAACCGACGCATTGCACAAATACAACGGCATTTGCTTTGTCAATCCTTTCATCCTCTTCCCTTAGCGCTGCATCCATCTCTAGGTGGGTGAGCACATCGGGTTCTTCCCCATAGAGGTATTCATGGGGTTTGTATTCCATACCTCCTGTTGTAAGGATGGCAGCACCATGTTCAATGGGAATCAGATTGTCATCATCATTTTTTGCAATGGTGCTAACAAAATTTCCCATGGAACCTGTGGTACCCTGAACCTGGGTATCCAGATAAATTTCTATGGCCTCATTGGCCCTGGTTCTTTCAATAAGATCATCAAGGTAATCCTGAATCGGTTCTCCTTTCCAGGTGGCATTCAGGTTCCTGGCAATACCGCCCAGGGTACCTGTTTTTTCGACCAGATGTACTTTAATCCCCTGGTTTGCGGCACCAAGAGCGGCTTCCATTCCGGCCACTCCACCACCAATAACCACAAGTGATTTTTGAATATCAAGGCTCACCTGGTGCAGGGGCTCTATAAATGCGGCTTTTGCCACAGCCATGCGAACCAGATCTTTGGCCTTTTCCGTTGCTTTTTCCGGTTCATTCATATGTACCCAGGTGTTCTGATCCCGGATATTCGCCATTTCAAAAAGATACTTATTCAAACCGGCATCCCGGATAGTTTCCTGGAACAAAGGTTCGTGAGTCCTTGGAGAACAAGCTGCAACAACTATCCTGTTAAGCTTGTGTTCCTTGATAATTTCCTTCATGTTTTCCTGGGAATCCTGGGAACAGGTAAACAATTTATCCTGCACATTAACCACGTAGGGCAGTGTTGCGGCATAATCCCTTACCGCCGGAACATCAGCCACTCCACCAATATTGATCCCGCAGTTACATACCCAGACACCGATTCGGGGAGTCTGTCCTGAAAAATCATTTTCAGGAGGCAGCTCTTTTGTTCTTGTCTGTGACCATCTGTCCTCTGACAATGCCATAGTGGCGGTTGCCGCTGCAGCCGATGCTTCCATAACAGAAGAAGGGATATCCTTAGGCTCCTGAAAAGCACCGCACACATAGACACCTTTCTTATCCGTGCAAACCGGCGACAGGTTGTCTGTATGGGCAAACCCGTGGCTATTGAGTTCTATACCTATCTTATCTGCCAGCATTTGTGCATCTTTGTTCGGCGACAGTCCAACAGAAAGAACCACCATGTCAAAGATCTCTTCAACCGTGTTCCCTGCTTCTGTTGAGTAAACAATCCTGTATTTATCACCGACTTCCGGAAAAACAGAATGGATCCTGGATCTGACAAATCTGACACCACTGTCATCCTGGGCTCTGATATTATACTTATCAAAGTCTTTTCCATGGGTTCTCATATCCATGAAAAAGATTGCTGCATCCAGGCCTTTATCACTGTGTTCCTTTGCAATAACAGCCTGTTTATTGGCATACATACAACAGACGCCGGAACAATAGGAGTGGTCTCCTTTATTTATATCCCTTGATCCGACACACTGGAGCCAGGCAATTTTTTCAGGCTCTACATTATCAGAAGGTCTCACAAGATGACCGGCATAGGGTCCGGATGCAGATAAGACTCTTTCAAATTCCACGCTGGTCATGATATTGGGACTGTGACCATAACAATAGGAGACCATCTGTGTGGGTTCAAAAGGTGTAAACCCGGGAGCCATAATAATGGCGCCCACATTGATGGTATGCTCCTGACCCATCATGGAATGATCGACAGCATCTGCAAGACATGCATCCACACACTGCATACACTCTGAACAAAATCCGCAGTTCAGGCATCTTGCCGCCTCTTTTTGACCCTCTTCGGCTCCATATCCCAGTTCTACTTCATTAAAATTACCCAGTCGTTCTGCAGCTGCTAACTCTGGCATTTTATACCGGTCTTCCTGGGGCATATCCTCATCTACAGGCCTGAATTCAGGATTTTCCACCACTGAAATCTCACGGCCTTCTTCCATGTCAACTCCATTTAGGTATCTGACAATGGATTCAGCCGCTTCCATACCCGCTGCAATGGCACTTATGGCAACCCCTGGTCCTGTCTGGACATCGCCACCGGCAAAAACGCCCTCTTTATCTGTCGCATAGGTAATCGGATTGACCTCTGTGGTATTCCATTTACTGATCTTCAGATCCGCCAGTTTTTCAACCGCCAGAAGATCGGGCCGTTGGCCAATGGCAGGGATCAATTGATCCATTTCAATGTCATACTCACTGCCCGGGATGGGAACAGGGCGTCTTCTCCCTGACGAATCAGGCTCACCCAATTCCATTTTAATCACCCTCAAGGCTTTGATCTTGCCATTTTCCTCAACAACTTTCTGGGGAGCTGCAAGATAGGTTATTTTAACGCCTTCATCTTCAGCAGCACAAATTTCCTCTTCCCATGCCGGCATTTCTTTTCGTGTACGGCGATATAGAATGGTGGCTTCATCAGCACCAAGCCGGACTGCAGACCGCGCCACATCAATGGCCACATTACCACCACCTATGATGCAGACCTTTTTGCCCACCTGGGTTGTCCCGGTTAAATTGAGTTCTCTTAAGAAATCAACTCCCTGTCGCACCCCTTCAAGATCTTCACCGGGTATACCCAGTTCAATACCTTTATGGGCGCCCAAGCCTAAAAAGACCGCATCATAACCGTCAGCCATGAGACTGTCTACAGTAAAATCCTGGCCTAGACGGGAATTGAGCTTGAGTTCAACCCCTAGGTTGGTCACAACTTCTATATCCTTATCAAGAACTTCCCTTGGCAGGCGGTGCTCTGGAATACCCACTCTGAGCATACCACCAGCCTGGGGTAATGCTTCAAATATGGTTGAATCCACACCCTGTTTGGCCAGATGGTATCCCGCTGAAAGACCGGCAGGTCCTGAACCGATGATGGCAACTTTCTTCCCAATCTTAGGTGCGCATTCAATTTCCACTTCCCTTGGGTCAAAACTGTCTGCAGCAAGCCGTTTTAAATCCCTTATGGCAACGGGTTCATCCACCTGGCAACGCCTGCAGGCATCTTCGCATTCATGGGGACAGACTCTTCCCAGCACACCCGGCAATGGGAGCTGTTCCATGATAATTTCCAGGGATTCTTTATATTTACCTTCCTTAACCATTTGTACATAACCCTGGACATTAAGTCCTGCAGGACATGTCAGACGGCAGGGAGCCCTGTCTTTTTTCTCTATGGCAAAGCCTGAAGGCATTGCCTGGGGATAAAGCTTGAATGCCGCTTTTCTGTTCCCGATTTCTTCATCAAACTGGTTGGGTAGATCCACCGGGCATATCTTGGAACATTCCCCGCATGCCGTACATTTTTCCAGATCAATATACCTTGGCTGCTCCCTTAATTTGATTGTAAAATCACCTTCTTCTCCCGTGACATCCTTAACTTCAGTCATGGTCATCAACTCAATATTGAGGTGACGTCCTGCTTCAACAAGTTTTGGGGATATGATACACATTGAGCAGTCATTTGTGGGAAAAGTTTTGTCCAGTTGGGCCATTGTTCCGCCAATGGCTGTATCTTTATCCACCAGGTATACCAGATACCCAGAATCAGCCAGATCCAGTGATGCCTGGATACCTGCAATACCGGCACCGACAACCATCACGGACCCTCTACCTTTTTCTGCCATTTGGTTCCCTCCTTTTTATAGTCCTACCTGTGCCAGATCCGGCCCAAGATATGTTCGTTCAGTGTCAGCCAGTACGCCCATGGCAAGACAAATAATCGTCCACAAATGGACAACATGCCATCCACCGCCAAAATGTTCGCCAATGTCTTCAACCTGGCCGTGACAATTATGGCAGGGAGCAATCACATAACCGGCTCCGGTTGCCTTAAGCTGATTGAATTTTGTCTGGCCATATGCTCTTCTTTCATCCGGGAATCCACCCTGAAGAGCTCCGCCTCCCCCACCGCAGCAATAATTATTTCCGCGATTGGGAACGGTATCGATAAAGTTCTCTTCTCCCACAACGGTTTTAATCACAAACCTTAAATCATCTACAATTTTGTTGGATCCGCTTTTTCTGCCGATATTGCATGGATCCTGCACAGTAAATTTGGCTCCGATATCCTTGTTCCAGTCAGAGTTTACTTTAAGTTTACCCTCTCTTATCCACTGGGCATAAAGTTCAATGATGGTGGTTAATTCAAATTTATGAGGAATGTTGAATTTACGCAATCCTTCCAGGATTGCAAAGTAGGAGTGCCCTCACTCCGTGTTAACCACATAGGGGCTTTTTAAATTATTGTCCACATGGTGGACAAACTCCTCTATAATATATTTCCACCCTTCTACATCTGCCATGAACATGCAATAATTTTCACCGGCCCACATCACTGAGGGATAGGTCCAGTCGGCGCCCACTGTATGAAGAATCTTCCATAGAGGCCCCATTTCTTCAGGTTCTGTCACAGGTTCTCTTGAGTTCTGATTCAGTATCATTGTGGCACCAACCCTGTCCACTGAAACCTGTAAATCTTCAAACCCGGGATGATCTTCCCGGATTTCCTCTGCCACGTCCAGAACCGTAAATTCAAAATCATCCTTTTTTGCACCCATGGCGCTTCCGGTTCTGATATGCTGATCACATGAACCCAGAATTCCCTTGGGCCGTTTTTCCCTGGCAACGCTGCCACGCAAATTAAAAACCAGGGCTGGTATATTAATTTTCATGGGGCATGCTGCCACGCATCGTGCACACATGCTGCACACCCATTTCCAGTCTGATTTGCGTATTTCATCGTCCATACCCAGATTCAACATTCTAATCAGTTTTCTCGGATCCATGTCCATAAGCTCCGAGGCTGCACATCCACCGGTGCAGGTACCGCAAGTCAGACAAAGATCAAAGTTTGCATCTGGTACCTTTGCTAAAACTTCATCTTTAAATTCAATGTCAAGTTCATCAATCTTAATCGCTTCTGCCATTTTAAAATTCTCCCTTATCTTAACTTGGCTGCATTTAAATATTGCACCAGGTTATCGACACCGCCTATTGTAATGATATGAACCCCCTGGCAAATATCTTTTAAATTATTAACCGTGTCGGCGAAAAGCTCCATGCTTGCCTTCTTTTTATTTGGTTCTTTCTCAAGTTTTTGAATCACCCAGTCAGGAACAAGTCCGGATTTAAAATGGCGATTTAAAAATTTCCCCATTCCCGCTGTTCGTAAAATCATGACTTCAGCAATGACAGGTACTTTGAATGGCTCAACCTGCTTCATGAACCTTGCAAACTGATCAACATCAAAGATTGGTGTTGTTAAAAAATATCCTGTGCCCACATTCATCATATCTTCCATTTCTTCCATGCCGCGTTTTGGCATGTTTCTCCCCCAGGGTGTTTCAATCCCTGAACCCAAAACAAAGTCCATCTTGTTTTCGAGCTCTTTTCCTTCGATGGTGACCCCTTCTTTCAAATGATCCATCACAGATCCCAATTTTCCTGAATCAACATGAAAAAACATTGATTCCTGAAGCGTATCCCCGGAAATCCTATAGTCTTCTGTAAATACCAACAGATTTTCAACACCTGTTTCATGAGCAAGTGTCAGATCTTTTTGCAATTGGAATCGATTTTTATCTCTTGTGGTTGTCTGGTAAATCGCGTTTAAATTATTTTCTTTTAAAATGCCACAGGTTTTAATGGTATCACTTACCACACCCTCGAGCTCTATTTCTGAGACAGAAACGCCATCCACCCGGCCTTTTACCCTTCCTAAACTTTCAACCAGCCCATCTGATTCATCATCATCGAGGGGTACCTGCACTTCGGATGTCACAACAAATCTCTTTTTTTCCAAAGATTCTTTTAAATTCATGGTCTTACTCCTTCCTATTTTAATCCGAGTAATTTGGCCACTTCATCCTTGAGCTTGGACAGGGGCAATGGTTTTGAAAAACAGACATCTGCGCCATACTCCTTCATCTGCGCGAACTTATCGTCATCCAGGTATGCCGACAGGACAATTATTTTAGTGTTTTTTGTTTTTTCATTTGCTTTAATCTTTTTACAGACATCATACCCTCTGATGTCCGGCATCATAATATCCAGAATCAAAAGATCCGGATGGAAATGATTTACCTGGAGGCCTGCTTCAAAGCCATCTGATGCTGAAATCACTTCATAATCGAATTCATCTTCCTCCAACGCCTGTACAATTGACTCAACAATGATCAAGTCGTCATCTACAACAAGAACCTTTTTTCTGGCACCTTCATCTTTTTCTTCCGGGATAGGGATTCCCTGACTTCTCATGAAGGTTTCAAGATCAGACTTTTTTATCCTACGATGCCCGCCAACTGTGCGATACGCCTTGATATGTCCTGCCTCCACCCAGTTTATAATAGTTTTAGACGAAACATTGCAGTATTTGCTTGCAGTGAATACAGTCAACGTGTCTTCCATAACACCTCCTTTTTGGACATTTTATAATTTTAGTAATTATAGGTATTTCATAAAATTTGTTTTGTCAAGCGATTATTTGATAACTATAATAACTATAATAAGCTAAATAAGTCAAGTAGATTATGGAATATTATTTTCAATGGCTGCAGAGTGGCGATATCGCGCTATTCACGCGATTCAGGTCTTTTAAAAATTTATTAAAAGACCTGAATATTTTATTTAAAAAAATATAAGGGGATTAAAAAAAAAATCGGAGATATAAACGGGTAATTTACGATGTTCAAGCCGGTATTATTTACCCACGATGGGAAGGATTATGGTAAATTTTGTCCACTGTCCTTCTTTGGATTCAACTAGAATGTCACCCCCGTGCTCCTTGATAAAACCATAACAAACGGAAAGCCCCAGACCGACTCCTTTGATACTATCTTTTTTAGTGGTGAAAAAAGAATCAAAAATCTTTTTCATATGGGCGGGTTTTATACCTGTCCCTGTATCCTTTATAATAATATGGATCTTGCCTGAAACATTTTTATTGGAAATATCCAGGCTGCCGCCGTCCGGCATAGCATACATGGCATTGGAAAACATATTGATAAACACCTGACGCAATTGATCCCTGGATGCCTTTATGAGTCCCGGGTTCTCAATAAGATCCATACTGACTTTTATACTGTTTTCCCTGAATCTTTTTTCATACAACATCATCAGCTCGTCAATGACCACATTAATATTTATCTCTACGCGTTCGTCCTGGTCCGGCTTTGAAAAAGACAACATTTTTTTCAACATATCTGCCAGACGTTCAATCTCAGACAAAGACATGTCCAAAAGCTTTCGTCTCTTGTTTTGAGGAGAAATTTCCGTTTTCATCAATTCAAGGGTATTCATTATCCCAAAAAGCGGGTTATTGAGTTCGTGCGCAATCTGGGACGTCAGCCGCCCCATGGCAGCCAGCTTTTCTGACTGTAGCAGATGCTGTCTGGCTTCTCCCAGTTCCCTTTCTGTCTGCAGCCGCTCCTTTAAATCGACAAACAATCCCACGGATGCCAGTTCCTCTCCTGTTTCGTCATACAGGATGCTTGCCGAAAGGTTTCCCTCAACCAACTCACCATTTTCTTTTTTAAAATTTAATGGATAAGAATTCAGCCTTCCTTTACCGCCAAATTTTTCATCCCTCATCATATCCATTACGTTATTGGCCACTTTATTTGAAAAAATCTGCTGAATGTTCATCTTTTCAACCACCTGGGCAGATTTAAATCCGAATATCTCTTCTGCGCTCTGGTTCCACAATTTAATGGTGCCCCTCATATCCATGGCCATAATGGCATTGGGAGAACATGAAATGATCTTATCCATAAAATTATAGGCTTCTTTTATTTCGTTCTGATGTTTTTTCCTTCGGGTATGATCCACGACGATTCCTTCATATCCCAGGATTTCTCCGTTTGTGTCATACCTTACCGAACTGGTTAAAAGGATGTGAAGTATGTTCCCGTCCCGACGTCTCCATTTTACTTCATAATCCACAACCTGGCCGGTTTTTTCTATGATTTCAGTGTACTCCCGCCTGTCTTTTGGGCTTAAATAGACATCCCTTGCCAGATCAAGTGAAAGGAATTCATCCTTATCCTGGTATCCAAGCATTTTTAAAAGTGTCGGGTTTACATCAAGAAATCTACCCTGTTTACTGCTGATAAACACACCACACCCGGCATGGGTAAAAAGTCTCTGATAGCTCTCTTTTGAAGATTTAAGTTTTTCTTCCTGCCGGACCGCATGGGTGATATCACGATATAATGACAATTTGGATATCGTTGCGTCCTTATTGGTAATCGGAAGCTCAGACAGGGCAAATGTTTTATCAACAGATTCAATGTAGACTTCACTATGATGCGTTTCTTTATTGATGAAAATCTTATCATATTTACACCAGCGGCAAGGTTTATCAGATTTAATCAACACTTCATGGCATTTTTTACCAATTCCCTTACCAAACATTTCTTCCATGTATTTGTTCATATATTCGATGGTATAATCGTTGCCGATAATATATATACCATCTTCAAAGGCATTCATTACTTCCAGAAGCCTTGGTGTGTGAGTCGGCATTAAATTCTCCTTTAATCTAAAAAAACGATTCTAAATTAATACGTTCCACTGTAAATTTTGTCAAGACCGGCATGGAAGCTCGTTCAAAGTAAATTTCGCACAAATTTATAATTTTAAAATAGTTGATAAAATGTATTTTTTACATTGCTAAGGAATGACACCCACTCTGTATGGTCTATGAATGGATTGGGGGCATCCGGACATTTCAACATTTTATCCCGCTTCTGCAGCGTATTGTTCTGAATCGTATGGTTGCCAAGCACGATATCAACAGATTCATTTGTTACTTTTTCCAGGCTGTCAATGAATTCAACCTTTGAGTAAACCTGTCCGAATTTATCTGTAAAACTTTTATCCATGGTGTTCAAACCCACTCCTCCATGCATCCCTGCAGTATATGTAATCTCTTTATCGATAACGTCAAAAAAGAGTGAAACACATCCGGCTGTATGTCCTGGTGTGGAGACAATACGAATTGAGGTATTGCCGCAAGTAATCACATCACCATCCGTCATTTCAACATCGGGACTGATGGGATCAACATGAGAGTGGTATCCCACATAATTTAATGTGAGTTCAGGATTTTCTAACATCATTTTAGCATCTTGTTCTCCAAGAAAGGTCTTTGCACCGGAAATGAGTTTCAAATGCTCGGTTGCGCCAATATGATCATAATGCCCATGGGTATGGATAATGTACCGTATATCTTTTGGATTAAACCCCATTTCCCAAATGGACTGAACCAGCATGGCACCCGTTGTCGGATAAGTGGTATCTATAAGGATAAGACCGTCTCCTGTATCTATCAAATGTGATGACACATCCATGTTGCCGACAAAAAATAAATTCCCGTAAATGCAAAAAGGTTTAACAGCGTATCTATAGGGGTATTTATAAAACGCCTCTGGTGGATATTCTTTCATTTCTTCTAAGGTCAAATCTGTTTTAACGTACATATCTTTCCACCTAAATGTCTATTTATTAATAATACCCGGCATTCCGCACCAAAGGTCAGCCGGACACAAACTCTGTTTTGTCTTTTATCCGATATTTTTATATCAGATTTAAAAAAAGTGTTACATGCGTATCTCCAGATGGGATTTTAGGAATCCGGCCTGAAAAGTAATTCTTTTAGAAACCAATAAGATATGATAGTAAACCAATGCTCAGGGCTGCAAGATCTGAGTCCCATCACAAGGAGAATATATGGAAGACCATTACATATCTGAAGACCGTTTTCCCATTCAGTTGGATAATAATGTTTTAATGCTGGGAAATTATTTTTTCAATCTATTTCTGGTTATTGGAAAAAGGAGCACAGCCCTTTTTGAAGTGGGTGTCTCAGGAATCGTCGACACGGTGATCCGGCAACTTGAACATCTGGAAATTAAACCGGATTATATCATTCCATCCCATCCCCATTCAGACCACATAACCGGTTTGCCGGGTCTTGCCAAAAAATATCCAAATGCCAGAATAATTGCTGCCTCTGGTGCAAAAGAATTCAATGAACATCCCAAATCCTTACCTTTATTAATGAAAGAAGACAGATTCATTTCAAAAAGGCTGGCAGACTTCAACCTTATACCCGGCAGACCATCGTTGAAAAAGATTCCGGATCTGAGTGATGCGCTGATAGTTGATGAAAAGCAGTCCTTTGACCTTGGCGGTATCACATTGGATCTGGTAAAAGTAGATGGCCACTCCCCTGGAAACCTTATGGGCATTATAAACGATAGAAAAATTTTATTCTGTTCTGACAGTCTTGGCTTTCATTTTCCCGGCCGGGGTTATCTGCCCTTGTACTTCACAGGTGCGCTTTCATATATTTCAAACCTAAATTTTATTAGTAAGTTTAATCCCGCCATCGTTTGCCCGGCACACCAGGGACACCTTGCAGGGGAAGATGCGATAAAAGGCATCCGGGAATCTTTGGATATTACGCTTGACACCATTAAAAATATAAACCAATCTCCTCTTGATCATGATAGACTTGCCCAGGACCTGTTTGAGCAAAGCTATAAAGATGAATTCACCCTCTATACTGAGGATAATATTAAAACCTGCACCTCCCTGCTCGTAAAAAGAGCAAAAGAAACGATGTGAAAACCACTGAGGATAATAGCCCCTGGGGATTGATTTTTCTCCTGTTCGGAGCCGGAATTCTGTCTGCCTTCCAAGTGGGCAAGGTACCGCCTGTGCTGACAGATATCCGGATGGATCTTGCCATTAGTCTGTTTTATGCGGGATGGGTTTTATCCATTTTCAATTTGACAGGACTTTTTCTTGGGACTTTTACAGGGGCCATAGCCGATGCCGTTGGTCACCGGCGCCTGATGCTGGCGGGTCTTGTTTTTCAAATTATAGGATGTTTTTTGGGATCTTTTACCCATTCTTTTTATGGGTTGCTAACCAGCCGTTTTCTTGAAGGGGCCGGATTTCTGGCCGTAATTGTCAGCACGCCGACGCTGATTTTTCAGGTGGTAAAATCTAAAGATATGGCAGTGGCACTTTCCATCTGGACCTGTTATCTTCCTGCCGGAGCCTCATTAATGATGATCCTTTTACCATTTATTTTAAGCGTTACTGACTGGAAAGGTCTTTGGCAAATCAATGGACTTATATTGATAGTCTATACCTTTTTACTCGCAAAAAAGACCAATCATATTAAATTCATGAATAAATCCAGTTCTGTGACTTTTAAAAAACTGATACAGGACGTCATAAGGACGTCCACATGTGCAGGGCCGCTGCTTCTTGGATTGATTTTTGTAACCTATGCCCTTCAATGGCTGGCAGTGATGGGGTTTTTACCAACAATGATCATTGAAAAATATGGATTTTCCAAATCCGTGGCCTCAATTTTGACGGCAGCCATGGTCTTTGTGAACATATTTGGAAATCTGGCTGGTGGCAGATGCTTAAAAAAGGGCATCAAAAGATGGAAATTAACTTTATTTGCCTGTGTGGTTATGGGCGCTAGTTCCTTTGCCATATATGCTGTTGATACAAATTTTTTATTAAACTACACCGGGTGTCTGATTTTCTCTGTTTTTGGCGGTTTAATACCGGCATCTATTCTTGGAGGGGTTCCTGATTATGCACCGTCTAAAAGCTTGATTGCAACCACTAACGGGATTGTCATTCAGGGAGGGCAGGCCGGACAGCTAATGGGTCCGCCTGTACTTGCCTGGCTTGTTTCCCAGACAGGATCATGGGCTTGCGGTTCATGGTTCCTGGGAGGAGTTGCCTTTATAGGTGTTATATTAACGCTTTGCCTTTCCCGGGTAAAACCGGGCTGAGCCGTTATAAAAGGGGCTTTTCGTCTGAACATTTCCCGGCCTGAACCGTTTTAAATTTGTCTTTTTGCCTTTCTTATTGTTAAAAATATATTGCCGCTAAAAATCAGGAATGCCCCTATCCAACCTGAAGCAGAAAGGTCGGGATCCATTGCAATGACAGGGCCTAATACGGCGGCTAAAAGAATTCTGGTGGATGAAATAATACCCCCTTCGATGGCTGTGACATATTTAAAGCCGATGGTTAGAAGATATTGCCCCACAATGGCTGAAGCAGAACAGAAAAAAAGATATTTCAAATCCAGCATTTGGGGGATGTGGATTTGATTAAAAAATGCAATATAAATCAAAACAGACCCTAATCCAAACATAAAAAACAAAGTGGTCTGTGTATCATGCACCTGCCTTGAAAGATTCAGATACATCATGGCAATGGCTGCACTGATCCCTGAAGCCAGGGCCCACATCGAATTCATATGAAAATTCATTTTTCCAGGTGTCAGTATCATCCAGACCCCTGCAAATGCGATGATAACGACAACAATTGCAACAGCATCCCGCTGTTCTTTTAAAAACAACCATGAAAAAACCGCGATAAATAACGGATAGGTCATATTTAAAATATTGGCCTGGCCAACAGATGTTAAATCCACTCCTTTAAAAAAACAATATACGGCAACACAATTGGCTAATGTCCGGCCAATGAGATATCGCTTTTTCTTAATCATAATTTTTTTCTTTTTTAGGGCCATCAGGACAAGCACAGTGATAAAGCCCAATAAAAATCGTGCAAATACGAAAAGTGCGGGGTCTATATTTAATCCTTTGATCTTTGCCCACTTGATAATCACCGTGGCCAGATAAAAAAAGAAGGCTGATCCGAAAACACATAAACAGCCCAGCAATACCTTTAAGTTCAACTGAATTTTCAAAATTAATTTTCCATATAGAGGTTTAGCTTATGAATAGAACGTTTTGATGAGGTGGAAATAAAATATTTTACTTATGAAAAACCATGGTCTGGATTTTTACTTTCCCAGATAATATTATCAAGTATTTTCCTGAAATACGGGGTGATATTCTCAAATTCAATGGCAATTCCGCTTTTTTCCACTCTGACTATCATTCCCTTAAGTTTGAATGATTTATCAACTCCTGGAATGGAAAAAACGATCCGAACGGTTTTGTTGGTTTCAAATTTCCCTTTGGTGTTTATGTAAATACCGCTGGCACTGATATCATTCGTATCTGTTTGAATCACTCGGTTCCCAATCACCACATCTATATCTGATTTGGCTTTTAATCGCTGGTATTCTCTTTGTTTACCAACTTGCCAGGTTTTAAGGATTTCAAGAATCTCTTTTTGCTGATCCTGGTTAAGATTACGAACTCTTTTTATAATTTCTTCCAGCATGTTCCCCTGTCACCCTTTCTTGGTTTTGGGCGTTATTGTGTATTTAAATACTCATTTTTTATAAACCATTTCAATGCATTTAACAAGCTGTCTACAATATTATTTCTGGATACTTATTTACAAAAAAAGAAAATGGCTGCGGAAAGTATAATGTTTAAAAAAACACTTTGTTAATAACCCGAAAGTAATATGAAAAGCGTTATGATGGCATGCTGTCATCTGTTCGGCTATATCCAGTGGGTCCTGAAAACCAGATACAAAAAACTTGACTTTATAAGGGAGATTGTTTTAAGCAATATCCTATAGTTTATAAGAAAATCTACTGTCTTGGGACCATCGCGAATTTTATAAAAAGCGTGAAAAACAGAATTGAGATCTTTTTTTCATTTAATCGTGTAATAACCTTTAAAATGAAGGAGAAAATATGGAGAAAATCCTAGAGATGTTAACCTTATGGTCTACCACCTATGCCATCAAAATATTGGCTGCTTTACTCATTTTCTTTATTGGGAAATGGATGGCCCGAATGGTGACAACCCTTTTAACAAAACTTCTGGATAAGAAAAAGATTGATGTCACTTTGATTCAATTTCTAGACAGTATTTTGTACTACACGCTTCTGATTGTTGTGCTTATTGCAGCCGCAGGCCAGCTAGGCATAAACACCACTTCTTTTCTCACCATTGTGGGTGCGGCAGGTCTTGCCATCGGTCTTGCTCTCAAGGACTCCCTTTCAAATTTTGCATCTGGATTCATGTTGATCATTTTCCATCCATTTAGAGTTGGAGACTTTGTGAAAGCGGGGGGCGCTTCAGGAACAGTTAAATCCATCGATATGTTTAACACCACGATTCATACACCGGACAACCAGAAGGTTATTGTGCCCAACTCAAAAATTACCACCGATGTCATCACCAATGTCACTGCCAATGACACCCGCCGTGTTGATTTGGTTATAGGCATTGGTTATGATGATGATATTTTAAAGGCAAAAACGGTCCTTAAAGGCATCATAAAAGAAGAAAAGAGGATACTTGAAAATCCGGCAACCACCATCGCGGTTTCAGAGCTTGCCGACAGCAGTGTTAATTTTGTGGTTCGACCCTGGGTAAAAACAACTGACTACTGGGGTGTTTATTTTGATTTAACGGAAAAAGTCAAAATCACATTTGATAAAGAAGGAATCAGTATCCCTTATCCACAGCAGGATGTTCATCTTTTTTCAGAACAAAAAAACGAACTGATCACTTGATTTTTATTGAGTTCGGTTAGGACATACGCCCTGCAGTGATTTTTATAAAATAATTGGGGAAGCAATGAATGGGTGTTTAAAGCTATTTATATCAAAGGAGGCGTTTAAATGGGTATTTTTTCATGGATTATTATGGGTTTAATTGTAGGTGTACTTGCAAAATGGATAATGCCTGGCAAAGATCCGGGAGGAATTGTTGTAACCATCTGTATCGGTATTGCCGGCGCATTTGTTGGTGGTTTCATTGGTTCTTTCCTGGGTATTGGCGATGTTTCCGGTTTCAATACGATCAGTTTTTTACTTTCCATAGGCGGCGCTATCCTGCTGCTTATTTTATACCGGATAATTAAACGGTAATGATTTAAATTTCTATAATTCAAAACCCCATAAACCAAGGGTTGTACTGAAAATCAACTGATTTTCTTTTATCTTCCATATCCATATATGGTAGAATCCATTATTTGTTAAAAAGGGAAAAGATATAATGAACGATAAAAATAAGCACATATGCTCAGTTGAGAGAGCTGGGCTCCTTGATAACAAAATTAGAAGATGGATACAAAACCCAAAGAAAATACTAAAAAATTATATTACAGAAGGAATGACAATCCTGGAGTTAGGATGTGGATCTGGGTTTTTTACCATGGATATTGCTCAAATGGTTGGAAATTCAGGTCAAGTAATTGCCGTTGATTTACAGGTAGGAATGATCAATAAATTAAAAAACAAGATCAAAGGAACACCTGTTGAGGATCAAATAATAACACATACCTGTGATGATAATAAAATTGGCATATCGCAAGAGGTTGATTTCGTTCTTTTATTTTACATGGTCCACGAAGTCATGGATAAGGCGTCTTTATTTAATGAAATCAAATCCATACTTAAACCTGATGGACAAATTCTCATTGTAGAACCACCATTTCATGTGTCTAAAAAAGAATTTGAAAATACGATAAAAATAGCCAATAGAGCAGGATTAAGAATGGTTGAACAACCAAAGATCCTTTTTAGCAAGACGGGAATTTTAAAACAGGTGATCTAAAAACAGGCGGGAAAAAAACATGGGGAAAAATAAACTTAAATTTGACGAAGATATCCTTGCGCTAAGGACAAAAATTGATGACATTGACGGCCAGATACTTTCCCTCCTTGCCCAGAGACAAACACAAGTTGAAAAGGTTGTCAGATTAAAAAGAAAACACAATATTTCTGTTTACCATCCAGCCAGGGAAGAAGATTTGATTTCAAAACTACGGGTCCAGGCCGGTAAAGCAGATCTTGATCCGGATTTTATGGAAGACCTTTACCGGGTAATTTTAAGGCAGTCACGTGTAAAACAGATTGACCAAATGGAAGGAAAAGGGGTCCGGCCGGATACGCGGGTTTTAATCGTCGGGGGAAACGGACAGATGGGACAGTTTTTTGCTTCACTCTTTCTCAAATCCGGTTATGAGGTCAGGATAATGGAAAAAAAAGATTGGGATAAAGCCAAACAGCTTTGCGAAAACATTGATCTTGTCCTTATCTGTGTCCCCATTGAGCTAACCTGCGATATTATCGATCAGATTGCCCCGTTTCTTGGTCCTCAGACAATTCTTGCGGACCTGACCAGTATCAAGGAAAAACCATTAAAAAAAATGCTGGAAGCCCATCCAGGTGCCGTGACAGGACTTCACCCTTTATTTGGCCCGAGTTCCGGCTCCCTTGACAAACAGATCGTTGTCGTCACGTCTGGAAGAGATTCTGATCGATGTCAGTGGCTGGTGGACCAGTTGACCCTCTGGGGTGCAGTTATTGTCCGGTGCAGCGCCAAAGAACACGACGACATCATGGAAATTGTCCAGACACTGCGCCATTTTGCAACCTTTAGCTTTGGACAGTTTTTATATGAAAAGCATGCCCGGCTTGAAAGGACCCTTGAATTTTCAAGCCCGATTTATCGCCTTGAATTTGGGATGGTGGGGAGACTGTTTGCCCAGGACGCATCTCTCTACTCTGAAATCATTTTTGCCACAAAACAGCGCAGGCAACTATTAAAAGATTATATTTCATCCTTAAATAATCATATTGAAATGCTGGAGGCAAATAACAAATATCTTTTTATTGAAAAATTCGACCAGATAGCGCAATGGTTTGGCCCTTTTAGCGAGCAGGCCATGCGTGAAAGTACATTTTTAATCAATAAGTTGATTGAAAGATTTTAAATTTATTTTTTGCTATTTTAAATTTTTCCATATTGTTTTAATTTCTTTAACAGGGTTTTCCTGGTAATACCCAATCTCCGGGATGCTTCACTCTTATTGCCTTCAGATGCTTCAAGAGTGGAAAGAATAGCCTTTTCTTCTATCTGTGAAAGTCTGATATTTTTAAAATTTGCGCCATCTTCCATATTGTCATTTTCAATTACCTTTATAAATGAAAGATCTTCTTTGCAAATGTAATCAGACTTGGCAAGAACCACACCCCTTTCCACACTATTCATCAATTCCCTGACATTTCCTTCCCATTCATATCGAATAAAGGCATCCATGGCATCCGGGGAAAAACCTTTTAAATCCCGTTTATTTTTCTTTGAAAAAATATCTAAAAAATGAGTGGCCAGTGTTGGAATATCTTCTTTTCTTTCCCTTAAGGGAGGAATTTCAATACTTACAACATTGAGTCTATAATATAAATCCTGGCGAAAACGTCCCTGCTCTGACATGTGTTTTAAATTTTTATTGGTAGCAGCGATAATTCTCACATCTGTTTTAATATTTTGATCACCTCCCACTGGCGTAATTTCTTTGTCCTGGATAACCCTTAACAGTTTTGCCTGCATTGAAAGACTCATTTCACCGATTTCATCTAAAAGGATACTGCCCTTGTCAGCCTGCAAAAACCGTCCTTTTCTTTTCTTGTCTGCTCCGGTAAAGGCGCCTTTTTCATGACCGAAAAGTTCAGACTCAAGCAGGGTTTCAGTAATCGCTGCACAATTAATCCTGACATAGGGGTTGTCTTTTCGAGAAGAATTAAAATGGATGGCAGAGGAAACAAGCTCCTTGCCTGTTCCAGATTCACCCACCACAAGCACATTGGCATCAGTGGGTGCCACCATGTGAATGGTATCCAAAAGAGAAAGTACTGCCGGGCTTTTTCCAATGATATCGTGGGAGAAATCTTTTTCCTTTAAGCGGATTTTCAAATGCCTGTTTTCTGTTTTTAAAGAAATTCTTTCAAATATATGTTCAAGGGTTAATTTCAATTTATCAAAATCCAGGGGTTTGGTAAGATAATCGTAGGCCCCTATTTGCAATGCTTTCACAGCCGTCTGTACCGATGAAAAGGCCGTCATTATAATCACGGGTAAAGAAGGGTTATAGGATTTAATCAAATGCAATGCTTCCATTCCCGACATTTTCACCATTTTCATATCCATCAGAACAATATCAAAGGACTGTTCTTTTACCTTATCAACGGCAATGTCTCCATCATCTGCCAGATGAATCTCAAATCCCCAATCCGCCATTATGGTCTCAAGCATTCTGGCATGAACGGCATCATCATCAACAACTAATATTTTTTTCATTTTTATCCTTTTATGATACAGGCAGATGAATTATAAAACATGTGCCCGTATTTTTTTCGCTCTCTACACGAATACTTGCCTTAAGGTTTTCAATGATCCGGTGAACGATTGAAAGGCCAAGTCCGGTACCCCTTGGCCGGGTTGTAAAATAGGGGTCAAAAATCAGATCCATGGATGCGTCATCTATCCCCTGTCCGTTATCTTTCACCCTTATTTCAATGAGATCGTCTTTTTCAGTATCCAATACCTGTATTTCCAGTATACCTTTGTCATCCAATGCATCTATGGCATTAATATATAGGTTTAAAAGGACCTGGTTCATCCGGTCGCCGTCCGTATGAATTTTTAAATAAGTGGTATCAATTTTAGTCCTAGTTTCAATTTGTTTTTTCTCCAGATCGTGGCGAACCAGTTTTAGCGAATGGGTGATCATCTCTTTAATATCCACTTGTTTTTTTTCAATGGCCATGGGTTTTGCAAATTCAAGTAATTGGGTAACGGATCGGTTGATTCGCTCAACCTCCTTTACCATAATATGTGCAATCTCCCTGTCTGATTCTTTGTCTTCATCCCGTTTGCCAAAATAGGTTGCAAACCCTTTAATGGAACTTAAGGGATTTCGTATCTCATGGGCAACACCTGCAGCAAGTTTTCCTATTGCAGCGAGTCGCTTGTTCGTCTCCACCTGTTTTTTAAGCTCTCTTATCTGGGTTAAATCCCTGAAAAGAAATAAAAATCCCATGATTTGATTCTCACTGCCTTTAATAGGAGAAGCTGTTATATCCAGACCAATCTTCCGGCCCTTAGCCATATTGAAATTAACCTCACGGTTAAGAAGATCATGGGAATATTCCATCTCCTTTATCAATCCGATCATTTCAGGATAGGGCCGGGTCAAATCTCCGCCCAGAATTTTTTTTGCAGCACTGTTCACAGATGTGATTTCATGATCCGAATTTATAGTAACAAGACCGGAGGGCATATTCTGGATCACATTATCGGAAAACGCCTTAACACTGGTCAAAGATTTATTTGCAGATCTGTAAGCCTGGAATGCAAACAAGGCCACCATTCCCACACACCCTAAAATAAAAAAAAGAACTCCGCGCCAGATGGTCTCTTTTAATAGCATGTCCCGGGCGATTTGTGCTCTTTTCATGGAAAGTCCGGCAAAAATATAATGTTCCGCCATCTGAGGTGTTTTGCCATCCTGGTTTTGGATATAATGCCGGCTCCAGTCCTTGATTGTTTTTTTAAAATGCTGCATATCCGGGGAAGCAAAATGCCTTGACCTTGAGCCCGGTGGTCCATCCATCATCATATGGCGTCGCATGGGTCTGGACCGGATGGGTACGAATCTCTTGAACACTTCAAAAACCTTTTTCTGATTTTTTTGTACCCTTACCCGGTGATGGACCATGGCGGTATCTTCATTTATCTTTTGGGTCCCGGACATGGCTTCAAAAACCTGTCCCACCATGGATGCATCCGAATGCGCCAGTATTCGGCCATCCTTTGATATAATCATCATATAGATGACTTCAGGCTGCAATGCCGTTTCCAGAAGCATTGCCTGTATCCTGTTTGCGCCCCATCGCATGGTGAACATTCCGGTTCGGGTACCCGCCTCAAATGTTCTGATCAAAGAGACCCCTTTTTCCAATAACCGCTGAGTGATAAACTCTTTCTGTTTTTCCAGCCTGTCCAGGGTCATGAGTGTAAAAATCGGTAACATGATCAATAAAACACCAATGAGAAATATAGGAGAGATCAAAGGGAATTTAAATTTTTTCATTTTTTAATATTCTTTTATAAGCCTTATGATTTAGCTTTTCTTTTTTATCTGTTTTATATCAAAAATGGCTGTTTTCATCATTTAAAACCTGACTTAACCATATGAGACCTGATTTTGCCCGATTTTACCTTTTTCATCTGTATTGTCTTTAATATTTACAAGCAAAAACAATACCATGGATCATATACCCTTGTTTCATGCACAGGTTAAATTCCGGCCATCATTATTATGGGTAATTTTTATACACCTGGATACAATAACCTGGGTAAAAAGTCTACACTATGCCAAACCCAAAAACAATACTCGATAATGTCAAAATATAAGTATGCATTGCAAATTCAGCACGTTAAAGAATATCACCGTCATTGGCACGCCCCTTGCTCTATTCAGTTTCAACAGAACGATAAAAGTTCAAATTATAAAACAACTTTAAATGGGAGGTTATTATGAAAAAAGCAGTTATTATCATCAGCTCATTTGTGATGGTGGCTCTTGTTGCAGGAAGCGTCTTTGCATGGGGACCGGGCAGGGGTTACGGCAGAGGTTGCGGCGGCGGATACGGATATAATCAAAACAGCCAGGAATACGGCGGCGGTCAAGGAGTTATAAATGATCTGTCCAAAGAGCAAAGAGACGAACTAAGCGCTCTTCGTCAAAAATTCATTGACGAGACCTATGAATTGAGATCTGCAACATTTACAAAACGCCAGGAAATGAGGATGCTCATGGAAACATCAGCCCCTGACAAAGCCAAACTTGGCAAATTGTCCCAGGAGCTGTCCGATCTTCAAAAACAGGTGAGGGATAAAAGTATCGACTTTCGCCTGGCTGCAAAAAAAATTGCACCTGAACTGGGCACAGGCAAAGGATTTGGACAGGGCCGTGGCAAATGGGGCGGCAGAGGAGGGCAGAGAGGCTGCCAGGGACAGGGACAGGAAAATTGTTTAAATTATAATCAATAAGATCTCTTTTGATTCAAAACAATTTATTTTAAAATGCCCGGAAGGATGCATTCATCCTCCGGGCTTTTTTTTTATTCTTCAAAGGCTACGGAATTTTTCAGCACACCGATTTTTTCAATTTTTGTTTCCAATACATCTCCGGAAGTCAGGTATACCGGTGGTTGTCTGGTAAATCCAACCCCGCTTGGTGTTCCCGTTAAAATTATAGTACCCGGTAAAAGGGTGGCAGATTCGGATAGATATGAAATGATCTGGGCCACGGAAAAAATCATATCGCTTGTATTACTTTTCTGCATGGAGTTACCGTTTAAAACACATTCAATGTCCAGATTATCAGGGTCGGATAGTTCATCGGGAGTTACAATCACAGGCCCAAAAGGGCAAAAGGTATCAAAGCTTTTCCCCTTTACCCATTGTTTACCGCCGCCATGCTTCTGCCATCTTCTGGCAGAGATATCATTGGCGCAGGTGTATCCCAGCACATAATCCAGGGCATTTTCCTTTCTGACATTTTTGGCCTTCTTTTTTATTATCACTGCAAGCTCAGCCTCATAATCCACTTCTGGAATTTTCATACAGGAAACCGGAATTTTGATATCATCCAGGTGAGCTGCTGCCGCTGCGGGATTCTTCATAAAAACAACAGGATATTTTGGCGATTCAAGTCCGGTCTCTTTCGCGTGGAGCTTATAATTTAACCCGATACAAAAAATAACCCGTGGTGAAATCGGGGTTAAAATTTTTTTAATGATTTTTCTATTCCCCGTATGGGTAAAATCACTATAAATATCCCCCTCAATGACGGATGCACTCTCATTATCAAATTCACAACCCATATAAATTTTATTATCGTCACTTTCAAATCTGATTATTTGCATGTTTATTTTCCCCTGTTATTCGTATATACAATTATAAAAACTCTTGATGTTTAATTGTATTAAATTCATTGATATAAAAGGTCAAGTCCCTTTAACCCATGAGCTGGGATATGGAAAAAATATTTAGCGGTCTTGCTGAAAAAAAAGCAGATTTAATCGTTCTGATTTTAACTTCTCAAAAGATTGAAACCCGAGTTGAACGAGTAAACAATTTATTTAATATTCTAGTGAATGAATCAGAGGTAAAAAAAGCCCTGTCCACGGTTGCGACCTATTATAAGGAAAATAAATTTTTCAGGCTCAAACTTCAATTACATAAATTCCCCATCTCATCATTTAAATCCTATTCTGCCTTCGGTATCATGGGGCTGCTGTTTTTTATCCATGCCATTTTGAATCATTATCGGATTCATGAAGCCTATATATTTAAATATGGATCATCTGCTCTTTTTATACTCCAGGGAGAGGTCTACAGGGCCGTTACTGCTCTGTTTTTGCATTCAGATGCCCGCCACCTTGCTGGGAATATGGCAGGTATGATAATATTCGGGGCACCTTTTATCAGCATTGCCGGGTTTGGTTTGGGTCCCTTTATGTTGCTTTTTACCGGCACTCTGGGCAATCTTTTCAATGCCCTTTTTTATAAAACCGCCCATCTTTCCATTGGCGCCTCAACAGCCATAATGTCTGCGGCCGGACTTCTTGCCGCCTTCCAGTTAACACAAAATAAAAAAAGACTGCAATGGAACAGTCTGATGCCTGTTTTGGCCGGTGCCGTTCTCATGGCCCTTTTCAGCCAGGGAGAACGTACAGATGTCTGGGCACATGTTTTTGGATTTCTAAGCGGGCTTTTTTCCGGCATTATTTTCTTCCCTTTAAACCAAATATTGACCTTTCCACAAAAAAATCACTTTGCCGTTTTTTTAACCCTTGCTATCATTGCTGCATCCTTTCTTGCTGGCAAATAAATTCGATTATAACCTTGTAATTTTCAAAAAATGGGAGTTTGACAGATTTTGCAATAATGCCAACTTTGCCAGCACTTATAAGACCCTTATAGGTCGAGAATTTCATAATTTTAAATTTTTAGTTTCTTTTTGGCTTGAAATGGTGTTAGAAAATAGTGTCACTAAATTATTTACTAGGCTTTTTTGCTCATCCGGAACAAATGTAATCTGCCTGTAAAATATCATATCCAGGCAGACAAAAATAGTTTTAGGAACTAAGATGAAAATTCTTTCAATCGATGATGTATCTCTATCTTTTGGCGGTCTAAAAGTATTGTCTGATGTCTCTTTTGATGTAAATAAAGGCGAAATATTTGCCATTATCGGACCCAATGGTGCAGGTAAAACTTCCATTTTGAATATTATCAGCGGTTTCTATCGCCCGGAAAAGGGAACGGTTTTTTTCAAAGGCAAAGATCTCACCCACACGCCACCTGACGAGAGAGCGGCTCTGGGCATGGGCAGGACGTTCCAGAATATTGCCCTCTACCACGGCATGTCTGTTCTGGATAATATAAAACTGGGTGCCCACTCCCATTTAAAAACCGGTTTATTTTCAGGGCTTTGGTATTGGGGGTCAGCTCACAGGGAAGAAATGGCGCTGCGAAAAAAAATTGAAGAGGATATCATTGATTTTCTGGAAATTGAATCCATTCGCAAACAACCGGTCAGTGCTCTTGCCTATGGTCTTCAAAAACGGGTAGAGCTTGCCCGGGCCCTTGCCATGCGACCCA
The DNA here is from genome assembly GCA_964455805.1 of uncultured Desulfobacula sp. GTDB lineage: Bacteria > Desulfobacterota > Desulfobacteria > Desulfobacterales > Desulfobacteraceae > Desulfobacula. Next base: position 43,567 of record CAYVZG010000018.1, read on the forward strand.
AAGTTCTTTTGATGGACGAACCCGTTGCCGGCATGAATGCCGAAGAAACCGAAGATATGGCGCGGTTTATACTTGATATTAAAGAAGAGTACAATATCACCATTGTATTGATAGAGCACGACATGAAAATGATTATGGATATTTCCGACAGGGTTCTGGTATTGAATTTCGGCAAAGCACTGACCCATGGCACACCAAAAGAGGTGCAAAAACATCCAGAGGTAATCGCCGCATACCTGGGTCAAAAACAGGCTAAAACTATGGAGAAAGGATAAAATGGACATCTTCCTGCAGCTGTTATCCAGCGGTTTCTTAGTTGGGGGAATATATGCTCTCATTGCCCTTGGTTTTGTACTCATCTATAAGGCAACCAATATCATCAACTTTGCAACGGGTGAGTTCATGATGATTGGTGCCTATATTTTTTATTCTTTAATGGTATATTTAAAACTATCACCCTTTATCGGATTTCCCCTTGTCATCATATGTGCTGCAATTTTGGGCTTTCTTGTTGAACGATTAATTTTAAGGCATATGCTGGGACAGCCCAATATTAGCATTGTCATGGTGACCATCGGTTTGAGCTCCATTTTGCTCGGGCTGGCAGAAATCATTTGGGGATCGAGCTTTAGAAGCTTTCCCCCTCTTTTTCCCAGAAAACCCATTATTTTAGGGGAAATCGTCCTGCGTTCTAATCTTTTTTACGGTTTCTTAATGGCCATGGCCGTGGTGGTAGTCTTTTTACTCTTATTCAAATATGCAAAGGTGGGGGTGGCCATGCGAGCCACTGCCAATGATCAAATGGCTGCTTTTTCCATGGGTATCAACGTGAAAACCATGTTTACAATTTCCTGGGCCTTTGGCGCCATAGCCGCTTCAATGGGTGGAATTATCATTGGAAATATCGGGGGTGTCCAACCTACCCTTGGACATATCGGGTTAAAAATATTTCCCATTGTGATCCTGGGAGGTCTTGATTCCATTATCGGGGCTGTACTTGGCGGATTTATAGTTGGCATTGTAGAAAACCTGGCAGGGGGATACCTGGATCCGTATTTTCATGGAGGTGTCAAGGACCTTGCCCCCTTTGTTGTTTTGATTTTTATCCTTCTGATAAAACCCCATGGCCTGTTTGGTACAAAAGAAATCGAACGGCTTTAACAATAATAAGGTATTGTATTTATGCACATTGGAGATTTTAAGGAAACCTATTCGTCCGACCAGGCTGTTTTTATAAATACCACCTCCCGTTTCTGGCTGGGCGTTCTATTTGCCCTGTTGTTCCTGTTTCCCTTTGTGGCAGGTGATTATCTTCTGTTCATGGCCAATCTTGCCGGAATTACCATTATAGGGGCTGTGGGTTTAAACATTCTCACAGGCTTTGCCGGTTTGATTTCACTTGGTCATGCGGCTTTCATTGGCGTTGGCGGGTATACTGCTGCCATTTTATCCACCCGCTTTGATCTGCCTTTTCTTATATGCCTTCCCTTATCCGGTCTAATGGCGGCTTTTTTCGGCATCATTGTTGGCGGACCCTCCCTGCGCCTTAAAGGATTATATCTTTGCATTGCCACCTTGGCTGCCCAGTTGATCCTTGAGTTTGTTTTTGTCCATTGGGAATCTATGACCGGTGGCATCCGGGGAATGAATATCGCTCCACCTGAAATTTTCGGTTATGTTCTTGACAATGATTTTAAATTTTATTTTGTGACACTTATCATGGTCATTTTGTGCGTGACCCTTGCCCGAAACCTTTTTCGGACAAGGGTGGGCCGGGCATTTATTGCCATAAGAGACCGGGACATTTCAGCCGAGCTTATGGGTATCAACCTCCCACAGTATAAAACCTATGCCTTTGCTTTGAGCTCTTTTATGGCAGGAATTTCAGGATGTCTCTGGGTAAATTTCCTGAAGACAGTGACCCCGGAGCATTTTCCCCTCTGGGAAAGTGTTAGATATCTGGCAATGATTATTGTCGGCGGCATGGGCAGTATCCTGGGTTCAATATTCGGTGCCATCTTCATGACTATTGTGCCTGAGTTAATCAGTACTTTTCTTGGATTTCTGGTCCATATTTTTCCAACAGCCATGAGTTTTCTATTTCCGCTGCAGCAAGTTATTTTTGGATTATTGATTGTCATATTCCTTGTGTTTGAGCCCCATGGTCTGGCTGAAATCTGGCGGCGTATCAAAAATTATTTTCATTTGTGGCCCTTTGAACATTAGCTATTCACCATTTTATATCTATTTAACCGTCCAATAAGGATGGGGTATGTAAATGAACAGACAACATGAACATAAAGCGTTTAACCCACAAACCAAGTAAAAAAGGAGTGATCATGAAAAAACGTATCGTTTCAACCCTGGTTCTGGTTTTATCGTTGTTATTTTTTATGGGTGTATCATTTGCCGGAGAGGTAATCAAAATTGGTGCCGGCCAGCCCATTACAGGCCGATTTGCCTTTGCAGGCAAACATATACATCAGGGCCTTATGGACTCTTTGAATTATGCCAATGAACAAGGCGGTGTTAATGGAATAAACTTTAAATATATTTATGAAGACACAGGATATGATCTTAAACGTGCCATTGCTTCATTTAAAAAAATAATGGCCCAGGATAATCCGGTAATGATGTATGGCGAATCCACTGGGGTTGGTAAAGCCATGGCACCGGAAATAAACTCCCGGTATCATGTGGTTTATGGGTCCACCAGTTTTTCAGAGGAGCTGGCTGACAGGCAAAAGAACCCCTATACCTTTGTGAGCGGCCCAACATATGCCCAGCAGTTTGGCGTTCTGTTAAAATATATTGCATCCCAGCCAAAGAAAAACAACAAACCCCACCGGGTGGCGTTTTTTTACAGTGACACGGAATTTGGCAGGGATCCCATTCCCTTTGCCAGACAACTGGCCAAAAAGCTGGGGATTGAAGTTGTCGCCGAAGAGGTCACCAAGGTTGGGGCAGTGGACATAACAAGCCAGCTTCTTGACCTGAAACGAAATAAGCCTGATTATTGTATTTTCCAGGGATATGTGGTTCCACCTATCCCTGAAGTCATCAGAGGTGCAAAGGACTTTGGTCTTGACATCAAATTTATGGGAACCTTTTGGGCCATGACCAAAATGCTCCTGGACAAATTGGGCCCGGATGGAGAAGGGTATATGGGAGTATCTCCATATTCCTATTGGTACATGGATGATGTCCCCATGATCCAGGCCATGCATGCCTATTCAAAAAGACATCATCCCGATGTAACCTACCGTCCCAGCTCCTATATGCAGGGGTGGTTCACGGGTATGGTGTATGTAAAACTGGCCAAATTGTGCCATGAAGCGGGTTTGCCTATTACTGGTGAAAATCTTAAAAATATGATTCCCAAGGTACAAAACTGGGATACCGGCGGTTTAAACGGCGTGGTCAGCTTTACGAACTCAAATGCCACTGCCACCGGGAAAGTTTACCAGGCCAAAGGGGGTAAATTTGTAGCGGTATCTGACTGGATCAGGCTGGACGAGTAAAAATAAATGACCCATACGGAACAGGTCGGGCAATTTTTTGTCCGATCCTGTTCTTCATGGAAATTTTTCCTGGGAAAAAATATTGTAATTATTTAGCCAGTTAAAAGAAGTTATCTAAAAAGCCATGTCTGATGCGTATTTGCAGGCGGTTAAGCGTTTAGAGCATCGGAACAAACAATCATCGGATAGGGCGATTTCAAGCATAAGAGCTGAATAATTACAACATATTTTGAATGAATATTTTAAGAGATGGGTTGCATCCACGGGTTTAAAAAAACAGGAGGACATAGGTGTCGGCTATTCTTGAAGTGAACAATTTAGAAGTGCTCTACAATAATATCATCCTGGTGCTGAAAGGGCTTTCCCTTAAAGTGGAAAAAGGTTCTATTGTCGCACTGCTCGGTTCCAACGGTGCGGGCAAGTCCACCACTTTGAAAGCCATCAGCGGATTTTTGCCCCTGGAGGACGGCGCTATCACGGATGGAAACATTTATTACAAGGGAGAATCTATAACCAAACTGACTCCCCACAAAATCGTCAAAAAAGGTATTTTTCAAGTTATGGAGGGCCGACGTGTTTTTGAAGACCTGACCGTTGAGGAAAACCTGATCTGCGGAGCCTACACACAAAAAAGCCGCGCACAAATCAACCAGGACCTGGATAAGTGTTTTGAGTATTTTCCCATATTAAAAAGAAGTTACAAACGACTGGCAGGATATCTGAGCGGAGGAGAACAGCAAATGCTGGTCATCAGCCGTGCACTTTTAGCAACCCCTACCCTGATGATGCTGGATGAACCTTCCATGGGTCTTGCGCCCATGCTGGTGGAAGAAATCTTTGAGATCATAAAAAAAATAAATCACAATGAGGGAACAGCTATTCTCCTTGTGGAACAGAATGCTCAGATGGCTCTTGGAATCAGCGATAAAGGGTATATCATGGAAACCGGAAGGATAGTGCTGGACGGGCCTGTGGATCTCCTATTGGGCGACAGGGATGTCCAGGAATTTTACCTTGGCATGGGGGACGGAAAGGATGATATAAGCTACCGCAACGTAAAACATTACAAGCGGAGGAAAAGATGGCTAAGCTGACAAACCAGACATTGCCCCAGGTCTTTATGACCAGGGTGGCACAATGCGGTGACCAGGTAGCACTGCGGGAAAAAGATTTCGGGATCTGGCAGCCTATTACATGGAACCAGTATCTTAACCATGTTAAACATTTTGCCTTAGGACTTGTCACCCTTGGCTTTCAAAGAGGGGATCATCTGGCTATAATCAGCGAAAATTGTAAAGAATGGCTTTATGCAGATCTTGCATGCATCAGTCTCGGGGGTGTCACTTTAGGTGTGTATCCCACAAGTCCTTATGCTGAAGTCAAATATGTGGTAAATCATTCAGATTCTGTCTTTGTTGTATGTGAAGATCAGGAGCAGACTGACAAAATCCTTGAGGTAATTGATGACCTGCCTCTTTTGAAAAAAATCATTGTCAAAGACATGAAAGGCCTTCGCAATTATCCAAAAGATATCATTGTATCCTTCAAAGAAGTTGAAGAACTTGGCAGGCAATTGTCAAAGAAAAGTCCCACCCTTTATTTGGAAGAAGTCAATAAAGGAAATTGTGAAGATATTTGTATAATGATCTATACTTCCGGGACGACCGGTCCGCCAAAAGGTGCCATGGTCAACCACCAAAATGTAGAGGCCACTGCCTGGGCATCTGCCGAGGCCATGGAGGTGAGTCAAAAGGACACCGTTGTCTCCTATTTGCCGCTGTGCCATGTTGCAGAACAGATTTTCAGTTTGTACCTGCCTTTGTTTGTTGGAAATACGGTTAATTTTGCCGAAAGTATAGCAACGATCCAAGAGGATTTAAGAGAAATTGCCCCAACCGTATTTCTTGGTGTGCCCCGAATCTGGGAAAAACTTCACAGCTCCATTACCATAAAAATTCAAGACTCCAGCCGTATAAAAAAATGGTTCTTTGATCATTGCATGTCCATTGGGTATAAGGTTGCCAATCTCCGTCTTGACAAAAAGAAGATACATATAGGCCTGAAATTATCCTGGTGGATTGGATATTGGCTGATATTCAGGGCCCTGCAAAACTATGTGGGTCTTCGAAAGGTCAGGATATGCCTGTCTGCCGCAGCTAAAGTCAGCCCTGAAGAACTTTTGTTTTTTCATGCCACAGGGATATTGGTTAAGGAAGGATATGGAATGACAGAATGCACAGGACTTTCCTTTATCCATATGGGAAATGATATAAAGCTGGGTACTGTGGGAAAGCCCATTTCCTGTATTGAGTATAAACTGGCCCCGGACGGTGAGTTGATGAAAAAAGGCCCCAGCATTTTCATGGGGTATTATAAAAATCCTAAAGCCACAGCCAAAACCATTATCAATGACTGGCTCATGACTGAGGATATAGCCACTGTTGACAAAGACGGGCATGTCTCCATCGTGGACCGCAAAAAAGATATCCTCATCACATCAGGCGGTAAAAACATTGCCCCTTCCCTGATCGAAAACGAACTCAAAGTCAGCCCTTATATCAAGGAGGCCATCGTGCTGGGGGATGGTAAAAAATTTGTATCCGCCCTTATTCAGATTGATTTTGAAAATGTGGGCAAATGGGCCAGCAACAGGCAGATAGCATACACGACCTTTAAATCATTGTCCTTGATGCCCCAGGTTAACACCTTAATTCAGGAGGCGGTGGACAAGGTCAATGCCAAGTTTTCCAGAGTTGAAAACATCAGAAAATTCCTGCTTCTCACCAAAGAACTGGACCATGATGATGACGAAATGACCGCCACCATGAAGGTCAGGAGAGCCACAATTTATAAAAAATTCAAAACAGAAATTGATTTTATTTATGATGTTTAGTGTTTGATCAAAACTTGATATTAATTCTTGACTTGAAATTCAAGTTTGCATACAAAGATTTACTATTAGTTTGGAAGGGTATGTCTTGATGATATCGAGAACACGTCAAAACCGATTTGATGTAAAAACAAGGCCCTTCATTAATTGTTCAATACCAGAAAAGGATAAAACCATTGGATGTTTATGAATTTGTACGCGGACCACTGGCCCTGTTATCATTTGCCATACTAATTTTAGGTATATGTTTCAGGCTGGCAAGCTTTTATCTTACGGGCACCAACCCGAAAATGCTCTATCCAAGACAGAACCTGACCAATGGATTCACGTCTATCGTGACCGGGCTTATCCCTTTTGCCACAAGATTCATGAGGAAACGGCCCTTTTTTACTATTGTAACGGTTTTGTTTCACCTTTGTGTACTTGTTGTCCCCCTTTTTCTAATGGCCCATATTGTATTGTGGTTTGAATCATACGGGCTTTTATGGCAAAATATTCCAAATGCCATTGCAGACATCATGACACTTTTTGTCATGTTTTCATGCATCTTCTTTTTTATCAGAAGGCAATTGATACCTGAAATAAAAATGGTTACCCAGCCATCTGATTTCCTGCTTTTGATTCTTATTTTTATTTCATTTTTAACGGGATTCCTTGCATTTCATCAATTTGGCCCTTATCGGCCGATGATTATTTTTCATATTCTTTCCAGTGAAGTCCTCATTGCCGTGATTCCTTTTACAAGGCTCTGGCACATGATTGCCTATCCTTTTTCACGATATTATATGGGGACTGATTTTGGAAATAATTTAACGGCCCGTGATTGGTAAGACCCTTTCCCATCCATATAAAGGAAATTTAAAATGAAATACAAAATATTTGCTCCACTCATCTTTGTTTTATATCTTTTTACCGTCTTTCTTTCCCAGAGCGTTGCCAAGGAAGAAGCCACAGAGCCCGAAAGCCTCGGTCAACCGCTCAAAATCTTTTCTAACCAGGCAAGACCTGCACCTGAATTTGACCATACCCTTCACGAGGAAGGTCTTGGGGAAACCGGATGTGCCAAGTGTCATCATGTCTTAGATGATGAACAAAACAGGTTAATCTACTCAGAAGGTGAAGAAACCGCCTGTTCTGAATGCCACAATTCAGAATCGTCAGATAACCTTCTGGCCATGAGAGAAGCCAGCCATGCCAGCTGCACCGGCTGTCACCGTGAAATGAAAAAAGAAAAAGAAAAAGCCGGGCCTACAACCTGTGGTGAATGTCACAAGAAATAATTTTTTTAAGGAAAAACAACATGTCAGCTCAACCCCATTTAAAAATGTCTTCAAAAGATGCACAAAATAACATCGGTGCCGATGAATATATTAAGAAGCTAAGAAGCATCTATGATAAATATACCAGTGCCAGATTTTTCTCCATGATCAATGCCTGCGTCAACTGCGGTGCATGCGCTGATTCCTGTCACTACTTTTGTTCCGAACAAAACCCTGACCATATACCGGCAAACCGGATCAAGGTATTATCCAAAATTATCTCTGAATATTTTCATCCGATTAAATCAAAAATAGGGCTTTCAAGCAAACAGGATCCCATGGCCAATCAGGCATTTGATGACCTGTACAAAGCCGCATTTGAAAATTGCACACTTTGCGGAAATTGTGCGCTGGCATGTCCCATGGGAATTAACACCGGCGAAATCATGTATGTGGCAAGGGCTTTGCTTTTCGGTCTTGGCCGACTGCCGTCCGGCCTCCTTGGTCCTGTTGATACCACGCTGTCGACGGGCAATTACCTGGGACTGTCAAAAGAGGATTTCATTGATACCATTGAATGGATTGCCGAAGAGATGGAAGATGATATGGGAGAAGGTTTTACCTTGCCCATAGACAAAAAAAATGCGCAAATTCTTTATGTCCCCCACCCGTTAACATTAAGGGATCTACCATTTCTTCTCATGGATGAGCTTAAAATTCTTTCCGCTGCCAATGAAAACTTCACCCTCTCCACACACGGATTTGATGTAGCCAACTACGCCTTTTACCAGGGCAGTAAGGAAAATGCCTTCCAGGTTGCCAGCAACCCGCTTAGCGCTCGAAAAAAAATCAATGCCAGTGCCATCGCTTTAGCACCGTGCGGTCATGGCTATCGCGTTTTAAAACATGAGATGGAAAAAATCATAGGGGAGAGATTTGATTTTCAAATTTATACTTTAGTGGAACTTATTGATCAATACATTCAAAAAGGGCGCCTGAAACTTGAAAAGGACCTGTTTGAAGGCCCGGTTACCTATCACGACCCATGCAATATCGGTCGCCGGGGAGGAGTGCTTGAAGAGCCTAGACGAGTCATTCGGGCATTGACCAGCAATTTTGTGGAAATGACTCCCACAGGTGTTCATAACTATTGTTGCGGTGGCGGTGGAGGACTTGCGTCCACGGGTGATCTGGGACATATCCGCAATAGGATGGGAAAAATAAAGGCTGATCAGATCAGACAAACCGGTGCAAAAACGGTTATTACAGGATGTTTTAATTGTAAAAACCAAATCCGAGATATCGCAGAAAACTATGATCTTGATTATCAGGTCAAAAGTATTGTTGAGGTTGTTGCGAACTCAATTAAAAACTAAGGATTTCCTGACCGGATAGGGATCTTCATCGCCTGGACTTTCCTTCATCAATCAAAAAAGCATGGCTGCCATGCAGAAGGAGTAAACAATGGATACCATCCGAACAGTCAAAAAGATTCTAAAAAGCTTGCCTGTTGTTGAAGGCGCAGGAGTCCACCTGAAAAGAGCCTTTGGCCATGGGAATATCCCTGAGCTTGATCCATTTCTACTCCTGGATGACTTCCATTCCAAAAACCCTGAAAAATATCTCAAAGGATTCCCCTGGCATCCCCACCGCGGGATTGAAACCATTACCTATATCCTTAACGGGGTTGTAGAACATGGCGACAGCATGGGTAATAAAGGAATTATCTGTTCAGGAGATGTCCAGTGGATGACCGCGGGTAACGGCATCATTCATCAAGAAATGCCCAAGGGGAATAAGAATAATCTTTTATGGGGATTCCAGCTCTGGGCGAATCTTCCATCTTCCCACAAAATGATAGAGCCAAGATACCAGGAAATTAAAAAAAACGACATTTCTGAACTGGAACTTTCCAATGGCATAAAAATAAAAGTTATTGCCGGCAAGATAAACGATGTTGAAGGACCGGTTAAAGACATTGTCATTGATCCCCAATTTTTGGATATTACCATGCCAAAAAATACTATTTTTAATCACAATGTTTCAGCTGGACATAAAGTTTTTGCCTATGTCATAGACGGCCAGGCCAGTTTTGATAGGGATAAAAAACAGGATATCTTCAATGAAACCCTTGTCATATTTGAAGATGGAAACAAACTTCACATCTCCACAAAAAATGAAAATGTGAGATTTCTTTTGATCTCGGGCCGGCCCATTGACGAACCCATTGCCTGGCAAGGACCCATTGTCATGAATACCCAAAAGCAACTTGAAACAGCCTTTAAAGAATATCAGAATAACACTTTTTTAAAACACCAAATCCCTTAATGAAAATATTTCTGGCCTCGGATATATTCGGATCTACTAAAGCCCTTGAAACCATTTGTTATCGGTTGTCAAAGGTTTCTCCGGACATAGAAATTATTGATCCATACTATGGGGTCTATCATAGATTTGAAACTCAAACCCATGCCTATGATTATTTCATGGATAGCGGGGGGATAAAAAAATACCAGCACATATTGACAGACAGATTAACGCCATATGAGTCAAATATTGTTCTCATCGGTTTTAGTGTTGGCGCATCAGCCATATGGGGAATATCCCACCGGGTTTTATTAAAGCATGTACAAAAGGCTTTTTGTTTTTACGGTTCACAGATAAGAAAAAAGACCCACATCCAACCCGTATTTAACATTGATCTCATTTTTCCAAAAAATGAATCGCATTTTGTTGTGGATGAACTCATATCCGTACTGCACAAAAAAAAATTTGTCACCTGCATAAAAACAACCGGCCAACACGGTTTCATGAATGAATTGTCAGGCCATTTTAACCCTGGCTTATACAATGACCTTATCCAGTATTTAATAAAAAATTTAAATGCATTGAAGGCCTGAATCCATAAGCTTTGGCATCTGATACCTGCGATCAGAGCCATTTATAGATAAGATGAGAAGGCCCACCAACCCCCTTCGAGCTATGATATACCCATGCTCAAATACACAAGGCAGTCACTATGTTGCAAAAATAAGGAGATCAGCCACCTGGTGATTGACAACACATCTGTATACATGATACCGTTTCTGGTACTGGTGCAATACGCATTGGTGGACTGGGGGAGCCGGAACGAATCGGCTGAGAGGAAACTTTATTTAGTTTCGACCCCTGGAACCTGATCCAGGTCATGCTGGCGAAGGAAAGTCAATTTCTTCTCTTTCCTTGGATTCACATCCGCCTTTTTTATGATTGCACTGAACATGTTAACTTTTTTAAAAAGGCTGGCTTGGTTTTACATGCTCCAGGTAACTTGCGCCACAAAATACTTTAAGAACCAAAAGGTTTTTTCAAATCTTGATCTCAAGGTTGAAACAGGCCGTTTTCATGTTATCGTGGGACCTTCCGGGTGTGGTAAAAGTACTTTGTTTGATGGATTGACAGGGGTCTTCCCTTTGGACGAAGGCAGTCTGTCATGGAACCAGAAAGTACTTTTAAACCTTAAAAACCATGCCGCCTACATGCAGCAAAAGGATATGCTGCTTCCCTGGTTTTCTCTTCTGGACAATGCACTGCTGCCTGCTAAAACCGGTGGACAGGATATGAAAATGGCAAAAGAAAAGGCTCAAAGGCTCTTCAAGCGCCTGGGGCTTCAAGGGTATGAAACTCATTTTACAAACCAGGTATCCGGGGGTATGCGCCAAAGATGTGCCCTTGTCCGGACCCTGATGTTCAACAGAAATCTGATCCTGCTGGATGAGCCGTTATCCGCTCTTGATACCATTACAAGAAGAGGCCTTCAATCCCTTCTTCTGCTGCTGCAGACAGAGTTTAACAAAACCATTCTCATGATCACCCATGACATTGAAGAGGCGCTGCTACTGGCGGATGAAATTTATCTGTTTAGTAAAAGGCCCATGTCTTTATCCCGGCATTATATTCTGGACTCACCAAAACCCAGAAAATTTAATGACCCGGTTTTAATGGATATTAAAACAGATGTGTTGAAAAAACTTGAAGGGGATTTGATACATGATCAGAATTAACATTCTGGCACTGATTTTTATGGCCCTGATCCTGCTACTTTGGGAAGGAGCTGTCTTTATCTTTGCCCTGCCCGAATTTATCCTCCCGCCCCCTTCAAGTATATTTGTCGTTGCCCTGGTCAAAGCGCCACTTATTCTTCCCCATGCTGCCGTCACCTTTACAGAAATTGTAATGGGTATTGGTCTTGCCGTGTGTACGGCTATACCCCTGGCCGTTGCCATGTTTGCCAAACCGTCTCTTGAAAAGGCTTTTGCCCCGTTTCTCGTGGCATCTCAGGCAATTCCGGTATTTGCCCTGGCCCCGCTTCTGGTAGTCTGGCTTGGGTATGGGATTGCCTCAAAAGTATTCATGGCATGGATTATCATTTTTTTCCCCATCTGTATCAGCCTTCTGGAAGGGTTTAAAAGTTGTGATCCTGAATTTAGAATATTATTCCGCCTTATGGGGGCTTCCTTTTTTAAAACCTTGACACTTTTATACTGGCCCTGGGCCCTGCCACGTTTTTTTGCCGGTTTGAAAGTGGGAGTGACGGTGGCAACAATCGGGGCTGTTATCGGTGAATGGGTAGGTGCCCAGCAGGGACTGGGTTTTCTCATGATCCAGTCAAATGCAAGGCTTCAGGTGGACCTGGTTTTTGCTGCAATACTCTGGCTCACAGCCATGGGTCTTGCAATGTGGTGGATTGTGGGCATTTTGGAAAAAAAAATCATAACATGGACTTAATTTAGGAAACAGAATCATGATAAAAAAGATTATGAGTATTATTTTAGCACTTACAATGTTGGCAAGTGTTGCCGGTGCTGCAGAAACAAACTTAAACCTTATGCTGGACTGGTTTCCCAATGTGGATCACCTTCCCATTTATGTGGCCAGGGAAAAGGGATATTTTTCAGATCAAGGCATTGATGTTAACATCGTAAGCCCTTCAGAAACCTCTGATGCTTTAAAACTGGCTGCCTCAGGCAATATGGATCTTGCTGTGTCTTACCAGCCCCAAACCATTATTGCAAAAGATAGGGGGCTTTCCATCAAGGTTGTTGCTCCTTTGGTGGTTCATCCTCTGACCACCCTTCTCTTTCTTGAAAATAAGGGTATTAAAACGCCAAAAGACTTATCCCATAAAAAAATAGGGTATACTGTTCCGGGATTGATGGATGTGCTGTTAAAAGCCTTTGCAACTATCAACAATATCCAGAACTACACCCCGGTAAATGTAGGATTTACCATCCTGCCTGCCCTGGTTTCAAATAAGGTGGAGGCTGTCATGGGACCTTTTAAGACCTATGAAACTGTCACCATGATCCAGCACGGGTATAAAGCTGAATTTTTTGAATTGGAAAAATGGGGAATTCCTGATTACGAAGAATTAATTATTGTGTGTGGCCCAAAAACTCTGGGAAAAAAATCCAAGGCTGTAAAGGGCTTTGTTCTGGCTCTGGAAAAGGCATTTATCCATACAGCCGATCACCCTGAAGATGCTCTGGCAACTTATCTTTCTGCCGTACCCCAGGCAGATAAAAAAATCGAAACCCAGGCATTTAAACTCACCCGGCCCTATTTTGCCGTCAAACCAGGACACAATCTTGACAAATGGCAAGCATTTGCTGATTTTGCGCTGGAATACGGTCTCATTAAAAACAAAGTGGATGCAAAAACGCTTATCCACACCTGGAAATAAGGAGAATCCCCATGACAATCAATCCGTCAAGTATTTTTAAAGATGTTGAAAAACTTAGAGCAAACGCCCCCCTGGTCCATAATATCACCAATTATGTGGTCATGAACACCACTGCCAATGCACTCCTGGCAATCGGTGCATCCCCTGTTATGGCCCACGCCCTGCCGGAAGTGGATGAGATGGCAGGGATAGCCGGATGTCTAGTCATTAATATCGGTACATTGAGTGATGAATGGATTAAGTCCATGTTCAAGGCCGCTAAAAAAGCCAAATCAAGACAAATCCCCATCGTTATAGACCCTGTTGGCGCGGGTGCAACAACATACAGGACAGAAACAGCCCGGCAACTTATCCGGGAGTACACCCCTTCCATCATTAGGGGAAACGGTTCGGAGATCATGGCCTTGTGCCAGGAGAACCAGACAACCAAAGGTGTTGACAGCACCAGCGCTTCTGATACAGCCATTGAATCAGCTAAATCACTGGCTACAGATGTTGATTGCGTGGTCTGCATAACAGGAGAAACAGATTTTATTGTATCTGCCGAAAATATCATCCAGGTGAAAAACGGTCATTCCATGATGCCCCGCGTCACAGGCCTTGGCTGCACTGCCACCGCTATTTGCGGTGCCTTTGCCGCAATAAACCCCGCGTATGATAAAGCTGCCGCCCACGCAATGGCCGTCATGGGCATTGCTGGTGAAATGGCTGCTGGATCTGCCCAGGGACCCGGAAGCCTTCAGGTAAATTTTATTGATGCGCTTTATAATATGTCTGAAATCCAAATCAGAGAACTCTTTAAGGGTTAAGGAAAACTATGAAAGGTGTTTATCTTGTAACTGACCAGAAAGCCTGTCTTGGAAAATCACTTGAATCCATTGTTTTAGGTGCTGTCAAAGCAGGTGCCTGTTGTGTTCAGCTCAGGGAAAAGCAGCTTGGCACACGAAAGTTTTTAAAAAAAGCCATTGATCTGATGTCTATCCTTAAACCCTTCAAAGTACCCTTGATCATCAACGACAGGGTGGACATTGCCCTGGCAGCAAAAGCCCAGGGAGTTCATCTCGGCCAGAGTGACATGCCTTATGCCCATGCACGAAGGCTCATGGGACCTGAACCTATTATAGGACTGTCTGTTGAAACATGGGAAGATGTTGAAAAAGCCCAGAACCTTGATGTGGACTACCTTGGGGTAAGCCCTATATTTTCAACACCCACCAAGACAGATACCAAAACCCCATGGGGTATTAAAGGGCTTGAAAAAATAAGGAAGTATTCCCGTCACCCCCTTGTGGCCATTGGCGGGATTGATGTGCCCAATACCCAAGAAATTGTAAAAGCGGGAGCCGGTTCCATTGCCGTGGTATCGGCTATCTGTTCAGCGAAAAATGCATTTATCGCGACACAAAAACTGGTTCGTGTTTTAGAAAAAAATCAACAGGAGAAAAAATTATGAAATCATATTTCAGGGCATTGACTATTGCCGGTTCAGACAGTGGCGGAGGTGCAGGAATCCAGGCCGATCTTAAAACTTTTTCCGCCCTGGGCTGTTTTGGAATGTCAGCCATTACAGCGCTCACTGCCCAGAACACCCGCGTGGTTACAGGAATCTTACCGGTTCCACCCGAATTTATCGGTCAGCAGATAGATGCCGTCATGGATGATATAGGTACAGATGCAGTAAAAATCGGTATGCTTCACTCCCCAAAAGTGATTGAAATGGTAGCCAAAAAACTTATCCAATGGAAATGCCGAAATGTTGTGCTGGACCCGGTTATGATTTCCAAAAGCGGGGATAAATTACTGGAGACGGATGCTGTCAATGCGTTAAAAAACATCCTTATCCCCAAAGCCTTTATTATCACACCGAATCTGCCTGAAGCGTCTGTTCTGCTGAACAGGGAGGTTGAAACGTTTGAAGACATGAGTCTTGCGGCAAGGGATCTTGCCAAGCTTGGCTGTGACAATGTTCTGCTAAAAGGGGGGCATCTGGCTTCTGGCGACAGTTGCGATCTTTTATTCCAAAAGGGCAGGAATATCCTTACACATCTGCCAGGAACACGTATTGATACTCCAAACTCCCATGGTACAGGATGCTCCCTGTCCTCGGCTGTTTGTGCCTATCTTGCAAAAGGTACAACCCTTGAAAATGCTGTCAAAAATGCCAAAGATTATATCATCGGAGCTCTAAAATCCGGGGCATCATATACAACGGGTAAAGGTCATGGGCCTGTGAACCATTTTTATGACCTCTGGGCTTAAGGTGTCTTCAACCTCTGAAACGAGGAGCAATTTTCAGGATGATTAGTTGTATAAATCTGGGTTTGATTTGACAGGCAGCGACAGAAGTTTTTAATTTAGAGTAAGCACAAGATGTTGTGTTTGAATTTGGGATTCAAATTGTGAGCTTTTATACCATCATTCATCGCCTATAAGTATTATAAGAAACCATCCAACAAAACGCCCAACTTCTTTAAATCATGACATTAATAGATTTGAATTTATTCCTTTAATTTGTTAAAGATTCTTTATCAATTCTTATTTGCCTTGTACGTTTTCTGAATTCAATTCCATAAATCACCGTTTATTTGATTAATAGATCAATAGGAGGTGTATCAGATGAGATGTCCTCAATGTGAATTTGAAAATCCTGAAGGAATGAAATTTTGTGGTGAATGTGGTACTAAATTAGAAAGGACATGTCCAAAGTGTAATTTTATCAATCCGCCTAAATTCAAATTCTGTGGTGAATGCGGCCAAAATCTCAATTTTTTTTCAAGGCCTACCCACAAAAAACTTAGTCTTGATGATAAACTGGATAAAATTAAACGGTATCTTCCTAAGGGACTTACGGAAAAGATTCTCTCCCAAAAAGACCGGATCGAGGGTGAGCGGAAGCAAGTCACAGTCATGTTTTGTGATATGAAGGGATTTACACCTTTTGTTGAAGATCTTGGTCCAGAAGAAGCATACGCGATTATGGATCAGGTATATGAGGCTCTCATTCATAAAGTGCATGATTATGAGGGTACGGTAAACGAGATGACCGGTGATGGAATTATGGCACTATTTGGTGCTCCGGTTGCTTTGGAGGATGCACCTCAGCGTGCGATTCGATCAAGCCTTTCCATTCACAGGGAAATGGCCAAATTTAGCGATACATTGAAGCAAGAAAAAAAAGATCTCCCATCTATTAAAATGCGGATCGGTATTCATATAGGTCCAGTGGTTATGGGTACTCTTGGTAATGACCTTAGAGTGGAGTTCAAAGTTGTTGGTGAAACAGTGAATCTTGCTTCCAGATTGGAGGGTTTGGCAGAGCCCGGAACCACTTATGTATCAGATGATCTTTTCAAGCTGACCGAGGGATTTTTCAGGTTTGAAGCTTTTGGAAAAAAGATTATTAAAGGCAAAGAAAAACCGGTTAATGTATATCGTGTCATTACCCCCATCACAAGAAGAACAAGGTTTGATGTCAGTGCAGAGCGGGGATTAACCCCTTTTGTCGGGAGGAGGAAGGAACTGGAGCTTTTGTTGGATGGATTTGAAAGATCAAAAGAAGGACGAGGCCAGGCAGTCTCCATTATATCCGAAGCAGGTATCGGCAAATCCAGACTCCTATATGAATTTCGGAAATCGGTGGTCAATGAAAACATCACGTTTTTAGAGGGAAGATGCCTCTCTTACAGTAAAAATATCGCCTATCATTCTATAGTTGATGTATTGAGAGCCACATTTGATATCGAAGACAATGATCCGGATCAAGTGATAGAAAATAAAATCTCCAAGTACCTTCAGTTTTTCAAGATCGATGTAGCATCATCCCTTCCCTATCTCATGGAACTCCTTTCCGTGAAAAAGGGCCTCATTGAAAGCATGACCATGAGTCCCGAGGCCCGAAAGGATAAAACCCTTCAAGCTCTTAAAAGAGTTGTCCTGAAGGGTGCCGAGTTTCGTCCTCTCATCATAGCCATAGAGGATTTACACTGGATGGATAAAAGTTCTGAAGATGCCCTCAAGGAACTTATTGAAAGCATATACGCAACCAGGATATTCCTTATCTTTACTTATAGACTGGGTTTTATTCCCATCTGGGATAGACGATCTTACCATAACCAAGTAACCCTGAACCGTCTTTCCAACCGAGAGTCTTTGGATTTGGCACAATACATACTGGGCAATTCGAACATTGAGCAGCAATTTGAAGAACTGATTTTAGAAAAAACAGAAGGAATCCCTTTTTTCATTGAAGAATTCATCAAATCCCTGAAAGATCTTGGGTGCATTGAAAAAAAGGGATTGCATTACCAGATCTCCAAGGATATTGGGGAACTCTCGATCCCGTCTACAATACATGATGTTATCGTATCCAGAGTGGATAACCTTCCCGAGGATGCAAGAGAGTTGTTGAAGATCGGAGCTGCAATTGAGCGGGAGTTCAGCCATATTCTGCTTAAGAAACTGACAGGACTTCCTGAAGAAGAGATGCTCTCCTGTCTTTCATTGCTTAAGGACTCCGAACTTCTGTATGAAAGGGGCATCTATCCCCAATTGACTTATATCTTCAAACATGCCCTCACAAGGGATGTCGTCTACGATTCAATCTTGAACCGGAGAAAAAAGCGGCTGCATGAAAGAATCGCTAATACTATTGAGGAGATCAACAAAGAGAACATCTCCGATCATTACGGTGTGGTCGCCGGCCATTACATTGCTGCAGAGAACCACGATAAAGGGGCAAAATATTCCATTCTTGAGGCTAAAAAGTATCAAAAAGTGGCTCTTTTCAAAGATGCCATTGAACACCAGAAGGAGGGCATAAACTGCTTAGAACGCCTGCCCCAGACAGAGGAAATTCAAAAAAAGATCATAGACGCCAGGACAATTCTCGCCCTTTATTTTGCGACCCTGGGAAATAACTTTCATGCTAAAAATACAGTTGAACCAGTTCTGGATCTGGCATTGAAGCTTGATTATCGAAAAAGACTTCCCAGAATCTTAACTGTCATTGGAATGGACGCGCTTTTCCTTGAAGAGGACTATTCAAACGGAATCATCCATATGAAAGACGCTATAAAAATTTCTGAGGGGATCGGAGATCTTATATCTTTATGGACTGCGCATCTTCAGTTAGGCCTCTCCATCACTTTTCAGTGTGAATTTGAAAGCGCATTATCACACTTAAAAAAATGTCTGGACTTGAGTGAGTCTGCAAAAAATTCACTTGGGATCTTTTTTTCAAATGCTGTGATCATCCAGATAAATTACCTTCAGGGAGACATCAGACTTGCATGTGAGTTGGGCCAAGAGTTATCAAAAGTAGTACAAGGAAGTGATGACATATTATCTAAAGCCTGGTTTAACACCCATTATGGTTATGCTTTGTATTACAAGGGTGAATTTGACATGGCGGAAAAATTTCTTTTTGATGGACTATCCAATTCTCAAAAAACATCTGTAATTGCATGGGAAGGTTGGGCTAATATGGCACTTGGAGATTTAAACTTTGAAAAAGGGTCCTATGGACAGGCTGAGAACTATTATATCAAAGCAATTAAAAATTTTGAAGATGCCAGAGCATTTCCATCATGGGCTAATGCTATAAGAACTTATTTGGCAATGACGCGGGCACGCACCGGAGGCCTGGATAAAGACCCCGGACTGTTATTTGAGTATTACAAGAATAACAAACTCAAGGTTTGTGAAGGTATCATTGCTAGAAACATCGGAGACATTCTGATGCAAATGGACCAAGAATATACTCTCAAAGCAGAAGGATGGATAAAAAGAGCAATTGATATAAACACAAAAAACGGCACTCAATGGTATCTGGCCACTGACCATGTTCTTTATGCTAACTGGTTTAAGAAGGAAAACGATATATCAAACTACGAACTTCAACTAACTAAAGC
>CAYVZG010000019.1:0-59316 GCA_964455805.1 uncultured Desulfobacula sp.
CCGTATACTTACATTTTATATTAATAATTAATCTGAATCAGTGCCAGTATTACCCTGATATTCTTCTATTGTTTACATTATCGCTGAAAGTCTTAATGAGAGATTATTAAAAATGGATGTCATTGCATTTTTTTTAAGTGTTACTTTTACTTATTCAAAAATCAGGAAAACTGCTGAAACCGGATTTGGACATTAATTTTAATCAGGATAAGAATTTTTATGGATCTATATACTATGAGGAGGATTTGTCATGTCAGTTAAACTGAACCATTATTGGTCTGTCGTTCCTGGAAGGGATGAGGAGTGTGTCAAATTTGTAATTAATAAGTTTATTCCAGGAATCAACAGCCTTGGTCTCCAGACAGTAGCCCTATGGTCAGTACTTGTCGGATCTTACAGTGAAATTGTAATGGAAAACGCCAGTGGTGATCTGGAAATTATTGAAAAGGCGTTAAATAATAAAAAATTCAAAGCCTTAAAAAGAGATTTACTTACATTTGTAAATAATTATCAGACAAAAGTGCTTGTCAACACAAGTAAAATAGATTCTTACACAATCGATATCCGCAAAGACACCATTAAATACAACCAGATGTGGAATGTCCTCAGCCACAAGAAAGAAGAATATGACCATTTTGTTACAAATGAATATTTTCCTGTTCTCAACGAACTGGGCGTCTCGGTAGCCGGAGAATGGGAGGTTCTTATCGGCAATGAACCTGGAATAATCTGTGAAGGAAGAGTGTCCGATATTAATAATTTAATGGGAAATCTTCAAAGCAGTACATTTAAACATGCAAAATTGAAATTAAGAGGGCTAATTGAGAATTACCGGAGCCGCATTCTTACATTCTATATACAAAAAATTAAAGGGTATAAATCGGCAAGCTATCAAAGGGTTATTTAATAAAACGGTTTTACTTGCAATCCGGTATAGTGACAGCAATGATCAGTCAGTACAAAATGAAAATGTAAAAATGAGGATGGCAGCCATTGGATAAAACCGGCAAAAAGAATTCGGTTAAGGATGTGTTTCCGGATAACCATCTGAAAAGGGGCAAATCAAACAATCGGTTTGCACCGGTTCCGTTTTTTCTGACTTTTATTATTACCTTTCTGTTCTGGCTGCTTTTTTCCGGCAAGTTTGATTTTTTCCATATTTTTTTAGGCGTCATATCATGCTTTATTGTATCGGCCATCAGCAGCCGTTTATTATTTCCCAGGGCCATATCATTTGATCTTTTTAGACGCTGGTTCAAATTTATCCGTTATTTGCCCTGGCTTTTTAAACAAATTTTTATAGCCAACCTGCATGTCCTTTATCTGACCTTTCATCCAAGAATGATAGATTTGATAAACCCGAAAACAATAAAGTTTAACACCCGTTTAAAAACCAATGTTTCCCGTACCACATTTGCAAACTCTATTACCCTTACACCTGGAACAATTACCATCCATGCAGATGTTATGGGATCATTTGCAGTACACTGCATCGATGATAAATCAGGGCAGGGTCTACCGGGTGAAATGGAAAAGAAAATTGCAAAGGTGTTTGATGAATAATGAGTGATCTTTTTAATTATACTGGAATAATTTTAGGTCTTTTGATGCTGCTGCCTGCGTACCGGTCTCTAATTGGACCTACGGTTTTGGATCGCCTTGTAGGGGTAAATGCAATTGGCAGTAAAACCATTGTAATGTTGATACTCATTGGTTTGATATACGATCGTGTTGATATGTTTGTGGATATAGCCCTGGCTTATGCAATGCTGAATTTTATCGCCGTGCTGGCCGCTTCCCGGTATTTCCAGAAACAAAAAGGATTGTATGATGAACATTCAAATTAATTGAATATCGTAACAGGTAAGGGGGTTTAAATAAAATGACGATTATAATTACAGCCCTATTAATCTTCGGCCTGATTTTTTTTGCAGGCGGCTCAATCGGAATCATACGGTTTCCGGATTTTTATTCGCGCCTGCATCCGGCAGGCAAATTGGATACAGGCGGGCTTGTAATTACCATGTCAGCGTTTTCATTGTATACCCTGCAACCCTTAACACTTTCTGCTTTTATCACATCCGTCAAGATCATTCTCATCGTTGTGTTTGTCTTTATAACCAGCCCAACAGCCATTCATTCCATAGTAGATGCAGGCATCAGGGCAGGGCTTACCCCATGGGAAAAGTCAGGAGATAATGAAATATGATTTGGCAGATTGAATTGATTATTCTGGTTCTGGTCGTCTTGTTCGGTATCGGGGCTCTGGCTGCCAAAGACCTGTTGAGTGCGGCAATTTTGTTCGGGGCTTATAGCTTTATGTTATGCCTTTTATGGGCCATTATGGGGGCGGTTGATGTGGCATTTACAGAAGCCTCTGTGGGTGCGGGGATTAGTACGGTATTGTTTGTTTCTGCCGTCCTTAGAACAACAAGGAGAAGTGACAATTGAAAATAACAGGTTTGATTTTACTTGTTTTGCTGGGTGGCTTCTTATTTTACGGGGCCCTTGATTTTCCCGTTTGGGGAGATCCGAATTCTCCTGCATCCAGCCATTTGTCTCCTTATTATATTGAGCATAGTTTCTCAGACACATCTGTTCCAAATATTGTTACATCTGTTCTGGCAGACTACAGGGGTTTTGATACCATGTTTGAAACCATCGTTATTTTTACTGCCGGCATTGCATGCATTTTCCTTTTAAAGACATCCAAGACATCTGCACCGGAATCAAGAATGTACAGACACATTCCTACAGGAATAACGCTGCGCATAGAAAAAGGGGGGAAATATCCTGAAGAATCAGGCCATTTTGAGCGTATCGATTCTGTGTGGATACCCTATGATTTGATTATCAGGACCACCTGTAGAATGATCATTCCTTTTATTCAGGTATTTGCATTGTATGTGATTGCCCATGGGCATCACAGTCCGGGAGGCGGATTTCAGGGGGGGGTTATTTTAGGCGCATCCCTAGTCCTTTTCGCCATAGGATTCAATCTCCGGATGGCCATCAGACAGATGGGAGAAAAGATCACCATTTTCATGTGTGGCCTGGGAGTTTTAATCTACGCAGGCACAGGAGTTTTATCCATGTTTTTTAAATCCAATTTTCTGGATTACAGCGCTTTGGCCCCTTTACTGGGAACAAATACGGTCATTGCAAGATCTTTTGGTATATTATTTGTAGAAATAGGGGTTGGTATCGCTGTTATGGCTGTAATGATTGTACTTTACTATAATCTGGCCTCAGCCGGAAAGTATGATGAAGGGCTTTAATATTGGACGATTTACTCACATTTATTATTTCAAGGATAAATTACTTTGTTTACATTATATTAATGATGCTGGGGATGTATGGCATTTTTATGAAAAAAAATTATATGAAGAAGATCATCGGTCTAAATATCCTTCAGACAGCCATCATCTTGTTTTTTGTTTCCATTGGGGCGAAAAGAGATGCAACCATTCCTATACTTGAACATCATGATGATCATGCCGTGGTTGCCACTCACTATATTAATCCGTTGCCGCATGTTCTCATGCTGACCGCCATTGTTGTTGCTGTGGCAACGCTTGGTGTGGCCCTGGCAATGGTGATAAAAATTTACAATGATTTTGGATCCATTGAAGAAGATAAGATCCTTTTATAAAGGGCAGAAGAGATAAATTTTTAAAAACCAATTAAATAACATAATCGCATTAAATTTACTAAGGTGGAAAAGGAATTACTTTGATTGACGTACAGAGTTTAAAACAATTTGTCATGCTTGGATATTTATCCGACGATATGATTAAAAGCCTTATCCCCATAACTGAAACGTATTCTTACCAGGAAAATGAATTGGTTTTCAAGCAGGGGGATAAAGCAGACAAACTTTACTTTTTAAAAATGGGCAAAGTCCTTTTGGAACACAGGATAACAGATAAGATCACCGTTTCAATGAGTTCCATTAAACCCGGGTTTTCATTCGGGTGGTCAGCCATGCTGGAAGATGAACCGTATTCAACCGATGCCATTTGCACTGAGTTTTGCCAGATATATTCATTTAAGGAGTCTGAAATCAAAAAGAGAATGGAAAAAGATCATTCTTTGGGATTTATTATCAGCCAACGCCTTTTGCATGTCATTAAGAAAAGATATGATGCAAGAACCGAACAACTCGTCAAAACCATTAAATTACATCCAGATATCAGCAAGCTTTTGTAAACGGGACTCATTCCTATTGGGGTATTAGGTTAAAAAAAATGAATGAACAATTACCTGTTATTATTGTCATAGTTCCTCTGATACTCTCCATTGTGAATTCTTTTACAGGACAGCGACACAAAAACATCGCTTTTTTCCTTACCTTAACAGCCATGACAGTTTGTCTTGTCTGTTCTGTTAGTATTTTAAATTATATTAATTCTCATGATACGATTCAGTATCATTTCGGAGGCTGGGTGCCTCCCATAGGGATTGAATACCGAGTGGATCATCTTAATGCATTTATGCTGATACTGATCTGTTTTATAGGGTTTGTCACTGCTATCCATGCCAAAAAAAGTGTGGAAAAAGAACTGCCTGATAAGGTGTCAATGTTTTGGTGCCTTTTTTTACTTTTTATAACAGGACTTCTGGGCATTACAATTACCGGAGACCTGTTCAATCTTTTCGTTTTCCTGGAAGTGACATCTTTAACCGGATATTCACTTGTTGCCATTGGAAATAAAAATGCCACTGTTGCGGGATTCAGGTATTTAATCCTTGGAACAGTCGGTGCCAGCTTCTACCTTCTTGGGGTAGGGTATTTATATATTTCAACAGGTACCTTAAATATGGCTGATTTGGCCCATATTCTGCCAAAATTATACCATACAAAAACAATCCTGCTCGGATTTGCATTTATTTTAATCGGCTTGAGCATTAAAACAGGCCTTTTCCCCATGCATGTCTGGCTGCCGGATGCCTATACATATTCGCCTTCAGCGGCTGGATCCCTGGTTGCTCCTTTAATGACTAAGGTGATGGCATATGTTCTGATCCGGATGATGTTCACCGTTTTTCAGCCAGAATTTTCCATTACCATGCTGGGGGTGACTCAAATCATGGTCTGGATGGGAACATTTGCCGTTTTGTTCGGTGCGGTTATGGCCTTATCACAGAAAGATTTCAAACGGATGCTTTCATATGTGATTGTTGCTGAAATCGGATATATTGTCGGCGGAATAGGAGTGGCAAACCCCATCGCAATGAAAGGCGCCCTGTTTCATATCATAAACGATGCCGTTATGATGGCCTGTCTGTTTTTTACAGCAGGGCAGGTCATGTACCAGAAAGGTGGAAATCGTATTGATGACTTTAAGGGAATTTTTAAAACCATGCCCGTCACTGCGTCCATTTTCACAGTGGGGGCCTTAGCAATAATTGGAGTCCCGCCAACCTGCGGTTTTTTCAGTAAATGGTATTTGTTGTTAGGCGGTATTCAGGCAAATCAATGGGCTTTTGTGAGCGCCCTTTTGATTTGTACCCTTATCAATATAGCTCTTTTTTTCAAAATTTTTGATAAAGGACTTTTTATCCATGGGCAGCAAAAAGTGGCGTACTCGATGCCTTCCCACAACACCTGTGCGGGTGATGCACCACTGATGATGTTGATTCCAGGAATTTTGGTGGCTCTTGTAATCATTTTAATGGGCATTTTTAATCAATTTATAATCAATGAGGTGATTGGTTTTACAATTCGGTTATAATTTTGTTTCCAGGCTTTTCAGCGCCTTTTCCCAACTTAGAAGGTGTGAAGATTTGAATGGCTCAAAATTGTTTTTTGAAACAAAGACATGACAGATGTTTTTAAAAACCTGTTCATAAAATATTAAATGATTTGGACGGATAATGACGGACATACTTAATATAACCCATCGGCCCCTGTGGGCAATTATCCTGCCCTTTCTTGTGGCCCTATTTATTCTCTTTGCGGGTAAAAAGCCGAATTTAAGGGAAACCGGGATTTTGACAGGCAGTTTAGCGCTTTGTTTAATTGTTTTGTCCATGACTCCGGAAGTGCTAAGAAACGGTGCCATTCTATTTGCAGGGGTCGGGTTATTCCCGGGTATCGATTTTGCTTTTAAAGTCGATGCATTGGGACTTGTTTTTGCCACAACCTCATCCTGTCTGTGGATTTTAGTGTCAATTTATTCCATAGGGTATATGCGGACATTAAAAGAACATGCACAGACACGGTTTTATTTTTCATTTGCCATGGCTCTTGTCGGGGCAATCGGAATCGCCTTTGCAGCCAATCTGGTTACACTCTTTATATTTTATGAGGTACTGACCATCTCAACATATCCCCTGGTTGCCCACGAAGAATCCCCGGAAGCCATATCTGCCGGTCACAAATACTTGGCATTTCTGCTTGGCAGCGGCGTTTTTTTCCTATTGGCCATTTTGGCAACCTATTTTTTGGTGGGAACAACAGATTTTAGTTATGAGGGGATTTTTACCGCCGTCCTTGACAAGACACCAAAGATTTATTTACAGGCTATTTTCTTTTTGTTCCTCATCGGATTTGCTAAGGCCGCATGGATGCCCCTGCATTCATGGTTGCCCAGCGCAATGGTGGCACCGACACCGGTAAGCGCTCTGCTTCATGCGGTTGCCGTGGTAAAGGCAGGTGTTTTTGGCATCATCAGGATCGTATGCCATATTTATGGTATTGAGGTGATGCAGGTCCTGGGGTTAGGAATGGCATTAGCGGCAATTGCCGCTGTGACCATTATCATAGCCAATTTTTATGCCATTGGTCAGAAAAATCTGAAACGGATGCTGGCGTATTCCACCATAAACCAACTCTCCTTCATTATTCTCGGTGTGGGGCTTTTAAGTCCCATGTCCTTGACAGGAGCCATTCTTCACATTCCCTTTCACGGTTTTATGAAGATTACGCTGTTTTTATGCGCCGGCGCTATTGCGGCAATTGGAGGCATTAAAAAGATCACCCATATGGACGGCATCGGCAGAAAAATGCCTGTGACGCTCACCGCTTTTACCATCGGCGCTTTGGGTATGTGCGGCGCACCGCCCCTGGCAGGATTTATCAGCAAATGGCATATTGCTTTGGGCGCTATTGAGTCGGGACAGCTCTTTTTTTTAATGATTATCTGTGCGGGATCTTTCCTGGATGTGATTTATTTTTTTCCGGTAATCCGGGATGCTTTTTTTGCAAAAATGCCGGCATCTGAAATACTTGATGATGATGAACCAAAGGTGGAACGTTATACAGGAAGCGTTAACCCTATTGAAACCCGGAATACCTTGTATTTATTCATGATTGTACCATTGGCAATAACCGCTTTTTTTTCCATTCTCTTTTGTTTGTTTCCAAATACGTTTAACATTTATGAACTGGCTACAATGGCGGTAAAAAATGTATTCGGAGGTATTTAAATTATGGACTGGCTGAGAAAATTTCCTGAAAAAATACTTTGGCGAATTTATTATATCTGCCTGGCGGTAATTGTTTTTCTTGATTTCTACTGGCTTTATACCCATGTTTTGCACTATCATTTTTCGTTTCAATACATTCCGCAATTTTTTGCCTTATTAGGATTTGGCGGCTGCATTTCCCTTATTATTATTGCAAAGGCAATGGGTGTTTTTATTGTTGTAAATGAAGATTATTTTCAAAAGAAAGCCGAAGAAAAAAAGGGGGATCCAATTGAATAGCTGGATTCATCCGGGACTTGTGATTGGCATGGGTGGGCTGTTAATCCCTTTTATCCCATGGAACCGCCTAAAACAGGCATACTTTCTTATGCTTCCGCTTTGCGGACTTGCAATTATGGTGATGACTTCAGTGGGTGTATTCGGCGATATCCCTCCTCAGTTTTCCGCTTTGCATAAATGGAATATTCCATTTTTGCAATACACCTTGGATATTGGCCGGATCAGCAAATTAAGTGTTCTGTTCGCTTATGTTTATATAATTGCAGCGTTTTGCATGAACCTTTATGCATTAAAAGCAAAAAATCACTGGGAGCATGTCGTGGCAATGATATATGTGGGAAGCGCTCTTGGTGCTATTTTTGCCGGTGATCTATTGACTCTTTTTTTCAATATAGAGATCATGTCATGGGCGCCTTTTTTCCTTTTATTATTCAGGGGTACAAAGAAATCCATGAAAGCCGCCATCCGTTATGTTTTGTGGCATCATGTCAGCGGATTGTTCATCCTGGCGGGTATCCTTTTCCATGTTCATCAAACCGGGGCAATTGAATTTACCCGTATGCCCTGGGGATGGGGTGTGAAATATTTGGGGTCCTACCTGATGCTTTTGGGGTTTGTGATCAACTCTGCTACGGTGCCGTTTCATTCGTGGTTATCCGATGCCTACTCAGAAGCCTCCCCAAGCGGATCTGTCTATATGACAGCCTTTACCACTAAAACAGCTGTGTTTTGTATGATAATTGCCTTTGCAGGCGTTGAGCTTTTGATATGGATGGGGGTTGTTTCCGCCATGTACGCTGTTTTTTTAGCGGTTTTGGAAAACGATGGAAGAAGACTTTTATCCTATCATATTATTTCCCAGGTTGGCTATATGGTGGCAGGTGTCGGAATAGGAACCGAAATGGCAATAAACGGGGCTGCAGCACATGCGTTTTGCCATATCATCTACAAAGCCCTTTTGTATATGGGAGCCGGCTGCGTTTTAGTGGTTGCCGGCACCACAAAATTCCATCAATTGGGCGGGTTGTATAAATACATGCCCATATCCTTTTGGATGATAATGATCGGTGCCTTTTCCATATCCGGATTTCCGCTTTTCAGCGGTTTTGTCAGTAAAACCATGACCATTGAGGCTTCTGAACTTGCCAACCTTTTGATCGTATATCTGATGCTGGAAGTGGCATCCATTGGAACCTTTCTGCATACGGGCCTGAAACTGCCGTGGAACATATGGCTCCAGGGCAGAAAAGAGCCTCCGGCAAACATCCATTATCGGCTGAAAGACAGTTTTATTAATTCCCCTGTCAATATGCTGATAGCAATGGCAATTTTATCCTGCCTGTGTCTGTTTATCGGCATTTTTCCCGATGTTTTATATGCCATGCTTCCCTATCCTGTGGAGTTTGTGCCCTATACCATTACCCGGGTATTTACAGCCACCCAGTTGTTTGCATTTTCTTTTTTGGGATTCTGGTTGTTTCGGAAAAAGCTGGTGGGTCATCCGAGCTATGTACTGGATACGGACTGGCCGGTCCGAATTCTGGGAGGTAGACTGTTGAACTTTTGCAAAGGTCCTCTTCTATCTTTCGGCGCTGCCCTTGACCAGAGTATCATGGGATTTAGTCAATATTTTATCAAAAGAATTAAAACCCCGCACATTGCACAGATGCTGACGCCGCCGGCAATTGGATACGGCGTTTTAATCATCCTGTTTCTTTTTTCCGTCTTTTTAATTTTTAAAATATAAATTGTATTTGGATTTTAAAAGTAAAAATACAATAAATTCATTGCAGCCAGAGTTGTTTATTGAAGGATAATTTTTGTATTTGCTTTATCCATAACTTCAAGAATGGTAAAGTACTCGGCAATGATAACATCCTTAAATATCAAATCCTTTTCTTTAACGCCAAAATGCGCCATTGAACCACCGCAGATATAGAAAACGCTACCAAACTCCTTGAGTTGGGTTATCTTTTCATTCGCAGGTAAATGACCCATGTCGGCCAGGGATTTTCTGGCAAATCTTGTAAAGGGTTTGGACAGGCCTTCAAGGCTTGCATTATATCCTTTTTTTAATAATCGAGTTGCAGGCCCTTGGAA
Organism: uncultured Desulfobacula sp.; assembly: GCA_964455805.1. Lineage (GTDB taxonomy): Bacteria > Desulfobacterota > Desulfobacteria > Desulfobacterales > Desulfobacteraceae > Desulfobacula. The sequence goes on from CAYVZG010000019.1 coordinate 9,811, forward strand.
AAAAATGTGGACCTGTTTTCCTGATAAAGCTGCGCTGACTGCAAGACCAAGGGGTGACAATAGCTTTTCAAGTGATGGATCTGAGATAATCATCGCAAGTTTTTCAACAGATCTTTTCTCCCATTCTTTGTTTGAAATATTTATAATATGAAAAACCAGATTTTTATCAAACATCTCAATTTTATTTATTTTGTAACCGCTCATCCTGCTCCAGGCTTTGATATCATTTTCAATAGCAATAAAATTATCTGTTACGAGCTTTAAAACGGTCTCCCCATCCATTTTTTTTAATTTTTTCACAATATGGTACACAAGATATGGAGTGATGATTTTTCCGGTCAAGTTTAAAGTGTCCTTAGAATTAAATTCTACCATTGCAGACTCCTTTGGTTGATGGGCAACGCTTACACACCCGGTAAAAATAAAAACAGCAACGATCAATAATATGATGGGTTTCATTTTTTCTCCTTTAAAAATACTTTTTATTTCTTAAGACGAAATAAACTCAAAAAAGGATGCAAAAAAAAAGAATCGCTCAACTTTAGTGCTATTTTATAAAGCTCCGGGAATTTTTATTAAAACAATCAGTGCAGTTATAATCCACAATAGTGCCTTGCGGATCATATTCCACGACACAATAGATTTTTAATTTTTCATTCAGCATTTTTTTTGCCCTTAGTATACGCGATTTTGCTGCAGCATCAGAAAGGTTTAATTTTTGGGCTATCATTTTTGAAGGAAGCCTTTGAAATTCAGAGAACATTAGAATCTGTGCATATTTTGGAGGCAATGATTCAATAATGGATTTGAGAGTGTCAATTCCTTGTTTTGTTTCAATTGTTTTTTGGAGAGGATTTAAGAGATCGATTTTTTGGCAGAGGGTGGGGCATTTTTTGCCCTCGGACCTAAAGAAATCAATAATCGTATGTTTCGCAATCTTAAAAATCCAAGGTTCTAATTTTTTTTCATCTTTCAAAGTATGGATGTTTGTCTGAATCTTTACAAATACATCCTGTAAAATATCTTCGATCATTTCATTATTTAAAACGTTTTGACCAATATACTTTTTGAGTCTGGAATGATATTTTTCCCAGATATTTTCAACGATATGGGGTTTCATTTCAACATTACCTTTATGTTAAAAGAAGATGACAACTCAACCAAAGTATTCAAAATCCGAATAGGTTGTCAAATCAAAAAAAATCCAGCAGATTTTCAGCACTTTAAAAATTAAATGTTTGAACAACGAGAAATCTTGATAATTGGAATAATTGAAAAAAATTCTTGACACATGCAGTTGTGTGCACTAATGTCTGAGTATGAAAAACTTCTATACTAAAAAACAGGCTGAGATTGCAAATAAGATGGTTGAGAATTTGGATTCAAAATTTTTCAAATCCTTAAGTGAGCCTGTTAGAGTTCAAATCCTTCGCTATCTATTGTTGAAGGGAAGAGCCGATATTGGGACAATTGCCCAGGATCTACCCCAGGACAGGTCAGTTATATCAAGACACTTAAATCTGATGTTTGAGGTGGGAATCTTAAATTGTGAAAAAGAAAGCCGGTTTAAATATTATAGCATTAATGCATCTGAATTTCTTGATCGTTTCACAAAGATCACTGATCTTGTCGGAAAATGTATAAAGGAGTGCGGGCCCCTATGTTGTAAATAGCGGGCAACTATTTTTTTATGAAAACACATGCAAATGTGTGCATATTAACTTATTAATAAAAGGATAACAACATGCAGACACATGAGGAAATTAAGGAATCCGTCAGGAAAACCTATGGCAACGTTGCTAAACAAGGCACATATGTAGAGGAACGCTCAAGTACCCCCTCCTGCTGCGGGGTTCCACAACGAGATGGTTCAGAAAAGCAACACGGATGCGGGTGCGGTTCAAAAGTCTTTGATACAGAATTGATATCAGCATACCTTGGGTATTCAAAAAGTGATTTAGTTGCAGTACCTGAAGAATCAAATCTGGGATTAGGGTGTGGCAGCCCCAAAACCATTGCAGGTATAAAAAAAGATGAAACCATTATCGATCTTGGATCAGGCGGAGGGTTTGACTGTTTTCTTGCAGCAAAGGAAGTGGGAGAAAACGGACGGGTGATCGGAGTGGACATGACTCCGGAAATGATTACCCTGGCCAGGAAAAATAAAGTAAAAATGAAAGCAGACAATGTAGAATTTCGTCTGGGAGAAATCGAGCACCTGCCTGTGAGGGACAATATGGCTGACCTGATTATTTCCAATTGCGTGATTAATTTATCTCCAGAAAAGCCCAAAGTTTTTTCTGATGCCTTTCGCGTTTTAAAATCAGGGGGGAGAATCGCCATATCAGATATAGTGGCCTTAAAACCGCTTCCCATGGATGTAAAACAAGACCTTGCCCTTGTATCGGCTTGTATAGGAGGGGCTGCCACTATAGAAGAGACGACACATCTGTTGCAAAAAGCAGGATTTGAAAATATCCGGATCACGCCCAAAAAAATCAACCAGGAGCTAATAGATGAGTGGCTGCCTAAAACCAGGGCTGGAGAATTCGTGACTTCAGCATATATTGAAGCCAAAAAACCCATTTAAAATGGCGATAATAAAAACAGGAAAAAAACTATGAAACGCTTGGTCATATTAGAATCTATATATAATGCAATGGATGCGGGTATTTTTATTGACATGATTAATAATCTTTTCAAAGTTCGTATTGATATGAAAATCACAGAATTTTTGAAGCACCTCATTTTTGGAAAAGGGTATGATGAACTGACGCCGCCGCAATTGAGTCAGAAACTGGAAGACCCGGATAAAGAAATGTTAATAATTGATTTGCGTGACAAATACAAATTTAGGATGGGCCATATCAGCGGTGCGGTTTTACACTCTTTTGACGATTTTCTAAAAGATGTTTTACTGTACGATGGCTACCAAGCTTATAAAGGGGATCATCTGGTTCTGGTATGTGATACAGGGCATCAGAGCAGGGTCGCGGCAAGTGTGTTGTCAGAAGAACGCTTTTTAAAGGTTTCAAGCCTGAAAAGAGGAATGCGGCGATGGAACCGATGGGAAAAAATGGTGTCCATCTGTAAATGGTCCAAAAAGGATACTTCTCATATTAATTCGTCTTGTTTTCATATGACTGGTTTTTTTAAATCTGATAATAAATAGTTCATGGGGTTTTTAAATAAAATTTTAAAATGAAAGGCTCGACTCATCATCGGGCCTTTCAAAATGTGTTTATCAACAGAGAAGGTAGCTTTTTCAGTTTCTCATCAAAGGACATGGTAATATTTATTTCCCTGGAACAAAAGGTGAGTCTATATATTCATCCCATATGATACGAGTTGATAATGGTTTCTCAGCCAACGCAGATGTTCCGATTGCTAACAGCCCCAGACACATAACAAAAATAAATAATTTACGCATACATCTCCCTATTAAGTCAAAAATCCGCTTTATAATGTCTATACATCCCTTAACGAATACCTGAAACAGTACTACCAACAGATTTGCAATAGAACTAGATCCATTATATGAATTTCTATTTCCCATAATTTTTTTACAGGTCTCCTTTAAATATAATTGTGAACTCACCGTTTTGATCTTGATATTCTGCGGATCGGTCTGTCTTTCCCTGTTTTACTGAAGCAGAAAATAAAATTATGTTGATCTTTTAATTTCAAAGATATAAGTTAGCGCTACCTTTCTTGAAATCTTCACAACTATCTCATCTTCTGATCAAAACATTCATGAAGCCTTTAATGATAATTAAAGATATATGCGTATGCGAGTTTCCATCAATTGATCGGTATCGATATTATTTAGTGCATACCATAACATCCTTAACAACAATTTTTTAATCAAAAAGGAGTAAAAATGTCTGAACATTTGCTTTCCCCAGAAGCGCAAATGATGCAATGGATTACCTCTAAATGGATAACCAAACCGATTTACATAGTGTCAGAACTCGGTATTGCTGATCTTATGCAGGATGGTCCGAAATCTGTTGAGGCGCTTGCAGAAGAAACCTTCACACACGCGCCAACGCTTTATAGGATTTTAAGGGCACTTTCATCAGTGGGTGTTTTTATCGAGACTGAAGATCGCGTGTTTGGTTTGACACCGCTTGCCGAATGCCTTTCTTCAAATGCCCTGCGTCCCATAGCCCGGATGTTTCTATCTGAATGGCATGACAAAGCGTGGAACGGTTTGCGTCACACAATCAGGACCGGAGAACCGGCTTTTAACTATTCTTTTGGCAGACCTTCTTTTGAATGGTTCGAAGAGAATCCCGAAGAACGCTCAGTACTTGACCAGGGACAAGCTTCAAAAGCAATTGGATTTGTTAAAGCGATAATTGAATCTTATGATTTTACGAATTTTAAATCTATTTGTGACATTGGCGGAGGCCAAGGCACCTTTCTTATTCATCTGCTATCTGAACATCCTCATATCTTGGGATATGTCGCTGATCTGCCTGAAGCGGTTGGATCCGCAAAAAAAGAGATTCTCAGAGCAAATCTAAGCGACCGTTGCAAAGCGATACCATATGATTTTCTCAATGAGGCACCACCCAAATGCGATGCATATTTTTTGGTAAATATTCTTCACGATTGGGATGATGTGATATGTAGTCAAATCCTTAATAATATAACTGAAACCATGAATACTGAATCCAAGTTATGGATTATCGAATATATCCTGGAACCGGGACCTGATTTTTCCGTGGCAAAACTGCTCGATATCGAGGTCCTTGTCATGGGTGGCGGCCGTGAAAGGTCTATTGAAGAGTACAAAATTCTTCTAAGAACTGCAGGGTTGAAAGTATTGAGAATACTTCCGACAAAAAATGGTCCTGTGATGTTGGAATGTTCAAAAACATAGCGTTCCAAATAGAAAATCATCCCTGTTAATGCAAAAAGGGCATAAATAAACTGAGCGATCTCCTTTTTTTTAGAAAAACTGTCCGTAATTTTGATCGGTTTGGCTTAGTCTCAATAAATTTTACGAATGGTTAGAACCTCTTGAAACCCTGAATATAGGCGTTTTGATTGGAGCCAATGTACGGATTCGAACCGTAGACCTGCTCATTACGAGTGAGCTGCTCTGCCACCTGAGCTACATTGGCTTACCATGAAAATACTATTATTTTATGAAATATTCAAGTACCGGCCAAATGGAAAATGAAAAAAAAATTAATGCGATGATGGGTGATCATTAAGTATCAGACGTATGAAAACCTAATGCTTAAACGCGGTTTGTATTGAAGGGTCCCCTTTTTTTGCTTGACATCCAACATGCTAGAAAATAAGTAGTAATGTAGATTGTCTCATCACCCCGTTGAACAAAAAAGGATTGTTTTATATGGATATGAAAAGAGATTACTATGAGGATGTGCAGCTCCTCACTTCTCCAGTGGTCACCTTCTGGTTTGCTGTCTTAATTGGATCTCTTTATTTTTTCCCCTTTGTTGTGGATAACTATTATATTTATGTGGCTAATTATATTGCCATTAATATCATAGTTGCAGCCGGTTTAAATCTTCTGGTTGGATTTACCGGACAAATTTCTCTTGGCCATGCCGGATTCTTTGCCATTGGCGCCTATGGAACGGTCATCCTGATGGTAAAGGCAAGCTTTCCATTTCTTCTGGCCCTGCCTTGCGCCGCTCTTATTGCCGGTTGTTTCGGGTTCTTGCTGGGTTTGCCTGCGCTTCGCCTGGAAGGGCCCTATCTTGCCATCGCCACTCTGGGATTTGGATTGACCATTACACAGATTATTGGACGTATGGAACTTTTTGGTGGCAGGGAAGGTATTCATGCACCAGACATTAACATTGGCACCTGGGTTCTTGATACGGACAAAGAATTTTATTACCTGTTAATCACTCTGACAATTTTTTTGCTGCTTTTTATGCGGAACCTTATCAAAACCCGTGTGGGAAGGGCATTTATTGCAATCAGAGACGCTGATATCGCCGCCCAGACCATGGGTGTGAATATCCTATATTACAAGACATTGGCCTTTGCAGTGAGTGCATTTTATGCCGGCATTGCAGGGGGGTTATATGCCTTTGTTTTAAAGTTTATTGAGCCTGAAATTTTTACCTTAATGATGTCCATCATGTTTCTGGCCATGGTTGTTGTGGGAGGTCTGGGTTCCATGTTGGGAGCCATTGCAGGTGCGACACTTCTCTGCTGGCTTGATCTGAAATTGCGTAATATTCTGGATATTCCCTATGTTGGTGAATGGTTGGAGCATCTTTCGAAATCTTGGTTTTCCATTACCGGAGTTTCCAATATTCAATATATTATATTTGGTTCCATTCTGGTGGGGATCATGCTGTTTGAACCCCTTGGGCTCTATGGCATATGGATTCGAACGAAAAAATATTGGCGTACCTGGCCTTTTTAATATGGAGAACTAAATGATTGATTTGATCCAGATGATTGTCAACGGTATTGCAGTGGGAAGTTCTTATGCATTAATGGGACTTGCCATGGTAATCATTTATAAAACATCTGAGGTGCCTAATTTTGCCCAGGGTGAAATGGCATTGATTTCATCATTTATCGCCATGATGCTTTTAACCTCTTTGAATATGTCATTATATCTTGCCTTTTTTTTAACATTCGTTTTTGCAGTACTTTTGGGATGTTTTTTAGAATTTGCTATTTTAAGGCGGGCAAAGGAACCCAATATCTTAGGCATGATAGTTATCACAATCGGAATTGAGATGGTCCTTTTAGGGTTTGTATCATGGAAATTCGGAGCAGACCAGAAAACAATGCCCTTTCCCATAGGACCCTATGACAGCTTCATCATCGGGGATATCTTTATCAGCAAACTCGAGGTTCTAACTTTGGTGGCTGCCATACTATTAATGGGCACACTCTATGTGTTTTTTAAATATTCAAAATTAGGTCTTGCCATGAAGGCCACACAGCAAAACAGTGTTGCCGCGCAGATTGTTGGGGTAAGGACCAACAGGATTCTAATGATGACCTGGGGGATTTCATCCCTTGTGGGAGCAGTGGCAGGCCTTTTGCTTTCCCCAACCATCATGCATCCCTTCATGATGTGGGATCCTTTGCTCAAGGGATTTGCTGCAGCCGTCATGGGGGGCATGACCTCTTTGCCAGGGGTCATCATTGCTGCTTATTTGCTCGGTATTATTGAAAATCTGTTTGGCGGATATATTTCCATTGAATTTAAGACTGTGGTTGCCTTTGTTATTATTGTTCTTGTATTGTGTATTAAACCAAGCGGCCTTTTTGCCAGGCATTATATAAAAAAGGTTTAGCACTATTTTTATCCGGTAATGCGTGAACGAAATATAGAACCAATGATCGTTTAAAAAGGAGGGAATGATGAAAAAAAATTTAGGACTTGTTTTATTTATTTCTTTGGCTTTTTTGTTGAGCTTTGCTCCAAACCTTTGTGCTGAAGTAGGTGTGACAGACACAGAAATTCATCTTGGGCAGTGGGGGCCTCAGACAGGTCCAGCAGCTGCTTGGGGTAATGTTGCAAGAGGGACAGGCGATTATTTCAAATGGATCAATGATAATGGCGGCATACATGGCAGAAAAATTGTTTATCATATGTTTGATGATGGATATAATCCGGCAAAAACAAAGGCCGGGGTAAAAGAACTTCAGGAGGGCACGGGGATGTTTGCCTGGGCCTGTGGTGTGGGAACATCTCCAGGGCTTGCCGTTCGAGATTATCTGGGCAAAAAAAATATTCCCTGGGTAGGACCTGCAGCAGGTTCCCTGCACTGGGTCAATCCTCCCCAGAAGAATCTGTTTGCCGTTTATCCGCTTTATCATGGTGAGGCAAAGGCATTGATTCATTATGCCATTGAAGAGATGGGGAAAAAACGGATTGCCATTGCTTATCTGAATGATGAATATGGGAAGAATGGTTTGCGCGGTGCTCTTGAAGAATTAGAGAAGCATGGGATGAAAGCCGTTGCACAGGTATCCATGGAAAATAAAGATACGGATCTTAAACCCCATGTGATGAAGTTAAGAAAATCCAAGGCAGACCTGGTATTATTGTGGACAGGAGTGGGACATTCTGCAAGAATTGTGGGTATCAGCAAGGCCATGAAATTTGCCCCACAATTTATGAGTACCAGTACAACCTCAGACTTCCCCTTGATGATGCATATCACAAAAGGCCTTTGGGAAGGTGTGATCACGGCTACTCTTGGGGAGCTTCCTGATTCTGGTCATCCGCTGCTTGAAAAATATAAAAAAGAGGTGTTTGAAAAATATGCAGCCAAGGAAGAAAGATGGGGTGTTTTTTATTATGCCGGTATCATTTTCACAGAACCCATGATCGAAGGATTGAGAAAAACTGGCCGTGATCTTACCCGGGAAAATTTTATCACAGCAATGGAACAGATAAAAGGATTCAAAGGCATCGGCCCCGAAGTCAGTTACAAGCCGTATAACAAGAATGATATGTACTCTCGCCAGGGTGGATCGCAGACATTTTTAGTCCAGTGCCTTGCCGGAGGAAAGTATAAAAAACTGACAGACTGGATGGATATTAAGTAATATGGAAGCTCCTTATTTCCTGGTTGACCACCTGTCTATTTCCTTTGGCGGGATAAAAGCGCTCCAGGATATCAGTTTTACAATGAACAAGGGTGAGATCTTTTCAGTGATCGGTCCCAATGGTGCTGGGAAGACCACCCTTTTTAATTGTATATCCGGACTGTATAAGCCCGATAAGGGAAACATTCAGTTCAAAGACAATTCCATTGAAAATCAAAAACCCGATACCATTGCCAGGATGGGAATTGCCAGAACCTTTCAAAATATTGAGCTTTTTTCCAATATGAACACCATGGAAAATATCATGCTGGGTCGTCATATCCATATGAAAACAGGACTTTTTAAAGGAATGGTCTTGTGGGGAAAATCTTCTTTTGCCGGAAAGGAAGAAATTCTGCACCGTGAAAAGGTGGAGGAAATTATTGATTTTCTGGAACTTCAGAATGTTCGGGACAAGTTTGTGGGGGCTTTGCCCTACGGCACGCAGAAGCTGATTGAACTGGGTCGCGCCCTTGCCCTTGAACCGGATTTGCTTTTGCTTGATGAACCCTGTGCCGGCATGAACTCAGAAGAAAAACAGGATATGATATTCTGGATAAAGGATATTCAGGATGAGTTGGGAATTTCCATTTTACTCATTGAGCATGATATGAAAATGGTTATGGATATTTCAAGCCGGGTTTTGGCCATTAATTTTGGCAAACAGGTTACCCTGGGGAGCCCTGAACAGGTCCAGAATAATAAAGAAGTTCTCAAAGCATACATTGGAGAGGAAAACTAGATATGCCGGATTTGCTTGAAGTAAAAAATATCGAGACCTATTATGATCTGGTATATGCAATCAGGGGTGCTTCTTTTGCGGTGAGAGAGGGCAGCATAACCACTATCCTGGGTAATAACGGAGCCGGAAAATCAACCATTTTAAAAACCATCATGGGTCAGATAGAGGATCAGCCGGACAAGGGTATCATTGTGTTTGACGGAAAGCAGATCCAACACAGGGATACAGATGAAATCGTCCGGAAAGGGATTGCATATGTGCCGGAAGGACGGGAGGTTTTTGAGGAGCTCACCGTGCATGAACATTTATTGATGGGGGCATATATCAGGAAAGACTCTGCAGGAATAAAACAGGATATTGAACAGGTTTTTGAGTATTTTCCGGTACTAAGAGAAAGAACCAATCAATGGGCAGGCACACTTTCCGGCGGAGAACAGCAAATGCTTGCCATTGGAAGGGCTTTGATGCTCAGGCCCAGGCTTCTACTCCTTGATGAACCGTCTCTCGGGCTTTCTCCCATCCTTGTCAAAGAGATTTTTTCCATTATCCAAGAGATAAACGCCAAGGGGACTACGATCCTTTTGGTTGAGCAGAATGCCAATATGGCCCTTTCCATTTCTACCACAGGCCTGATTCTTGAAAATGGACGTTTTGTAATGAAAGGAAAATCAAAAGACCTCCTGGAAGACAAGGATGTAAAAGAATTTTATCTGGGTATAAAATCTGAAACATCAGCTAAGGGATACCAGAGATGGAAGAGAAAAAAGGCATGGCGATGAAAGAGACAGAAACCATATTCGAGACAACTCCCCAAGTCTTTAACCAGACGGTTGTAGAAAATCGTTCAAGGGTTGCTTTGCGAACAAAAGAGCTGGGTCTCTGGCATGACATCACATGGCAGGAATACCATGACAACGCCAAAAAAGTAGGATGCGCATTGATGTCCATGGGATTTGAAAAAGGGGATGCTGTCTGCATTATTGGCGACAACTCCATTGAGTGGGTAATGGCTGATATGGGGATTCAATGCGTGGGCGGGGTGTCTGTGGGGGTTTATGCCACCAATGCCTGGCAGCAGGTAGAGTATGTGGTCAATCATTGTGATGCCAAATTTTTATTTGTGGAAAATGAGGAACAGCTGGATAAGTGGCTGATGTTTAGAAAGAATACACCGCTTTTAAAAAAGGTAATCGTTTGGGATACAAAGGGGCTTTTGGCGTTTACAGATCCCATGGTGATGACCTTTGATCAACTGCTTGAAAAAGGTAGCAAAGAAGATGCGACGAATCCTTCACTTTTTGGGGACAGGCAGGCACAGGTCACACCGGATGATTTAGCTGTTATTATATATACCTCGGGCACTACAGGACCGCCCAAAGGGGCCATGCTCACCCATAAAAACGTCACATGGATGGCCATTGCCGTTGAAGACACAATTACGGTCAGCAAAACAGATAATGTGTTGTCGTTTCTTCCCTTATGCCATATTTTTGAGCGCCTTTTCACGGTCTTTATTCACTTAAAATTTGCCTATATCGTTAATTTTGTAGAAAAGCCGGATACAGTCATGCAGAACATGATGGAAGTTTCTCCCACCATTGGATATGCCGTGCCACGGATCTGGGAGAAATACCATTCAAATATTATGATTAAAATGGATGATGCCACATGGTTTAAACGGCTTGTATTTAAACTTGCCTTGAAAATAGGACAAAAAAGGGCTGATCGTGTAATGAATTTCAAGTCCCTTGGAATGTTAGATAAAATTCTATTTTTCTTTGCCTGGCTGACTATTTTCAGAAAACTTAAAGAAAGACTGGGATTTGAAAATATCAGGGTGGCCATTTCAGGAGCGGCACCAATTTCAAAGGAAGTGCTAAGGTTTTTTCAGTCCATTGGAATGAATTTGATTGAAGGATATGGCCAGACTGAAGGAACCGGAGTCACAACCATTTCTCCGGAGAAAAAAACTAAATTTGGAACGGTGGGAAAGGCCTTAAATGGAATTGATTTAAAAATTGCCGAAGATGGTGAAATTTTAGTCAGGTCCCCGGGTGTGTTTAAAGGATATTATAAGAGCGAAAAAGCAACAAATGAAACCATTGTTGAAGGCTGGTTGCTTACCGGGGATGTGGGTGAGATAGATGAAGACGGATTTTTAAAAATAACAGACCGCAAAAAAGATATTATCGTGACAGCAGGTGGTAAAAATATTACGCCCCAGTATATTGAGAATAAACTCAAAGCCAGTATTTACATAAATGATACCGTAGTGATTGGAGATAAACGAAAATTTTTATCCTGCCTGATTATGATTGATGAAGACAATGTAATGAAATTTGCGCAGGATAATAAGATACAGTTTTCTACTTATAAGGATTTAACCTGTGACGAGCAGGTGATCGCACTTATTGACAGGGAAGTTAAAGGTGTTAACCAAACCCTGGCAAGGGTTGAAAATATCAGAAAATTCACCATTCTTCCCAAACGCCTGTACGAAGAAGACGGGGAAGTAACCCCCACCATGAAAATCAAGCGAAAATTTGTGAATGAGGCGTTTAAGGATTTAATCGAAGCCATGTATTAATCTTTTCTTAAAAGCCTTATTTTTTCAAAATAGGTATTGTAGCATAGAGATTCAACCTCCAGCATGGTCTGAAAAGCTTGTGAAAAATTATTATCACCGATGGTAAAAAGGCCATGGCCATATACTATGGCAGCATTGGACCGGCCAAGCGCAAAAGGAAGGGTGTTGCAAAGACCGAAGGGGCCTGTTCCAACCTCTCCGGGTACAATGGGAAATGCGTCAACATATCTTTTTTTGGGGCACTTGATATGGCATTGCTCTTTAAAATTGCAGGCTGCTTTTTTTAAAGGATCACAATCCATGGATAAAATAACACAGAATTTGGGATGGCCGTGCAAAATAGCCTTGCAGCCAGTGATTGAAATGGTTTCTAAATGGGCGGAAAGTTCACTTGAAGCAGTCAGCCCGGCGCTTGTGGAACCGTCCAAAGGAACCGGATCAATACATCCGGAAAGATCATCCAGAGAACTTCCTGTCTGACTGATATAAAGTGTTTTATTCCAGAAAAAAGAGACATTGCCAAAAAAGGAGTCCACAAGTCCAAAATCAACCATTTTCTTGCCTGCCTCTATAATAGCGGAATACACTGTTTCCTCACTGGAATAAGGAGAGGGGATGAGTTTGGGTGGTGAATTTTGTATGGGTTTTAAAAAAGGGAGGATGGAGTCAAACAAAACATGTTGATCTATTGTGGCCATTCCCATTTGAAGGGTTTCAAGATAGTCGGTGAAAAATTTAATAAAGCAGGCAAAGCAGACAGAGCTTATGGTTACAAAACCTTGTTCAGGACTTACCGTACCGTGGGAAATGATTGCAGGTCCCTGGAAATCGGTATTGCTTTTTGGGGGTGCTACAATTACACTTTTCCTTTTTTTTAAGGCGCGAACGATTGTGTCTGAACAAAATTGGTTAATGACAGGAAGATCATGGAGAAAGGTTCTGGTTTCGCAATCTTTTGGCTGAATCAATCCATCTGATTCAAGCGCTTTTCCTGCCAAGAAATTTATCAGGCTGCCATAGGGTTCTTTGGGCCTTAGAAAAATCAGGGAATTTATATTAAGTCCTTTAAAGACCTTTTCCAGGACAGGGATTTCATCTGCTTTACGGTTCCATATAAGGGTATCATCCAGACCTCCGATCAAGGGTTGATGAGGGCCTGTATTATCCCCAAGCATTTCTTTAACAAGTTTGTCCGAATATTTAATTACAAGTTGTTCCATTTGAGTCCAAGCTTTTGGGCGATTTGTTTTTTGGGCAACCCGTTTATAGTTAACCCCCGGACGCGGTAATATTTTTTTCTGGCATTTAAAAATTTATTTCTGTCTATGGGAGGGATTACAATATTATTTCCACTTGACCCTGGTTCCCTAAAAAATCGAACCGGTAGATCATCGTCTCTGGCGTCAACACCGTTCACCGAATTTATGATACGTTCGTTATAATAGATACGCTCTCCTTTTTTTAAAAGATCCTGAGCACTTGTTTCAATTCCGGTGACAGCTTCATATGCTGCTGCATATTCTTCGAGACCGGCAGCAAAAAAAGTGAATTTACAGGCAATGAGTGAATCCACAATTGCATTCAGGTCTTCAGCTATCTTTATGATCCTTGCCTTGCCGCTGAAACTGAAACGGTCCGTGGCAACCGGTTTCCTGAATATTTCATGACTGATGGGATACGCCCGTAAATGGCAACCACCCCTGGTGGACAGAGCATATCCCAGCGCCATGCCATATGCCCCCCGGGGATCATAGGCGGGAAGTTCCATACCCTTGACCGCCATTGCGGCCTGAGGTTGGCCCATTTTTCTTGCATATAGTTTTGCACCATGGCCAAGGTGTTTCCCTTCGCCTTTTCCAAATGCAATATCCGTTAAAAGTGATAAAAGGGTTTTTGATGTATAATCACGTCCTGTTATTTCACGTCTGCAAGCAAGGGTAGAGGCGGCGGATATTGTATCCATGCCAAGATGATTGCATAGTTCATTTGCTTTTACGACAAGTGTGGTATCTGTGCAGCCTATCAGGGCGGTAAAATGAGACATGGTTTCAAATTCTGGCATGGCAATGGACGCTTTGTTTGCCGTCCCGATTTTTTTACAAAGGATATGGCATCCGAGGCACCCGTGTCTCTTGGGTTTATAAGCCTTGGTATAAGCGGCAGCATTGAGCTTTGACGCCGGCTCAAAACGGGTGCGGCAAAAATTATCCGTTGGCATCATCCGCCTGTTGTCCATGAGATCATATACCGCTCCTGTACCCAGGCAGGTAAATCCAAATTGACCCATCAGTGCGGGCGAAGCAGCCGTAAGTCTTAAGATGTCTTCTCTGGCCTTTTTAAGGTTTTGGGGGCTTTTGACTTTACAATGTCCTGTCCCGTTAACCTGGATAAATTTGATTTTTTTTTCGGCGAGACAAAGGCCAAGCCCGCTTCTTCCGGCAGTAAAAAATCGGTCCACCATAATACTGGAATAGAGAACACCATTTTCAGCAGCAGGACCAATGGACATCAAAGAATGATTCCCGGGTCTGATCTTTTTGTACACCGTCTGGGTGTCAAGTCCCCATAATCCAGAGGCATCTTTGATATTTACCAAAGAGTCCTTTATGATTATACCCACAGGAGTTATACTTTTGCCCTTGATCACAATACCATCCCACCCGGCTCTTTTCATCCGGGTGGCCAGTTTCCCGCCAACGGATGAATCACCCACAAGACCGGTAAGCGGGGATTTTGAAAGGATGTGGGACCGCCCTGATGTCGGCGAGATGCTTCCTGTAAGTGGTCCTGTAAATATACAAAAAACCATGTCGGTGTGGTTCCAGGCAAGATGGGCACATTTCCGTAAATAAAGCCCGCCAAATCCTTTACCACCGACATATAGGTTTAAGATATCACGATCGGGTTCTTCAATCTCAAACGTTTTTCTTGTCAGGTCAATAACAAGTATTTTACCGGTCCATCCGTACATATCTGATTATACCGCCATGCTCATCAGCGGCTTCCGTTAATGGGGAAGCATGTTTTAAAATTTTGAAGTTAAAATTATAGCCAAATACTTAATTTTACAAGCGGAAACTCTATTTGGAAATGATTTTCTGTTTTTAACCCGTTTTTGCCTATTGCCTTTCAGCGGTTGTTTAGCTTTAAAATAGATTTCCAGAAAGGGCTTTTTTTCAATTGTAACCTAAAGTCCTTTAGAAATTGTTCTTTACCCTCAATCTTTGCAGGCCAGGAAAGATCCAGAAGGTCCCAGGCCTGAGCCATGTTTCCTGTGTAAATTAGATTAAGCATTTCAGCCCACAATATGGATGGTGGCTGATCATCTTGCCATCCAAACCATGATTTGACTTCTGATGCCAGTTGATCCAAATCTTGCCGGGAAAGGCCGGGCGCCCGCTTCAGATCGTTTGCCAATTCATATTTTTTACCATTATATTTTAAAATAACTTCCGGTGCTGGTGAAGCTGAAAAACTTACCCGCCAATATGCAAAGGTCCAATCTGCCATAAAGAACTCAAGATCAGGGTCATCATCCATATTCTCAAAATCAGATAAATCCCCATGTGCAGCATTGATTGTCTGGATATGTTGAAAATCAGGCCCTATTTCAAAAATATGAAATAGGAAACAGCAATGGACGCCTCCTGTCCACTCAGATACGATAAGATTGGGGTAGCCGTCACCTGTTATGTCATTCCCATTGACAGAGGCGTTGTTACCCGTTTCGTCGTTTTCATAAATACTGCCAATCTCAAACCGGTGGCCAAAATCGGAATATACGCGCACCCCGTTTTTTAAAATTTCAAATGAACTGTCATTTATTTCATAAATTTTAATGGAATACTCACCAAAGATTTGTTCCTCTCGGGCCTTGCCCATTGGTTCAAATAAGTCAGGCTCAATTTCTTTTTGACCGGTATGACAGCCACTAAGGGTGATTACAATAAGCGTTAATAAAATAAGATAGGAAAACAATTTATTCAATATCGCAGGTCTCCTTTTAATTGGTTCAGCTGATACACCCGGCAAAAGGGGAATTAAAATCAGAATATATATCACTTTATTATAACTATTAATAAATGGGAAGGATGTATTTCGTTTTAAAATTTGAATTTTAGTAAATAACCATTTGAATTTTAATTGTATTAGGTGTAATTACAAAAATGATAGATACTTGTAAATTTTACAAAATAATTCACTAATATGTTTTGTCTTCAAAAAATAAAACAGGTTTCATATTTTTAAAAAAATAAAAAAAATTGATTCATATAATATTATTCAAGATAAGGAAAAATTTGGATTACTATATGAAAAAGGAGAATTTATAAGAATCAAAGGGGATATTAAATGGAAAACCAAAGATATTCAGATCTTGAAACCGGAATATAAAACCCTTTCAATTAAATATCCCAACCATGATTTAGATGTCTTATTTAATACAAAAAGAGACTTTTTAAAAAAATATTATATCAAAATCTCAGAAGACAACTGCAATGTCATTCAAGCGGATGGAAAATACGGTTTGCTCTATGAAGGTAAAATAGTGCCTGACCTGATTTTTGATAAAATCACCAAGTTGTCTTACAGACATTATTTGTGCCAAAATCAGGAACTATATACCATCTACCGGTTCAATGATATCGGGTATAACCGTTTAAGAGAAAATAAACCCTTAGTCAACATGCTTTCTATCCCATTTAAGGGGAATCTGACTTTAGAAAATCTACTAACTAAACTGTTTGAGAGCTGGCCGGATGTATATTCAGATATCTCAAACCTGATAGAACCTTATTCTCAGAACCAATATTTATCCAGGTTTAATCATTTTAGTGCATTTGTTGATGATATTCATTTTAATTGGGCGGTTTTGCGTGTAATCATTGGTAATGATTACCGCACAAATGATTTTGATATAAAATATGGAAGACTGGTATCAGATTGATGTCTATCCTGCTAAAAAAGGGTAAGGATTTAAACTGTACAAATAGGTATTTTTGCTTTACAAATAAATGGAAGATGACCAAAAAACATATCTATCCCGTAAATTATGTTGCCTTTTGTTAGATGGACAAAAAACATTGTGGGTAATTTCAAGCAGTTTCTATTATTTTTGGTTTGAATTTAAGATGTATCGTAGTTAATTATAAATTTAGCAGGAGATAGCCCTCCCATGAAATTGTTTGCCTTATTGTCAAATATCGGGTTGCCGGATATTCTTGATATTTTGTTTATTTCCATAGTTTCCTATCAGCTCTATATATGGTTCTGGGGGACCAAAGCATTTAAAGCCCTAGTAGGTATTATTCTTTTAAGTGGTATTTTCATTGTGGCTAAATCCTGGGGTCTTTTTTTGACTACCTGGGTATTTCAGATTTTATGGCAGGTCTTTGTTATCCTTTTAATCATTTTGTTCCAAAAGGAAATCAGGCAAATGCTTGAGCGGTTTAATCCTCTGAAAACATTAGGATTGAAACAGGGTTCAGCATCAGATAAATGGATTTCGGAGATAGCCAACTGGGCTTTTGATGCCGCTGAAAACAAAGTTGGTGCCCTCATCATTTTTGAAAGAACAGACCTTGTGTTTGATTTGATAACCAAAGGTGTTTCAATAGAATGTGATCCCCAGCCAGAGATTTTGAATTCCATTTTCTATAAAGAATCACCGCTGCATGATGGGGCCATACTTATATCCAAAGGGAAAATTTTAAAAATTTCCTGTTACCTGCCATTATCTGCAAGGGAAGATCTTCCCCAGGAATGGGGAACAAGGCACAGAGCAGCGCTGGGATTGACTGAACAATGTGATGCATGGGTAATGATTATTTCCGAAGAAAGAGGGGAAATATTATTTGCCGGTGACCAAAAAATTCAAATGGTGAAAGATCAAAATGAACTATCCACTATTATAGAAAAAAAGATACTTGTTCAAAAAAAGGTGGATTCAAATGTTAAGGAAAAAATTAAATCATGGTTCACAAGACGGTATAAAATTAAGGCTACGGTTTTTGCATTGGTGTTTGTTTTATGGATGGCTTTAGCAGGACAACAGAACTTTGAAAAAAAAATAGATTTACCCCTTCATTTTAGAAACATTCCAGCCCAGCTTATGGTATCCCAGCCCAATGACCTTAAAATTTCAATAACCTGTCGCGGCCTTAGAAAAGATGTGAGCCTGTTAAACAAAAATAATATCCTTACAACGATTGATTTGTTTTCAGCTAGACCCGGGACATCTTTTTATAGTATTAATACAGGCAATTTGACTTTGCCCAATGACAGAATTCATGTTGTTAATATAAACCCGACAAGGGTGGCACTGACATTTGAAAAGAAACCGGAATCAGATGAATCCAAGGAATCTCCTGTGGAAAAAGAATCGATATAATCCTGGGTTTATTATACTCGTCTAAAACTTTAAGGTTCTTTGTCAACGATAGATGACATAGCCTTTGATCTAATTTCCTGTTTTTTAGTTGACCGGATCTTTTTTAAATTATTTAATAAGATTGAATCATTTTTCAGCAGCATTTTTCACCACCGCAGGTGGCATTTTCTTTTCCTTTTATCCAGACCTGGATAATATAAGCGGCTCAGCCGACACCCGGACTGACAGATATCGCTTTTGAGGGGCAGTTGTTGACACAGGCGCCGCATTCCATGCATGCATTGAAATCAACGATAAATGCTTTTTTGTGTTTCATTTCAAAAACAGCATGTGGGCAGACTTCGGTACACAGGCTGCAGCCGATGCATTTTTCTTTGTCTAGTACCAGAGTTGATACATCATCTAAATATCTAAGTTCTTTCATGGTGCATCCTTAAGTGTTTCTTGTTAAAATGCGGAATAAATCCAAAGCCCGGAAGACATAACAAGGCTTGCCAATTGCACAGGAATATACCGTTTCATTTCTTTTTCAACCCCTGAAGGTGAGGTAAATGATGTTGCACCGGTAAAGTTCATAGCCAGATAAGAACTGATGGTGACACAAAATAAAAAAAGAGCCGATAATCCTGCCACGTCTGAAATTGTAGATGAAACGATTATTAATAGAGGAATTGCAAACACACAACCCGATATTATCCCTTTTAGAGCAAATTCTCTGGATGGGATAAATGGTAATAGCACAGGCGTAATAAATGCACCGGAAACAATTCCGGCAATAAGGGCCAAAAAAGATGTCATGCCCCTTTCCCAAGCATGTAAAAAAGAAAACACCCCCGGCCCAAAACCTGAAATGATGAACAAGGCAAAGGCTGCAATTAGTGACGGTTTTATCAGAATTTGAATTTCTACTGGTGTCAGGATAAACCGCTCATAAAGACTAAAGGTAACCTGTCTCATCTTTTTATCTGCTTTTCGTTTGTTTTTTAAAAACTCAGGGATATCATTGGCACGGATAGGGCCGTAGACCACTCTGAATCCAGACATTTTTTTGACATCTCCAGCTGCCACACCCGTCGCTCCCAACTGGGGGACTATGATTCTTTTGTGATCCACGATCTTTTCAAGACTACATTCTTTTATCCTGTTCACAAGTTCCAGAGTTGAAAAGGTTCCCTTTCCTGCTGCGCACCACACATTCACCCCTTTTGTGTCCAGGACCAGAATCCATGCATTGACGCCCTCTATTGCCTTTCGCAAATGATCAAATGTCAGCTTGAAATTGGCAGTTACAAGTACTTCGGAATTTTTATCCGGTTTCCCGATACCGTAAAGACCCGGGGCAACCGTATATTTATGCCTTTTGATACCGCATCTGACATAAAATGTAGAAAAAAGGTCAATTTTTCCAAGCCTTGATTTGATGATGGGAATGTCACCGGCATCGGTTTTGATGAACTTGTCCACATAAGAACACATGTTGTAGCCGGGTTTCTCATAGGCTGCCCGGGATTTGGAAGAGTCAACCGAACGGCTTAAAACGTTTCCATCCATGGAAGACATGATTTTTATGTCAGAAGTTGAAATGCTCAATTTTTTTTGGGTATGGGGTTCATTAGACCCACAACCCGCTATTTTATCCATTTGTTTCTCCAACTTTATAGATATTGGATATATTGTTTAAAATTATTTAAAACTGTTTTATCTACGCAAAAGTATGTTTTCGGGCCTTCGATTTCTCCACATACTATGCCGGATTCTTTTAACAGTTTTAAATGCTGGCTGATCGTAGACTGGGAATAAGGGAAGATGTCAACAATTTCTCCGCAAACGCAGGTATCTATATTAATGAGGTGTTCAACGATTTTCATCCGTGTGGGATGTCCCAGTGCTTTAAATATTTTTGCAAGCTGTTCAGTATTCATCTGGCTCTTTTGTAAGATGATTAAAAATTAAATTATGATTTTCAGACCTTCTCAATTGCCTTATCGTTTATCGGCTATTAACGATAATGCTATGGGTATAAAAAGTCAACAAAAAAAATATATCGGTTAACCGGTTTTCATTTTGATAATATTATCATTTGCCATGGACTTAAGGTTCACCCCAACCCTGAGCGCTTTTAAGCCCCTAACATCCGGCATGTCATCCAGATCAAGAATTTCAAGGTCATCATGGAGCTTGCCCGTGTTAATGAGATAATCAATGTGTTGCCGGATTCCCTTTCCCTCGGACGGGTTTGAATAAACAACGGCAATGCGGCCAGGTTGGGTAAGCCTTTCCCCGGTTCCTTTAATCAGGGCCTTGTCTATGCGGGATTTTATGATTTCATGACGAACATCATAGGCACCGTCCACATCAAACCGTTTTTCGTCAAACCGGAATCGGATGGAAAGCGGGGTGTGGTTGATCAAGATGAGATGGCAGGTGTCCAGAGGAATTTTTAATTCATTTTTAAGCTGTTCCGTGCGCAACGCCAGACCACAGGAAAGCATCAGCTGCCAGAGAGTTAGATCCTTGATATGAAATGAGGCAAGTTTTTGGTTTTCCATCATGGAGGCGCCTATATACATCATATAGTCCACCCCGTCTGTCTGACGTTTTTCAAAATAGTGTGGAAAGTTTTGTTGAATTAATTCATCTTCCTGGTCCAGATAGCCGGCCAGGGTTTTATTTAATTTGGATACAGAATTTTCATAATCTTTTCTTTTATTATAAATCATGCCTGTTGATGGATCCAAAGCAGAGTTATAGATCTCAATCCGTTTTAAGACCTCAGAACCAAGTCCTGTGAGTTCACCAAAGAAAGGTGCCACCTCATTGTTCAGTAGTGAAAACACGGCATTTTCGTCACCTGAAGATATTCCAGATGTAATATCCTGATTCAGGGTTTCAATTCGGTATTTCATTTCATCCAACAGAGGCCAGGGTCTTTTTTTTAACCCGGCATCCAATACATCCAGAGCCAGGTTCAATTGCTGGGTCAGATCCTGCTGAATTCCCTTGTTCCTAGCAAGAGAAGATCCCCTGATATCAGATTGCCCGTAAAAAGGAACCACACCCTTGAAAACAATGGGTTCCATATCTGAGCCATGGCTGCCATCATGGATTCGTTCCATATGGGCAATAGCCGCTTTCTCAAAACGCCATTCCACAGAAGGGTGAACAGCCGTACATTTTTCCTTTATAATGGCCTGGACCTGTTTGTTCAACTCATCCTGTCCCCTTTTCAATGCCAGTGACATCAAAGGGGTGATCTGTTCCAAAAGTACTGTATTGATGCTTCCCAGATCATCAGGTGTCCGGGTAAAAATTTCCAGAAGCCCAATGATTTCTCCCTGAAAATACAAAGGCGCTAAAAGCATTGATTTTAAACCAAGTGCTATAGCCTGTTGTTCTATGGGAATGGGGTCTGGTTTTTTTGCAAGGTCAGGCACATACAATACAGATCCTTTTTCAACTGCCTGTAACCAGACAGAGCCCTTAAGGTCTTTAAGGTTAACATGGTGGGAATTGGCAAACAGACAGTTTATATTAGAGTGACAATCACCCTTAATGAGCATGACCTGATCTCCCTGAAGAGCTCCAATACCTATGGTGATGTCCGGCCTCCTAAAAAGAACCTGAATCCGTGATTCCAGAAGTGTCATTCCTTCTGAAGAAAAAATGGCATGTTGATCAATCAGATCCTTTTTAAAGGCTGATATAACTTCAGATTCGGTCACATCCATGGCCCTGACAATTGTAAAGCCAGTGAATTCAAATTTTGTTAAATCAATATACTTGCTTAAAATGTCAATGTCATGAATATGATTGCTGATGATTGCTCTTTGCTCATCTGAAAGGTTGCCCGGCGGTTCAAGCGCCCGGACCCGGACAAATTGAAAATCCGGTGTAAAACTATAATAGCGATCCAGGCCTGTTTTTACTTCCGGAATCATTTTTATATTCATGGTATCGAACTGTTCATAGCTAAAATCATAAATTCGTTCAAGCACCAAGGAATATACATCAACCATTTTTTTGGTTTTTTCAGTTTCAACGATTTTCTTAAAATCATCTTTAATAGAATTGTCGTTGTCTAGAAACAATCGCTGGAATTTCGGGGTCACAAAAAAAGGTTCAAATGAGCATGGCGTAAAGGCACCCATGATATCAAAGTGAAAAGAAGCAGGCGGAAATATGGCACTCATTAAAGGGACCATGATATCTTGATATTTCGTCAGGTCTTCAATATTCTTCTCAGAATATTTTATTTCCGGGAGTTGCTTGATTCTGTTTTTCAGTTCCGAGAACATCGAATCCATGTGGGGATAATTCGGCACCAGATTTTCTTCCCAAAATTCCAAGAGGGGGTCAAAACTTAAAACAGATTTTAGGGAATCTATGCTGGGAGGTGGTGATACAATATTTTTTTTCATAATGGGGCCTCCTTTAATTACTTGGTTCAGAATAATCATTTGAAAAATATTGTCAACTCAGCCGTTTAGGAGGGAAGGGCCGAAGCATGTAAAAAAAACTCAAATATTTTTCGTATTTTCCGATCAATTAATGATGCCGTTATTCCATTTGGGACAATAGGGTGTGGCTGTATCTGCGGCTTAACTTTAGTTGGGTTCCATCCTTTAAGACCACATTGTAATCACTATGGAACCTTGTCTGCGGCTCTTTTATCAAATTTATATTGACCATGTTAGACCTGTGAATGTGGAAAAATGTCTTGGGATCCAGTTGCTCCTGTAAAGATTGTAATGATCTTCGGATTAAATGACAATTATCACTGGTATGGATTTCAACATATTTACCCTGGGATTTAAAAAACCGTACTTCATCTGTACGAACAATTGTAATCCGTTCACCTTTTTTCACCATGATCCGGGTAAGAAAATTCTGTTTTTTATTTTCCTGCTCAAGCAGCATATGAATTGTTTCATCGTCTTTCCTTGTGTAATGTGTATTATCTGCAACCATTTGAGAATCAAGGCGTATTAAAACGAAAAGATTTAAAAACAGCCAAGAAAATGCCGTGAGCGGGACTGTCAATAGTATGAAAGGAGAAAATTTTACTTCAATATATTTGAATTACGATTTTGTTAGTGGATTTGCTAAAATTTTTGAAAGTGCGGTTCAGTCAAAGGCCTTATTTGGGATAGATTCTCAACATATCATTGGGAAAACCACACTTTTATTCTTAACGGCCAATACCTGATGTCCCTCATCCGTCGTTGCGCTGAGCGCAGGAGGAATAGCATTTGCTGGTCCGTGGTTGTCTGTCCATAAACTTCCCTGTTGAAGGCGTTTACGATCATTTCGATTTCGATTCCAAGTCCTGGAAAACGCTTCATTAGTCTGTTCCCATACTCAGCAGGCGTCTCGCCGGGTACTAGATCCATTCCGCTTTGGCTTCCCCATCGAAGCATGCCTATATATGCCGTTGCCGCACAGTCGACACCTTTCAGCAAAGACACCCATCCATCCCGAATAAGCAATGGGATTCTTTCTAATTTACGGAGCATATCTAATATCCATCCGGTTGACAGGGAATGGGCTGTATCGTCGCTATTTCTCTTGAGCAAAAGCCTAAACGTGTAGATTAAGATCCATGCCAAAGTTCCTAAAAACACCAATCCGATGATACCGAATAAACTCCATCCAACCATGGTTTGAAACAGGGAGCCTACTCCCTCCAATGACTGGGCGTCCTGATCGGCCAGTTCCGGGGTGTCTGTATGGGTTAATTTTGGGGCATCGGTGGAAAGTTCATCTGACTGGATTGATCGCTCTCTGCGTCTTAACAAAAACAGGAGAGTGCCAAATATTACCGGATCTGTACTCTGGGCAACAGTTTTCGTTATAATGAGCAAAGCATCAGCCATCTTGTATAAATAAGGATAGGTAAGAAGGGTTGTGCCGGTACCCAGAAGGGTAACCAGGGTTGAAATGGTCAAAATCAAACCAATACCCCGATGACCCGAAAGAAACGATTTTTCCACCTTGCCCTGATTCCGGGCCACACTGATGGCAGTAAGACTGAAAACAAAAAAGGCGATTGCCAGAGACATAGTGTCGCGTCCCTGTATCGAAAAATCGGTTTTTGACTCAACAAACGCTTTGGCAATCAGCAAAAGGAAAAAGAGCCCCAGGCCTTTGTCAAAGTGTAGACAAATGGGGAAGTATAGCCTGGCGCTTTTCACCAGAATTTGACCACCTCTCCATATGATCCACAAGCATAGAAGTATCAAAAGCAGATTGAACCATAGGAAAATAGATTTGGTATCAAAAAGCAGGTGACCCATCCAGTCGAGGCTGAAAAACGGCAATGCTTGAAACTGAATCTGATGTACAGTCAATAACCCAAACAGTATGAAGCCTGTGATCTGAACCAGCAATCTTTGGTATACCCGCCACTTTCTTCCCACAGGCAATTGTGTCAGGACGGCTGCCATGAGAAATGCACAGACAGCAACAGGTAAAGGGAAGTGCCTGCCGAAGGCGAGTCGGGTCAGGAACAATATCCATGCGTATCGCCAGGTGATTTCCATCCCGGCCCGGGATATCATCAGAATAGTATCGTTCATGGCGCTCATGGATGAGTCTCCTCATCCATCCCAATGGTTTTGATAAGATGTATTTTTCTTGTTTTCAGTTTTTGATCAGGATGAGATGCCGGGTTCAAACGCCAGGCAAATATTGTCATGGGAATCCCGTGTTTCCGACACATATTTCCCATCTCGTCCGATCCCCGTCCATTTTGATAGCAGAAATGTGCATAGTGTACACCTCGCCGTGGGCAGATGCCCTGGTGCATGATATGTGACAGTTCGGTTGTTTGTCTCATTTTTAAACGGGCAAGCACGTCCAGAATGGTGGAAATCTGTTTTGGGTTCTGCCCTGCCTGAACAATTGCAACCTTACCGTTATGGTTGATTCCATTGGTCATAAACCCAACTGCCATGCCCATCTCATTCCACTGCAAAATGAGTGAAACAATAACTTCCAGTGTGTGCTCAAAGGGGTCAGCAGCATTGTTTTTTTCAAATGTGCCCGCGTCGAACACAATCACAACGCTTCCCTGTTGAGATGGCTCGAATACCTTTTCCTGGAGTCGGAGCTGCCTGGCGCTGGCTTTCCAGTGGATGTGCCGTGATGGTCTGGATGGATGGTAATCATGCGTACCCATGATGTAGACCGGGTCTTTTACAGGACTTTGATCTCCGGGAGTGCCAAACAAATCATTCCTGGGAAGGTTCATTGGTTTCACTGCAATTAGTCTGGGGTAAACAATGATTGATATGGCTTGATTCAATTTTTTTTTGGATTTGAAAAAACCGAAGAAATCACTGGTATAGATGTATGATGGCCCCACCTCATAAACACCCCGGCGCAGAGCCTTGAGTTTCTGTTGGAATTTTGCTTGCTGATACCACAGAAGACCGCTTTCCTGCGGGGTCTTTGATACTTCATTCACGGACTCGAGAACAGTGTTCCAAGGCCATTGAATGCAGACCCAGATCGGCAGAAATTTGGCATTTTCAACGGTGGTCTTCAATGTCAGCGTCTCCTGGGGAAAAGCTCGCCTATTGTCCAGGTGGACCGAGCACGAGACATGGGAGAGGCTTATGAGGCTCCAGAGTTTTGAGCCGCCCATTAATAGTAAAACCAGAATGGCCAAAAGGATGAGGTCACCGTGGCGGTACAAAAGTGCGACCAACAGAATGATTGCCACAAAAGACCAGATCAGCGGTAAATTAAAGACAGTCGATTCCCTGTCCTGCTGGTGTTCGGCTGTCATGCTGCTATCCTGATGCGGCCGGTACGGGAATCCGGTCGATAATGCCCTCCACTATTTGCTCTGCACCTTCTCCCCGTAGTTTATTCCGTTCCTTTAGTATGAGTCGATGAGCGAGAGCCGGAACTGCCAGCGATTTGATGTCATCCGGCAGGGTATAGTCTCGTCCTCGCAGGGCCGCCAGAGCCTGGCCTAGCCGCATTAAGCCGATGGATCCGCGGGGACTGGCACCGAATTCCACGGAGGAGTGGTCACGCGTTGCCTGGACAATATCCACAATGTATTGTTTGACCGGTGCAGAGAGAATGATATTTCTCCTGGCTCTTTGCATTCTGCTGATATCTTCTAAGGTCACGACAGAGACAAGTTCCTCAAACGGGTCTGCTCGTTGAAATCGTGAGAGTATCTGAATTTCTTCCTGTTTGTCAGGATATCCCAGTCTGCATTTTAAGAGAAACCTGTCAAGCTGGGCTTCAGGTAAAGGAAAGGTACCTTCGAGTTCGATGGGATTCTGAGTTGCCATGACAAAAAAGGGAGTTGGAAGTTGATGGGTTTCCCCATCCACGGTTATCTGACGCTCCTCCATGCATTCGAGCAGGCTGGACTGAGTCCGCGGTATGGTGCGGTTGATTTCGTCGGCCAACAGCACGTTGGTGATAGCCGGGCCCGGCCGAAAAGAAAATGAGGCCGAATGCTGGTCATAGACATTGAAGCCTGTAATATCACCTGGCATTAGGTCAGGAGTGAATTGGACCCGGTCAAAGGATCCGCCAAGGCTTTTTGCCAGAGATTTAGCCAGCAGGGTCTTGGCAACACCGGGAACATCTTCGAGAAGCACGTGACCCTCAGCCATCAGGGCGACCAGCACCAGTTCGATAGTTTGTTTTTTGCCAACCATCACCTGGGATAAATTTTCAACTATTTTTTGACAAGGGTTGAAATCCACATGAACCTCTTTCTTTACGGAGCATTTTCGTTGCATCAAAGTGTGATCAAATAGCGCGCTTATGCCCACAGAATTTTAATTAAAGATATCGTGCCATTTATAACAGATAATTGGGCACCCGGGAAGTTTTTAATAGTGGAGCGGGTTTGAAGGCTCGGAGCCATCAGGGTGCAATTATCTGCAACTCCAGAACGTGTTAAGATCCAACTAATTTTCAAGCACTTTTCGAATGGTCTGTGCCGTTTCCTGTATGTCGATGGGTTTCATCACATAAGCTGCCAACCCCATGTTTTTTGCTCTTTTTTCATCAACAAGATCGCTGTGGCCGGTACAGATAATGATGGGGATATCTTCTCGAATGTCCATCAGTTTTTCAGATAATTTAACACCCGTCATCTGAGGCATGGTCATGTCGGTTATGACCAGATCGAAATGATCAGGATCTAAACTGAATTGTTCCAAAGCATCTTGCGGTGTTGTAGCGGTTTCAACCTTATATCCCAGGCGCACAAACATTCTTTTTACCATTTTTACAATGGAAATTTCATCATCCACAAATAGTATGTTTTCATTTCCCCCTGGAATTTCCTGGGAAATCTTGCCTTCAGGCACCGATTTTTTTGAAGTCAAAGGGAACAGAATGATAAATTTAGCGCCTTTGCCCATTTCGCTGTCAACGGCAATTGCACCATTGTGATTTTTAACAATGCCATGTACGACGGCCAAACCCATGCCAGATCCTTTGCCGACTTCCTTGGTTGTAAAATAAGGGTCAAAAATCTGATCCATGATTTTAGGATCTATGCCCGGGCCGGTATCGCTAATGATTATCTTGACATGAGCGCCGTTTTTCAAACCAGAATTGTTTTTGGCTGACGGTTTATCCAAAATAACCTTTTTCACCGTGACATTCAAGTCTCCACCGGTTTGTTCCATGGCCTGGGCCGCATTGGCGCACAGGTTCATTATGATCTGGTTGATCTGGGTTGGGTCGGCAAGGATCGTTTCATCAGAGGTTTGAATATTCTCCTGAATATTTATGGTGGTTGGAATAGTCGATCGCAAAAATTTCAATGCATCTTTAATGACTAAAGCAATTTGAATGGGTTGCAGTTTCTGGTCGGTTTTGCGACTGAAACTTAAAAGCTGCTTGACAATATTTTTTGCCCTGAAACTGGCCGTCTTTATTTCTTTAAGGCTGGAATAAGCAGAATTCCATTTTGGAATATCATCTAAAGCAAGCTCTGTGTTACCAACTATAATACCCAGAATATTATTGAAATCATGGGCGATGCCTCCTGCAAGCGTGCCGATGGATTCCATTTTGTGGGCGTGCTGGAGCTGAATCTCTATCTTTTTTTTCTCTGCTTGCTCTTTCTTAAGAATAACGATCTGAGAAATCAGGCTTGAAAAAATTTCCAGAGGTCTAACCCTTTCAGGGCTGGGTTGCAATCCGGATTTTGAATCATCAACAGATATAACACCGATGGTGTTGCCTTTTCCGTCATTCATCCTCACAAAAAGATTATCCTCCGGATGCCACCTGTTTTCAAATTCCGGTACAAATCCGCTACCATATATGGTCGCCTCTTGGTTCAGTATATGTTTGTTTGTATGGGGAATATAATAACTGTACTGACCCACAATATTCTCTTCAATAAAAACCTTATCATACCAGGCTTTCGGCATTTCTACCTTTCTTAGTTTATCAATCAACGCTGACTCCACTCCACCGAAGGCGATAATGTCTCGGAAAGGAGTCTCGTCTTTAAACAAGGAGATAATCACTCGTTTATAGTCAGAAAAATCAACAATTGCCTTGCTTATTTTATCAAAAAACACTTGCTCTTCTTTGATTGAAATCATGGATGCGGTAGCCAGGCTTAATTGTTCGGTCTGCTTAGACAAATGAGATAACTTCTCATCACGTATTCTGAGTTCATTTTCAATACGCTTTTGCTCAGTAATGTCTGTCACTACGCCAAGAATAGCTCTCTCGACTTGATAATCGATTAGTTTTGTATTGATAATTGTTTCAATCATGCTGCCGTCTTTTTTGATAACAGTATATTCAAGCGGCGGCACCTCGATGTTCTCCATGTGACTTTTGAAGGACGATTTCGCCTGTTTTAGTGACTCTGGCTCCAATAAGGAAAAAAAGTTAAAATCGTGCGAATAAAATTCATCCTTGCTATAGCCCATCATTTCAAAACACTGGTTATTTACATAGACAATTTTTCCATTGGCATTGATAAAAACCATATTGGGAGATTGCTCTGTAAGAATCCGGAATCGGCTTTCGCTATTACTCAGTTTTTCTTCTGCACGTTTTCGCTCATTAATGTCACGGGAAACACCATGCACTCCAACAATTTTACCTGTATCGTCGCGAATGGCCTTTATGTTGTTTTCCATCCAAATAGTGGTACCGTTTTTTTGGTAGAATTGGAGTTCCATAGTGACAGATCTTTTTGAATCAGGAAAATTATCTTCATCGCGCTGAAGTTCTTCAAGGAATTTATTCTCGACTTTTTGGAGGGAATCCGGTGTGATCATCTCCTCAAGACTCTGCCGTTTTCGTTCTTCCGGTGTAAAGCCGAGAACATTCTCAACAGAAGGGCTAACATATGTGGTTTTGAGACTCCGGTCGAGCGTCCAGATGATATCCGCAATGTTCTCGGTGAGAAATCTGAACTTTTTTTCGCTTTCCACAAGCGCTTTTTCCACCTGTTTGTTCTGGTTGATCATCTCAGCGTATACACTTCCGGCCTGTATGTGTTGCTCTTTGCCACGATTAAATTCATTAGCGATTTTTTCCAATCTCTGAACCTTGTTTTCTAATTCTTCATAGGTTGGTTTATCGACCATTTGAGGATCTCCAATTATAAAGGGAAGTGATTCAAAGTGTTTTGTTGTCAAAGATTTATAGACCAATCATAATTGCGACAACACTTAGAAATTCAAAATTTCTTTAAATTAAGCTACCAAAAAACATCATATATTGCAAAAAAAAATTGGGATTCGGTTTGAGATGCTCGTGTGCTAAGAACGTTTTATTCAACAGGAGTTTATTTTATTATTAACCTAAAAAGGCTATCTCACCATCCCGGGGTTGCGGGTGCAGGAAATTTTTGAAGGGCCCAAAGTAAAGTGTCTTAACTCAGTGGAGCCATAAAATCGCATATTGTTTGGGGCAAAGCGAAAGTTATAGGGATATCTAAACAATAATTTTTGCCAGTGAAAATCCATTGGGATGAGTCCCAATCCATGCAACGGACAGGTCACTATAAAACAATATGCTAAAGCTGACCTTTCCTTAAGTTTTTATAGCCTTCTAATTTTATATGCTTAAGATCACATTTTTCCTTGATAATCTTGGCAGCCGCAAGGTTCAATTCTTTTTGCTCGGCATTCACTTTAACATTAAATCCGCAATTAAAGGGACCCAAGCGGATGGTATCTTCAACGCCGTCATAGGTGTCGTATATTTTTGTGTATGGATGGGCAAAAAGCCATCTGAGCTGCAAGGTTGTGACGGTATGTCCGGAAAGGCTGTCCATGAATTTTTCCAGTTCCATAATATCCTGTTCCGTAAGATTATTCCAGCCAAGAATAACGTTGGCATTGACTTTGAAGCCGGTTTGCATGCAGAATTCTAGGGTTTCAATAACTTCGCTCATTATTGTGCCTTTATCCAGATATCTCCACATCCGGTCTGAGGGAAATTCAATACCAAAGCCCAATGTGCAGTCCGGTATTTTATTGTCAAAGTGTTTAACCACATGTCTTAATGCATTGGTCTCAGCTTTGGCTGCCCGCATAAAGAACCGGTATTCAAATTCATCCCCTGTTGGCAGGTTTGGAAGAATGGCTTTGATGTGTTCCGGTGTAATTGATCCGGTATTGAGCCGGACAATTTTGTGGCCGTTAAAGTCAAGGTCTTTGAATTCAAGATTCAGATGTTTGCGTTTTCTGAAATGTTCCTGGCAATGTTGGGCAATGGAACAAAAAGGGCATTTTTTCCAATAGCATTGATTTTCAAGGGTATAGGAAAAATAAATTTTGCTTTCTTTTGGCACGGCCTCAGGGATGACCAGTTTCCATTTTCCAGAAAATTCAGGAACCTTGAATAAGCTTTCGACACTTTGACCGGTGAGAAAAAGGTTGGACGGCAGTTTTTTTTCTACCTTGAAATGGACAGAATTCCAATTGCCACCGCCAAAACTCCTTTCAGATGCCACTGGTCCGCCGACAATAAAGCGTATATCAGGATATTGGATTGACCAGGTATAGGCCTGATAAAGGTGATTGATATAACTGGCACTGACATAGACGATCCCTTTTTTTATGGGAAGGGGAATGTCCTGATAGGTTTTTTCCATATACCACTTGTCATTGTCTTCCTCATGGGCCATCCAAATAAGGTCGCCTTTGTTTTTACACAGGTCCCATGTGTCTGAAAAACCGTTACAGAGATCAAACCAGCCGCTTCTTGTTTTAGCGTAAAACTGTATGAATAAGGTATCTTTCATTCTGGTATTTCCATTTATAAATAGTTGATTTCAGATGGTTAACTTATTTTTTCAAGCTAAGTCCGGGTTGTGCCAGGATCAGTTTTTTAGTGTAGGGATGCTGGGGATCTTTTATAATATGGTCTGCCAGTCCGGTTTCAACGATAACGCCATTGTGGATAACCGCAATTCTATTGCAAAGATATCTGGCTGCAGCCAGGTTGTGAGTGATAAAAAGGAAGGTCATATTAAATTTTTTCTGAATATCCAGCAATAATTGGAAAAGCTGGATGGCAATGGTGGCATCCATCATTGAGGTGGGTTCATCTGCAACAACGAATTCAGGCCCCAGGACGATTGCCCGTGCCACGGCAACTCGCTGGCGCTGTCCTCCGCTTAGTTGGTGGGGATACCGGTGATAAAATTCTTCTCCGGGAGAAAGTCCTACAATATCTAAGGTTTCAATTACCTTTTCGCGTCGGGTAATTGTATCGCCGATTTTGTTGACAAGCAAAGGTTCTGCAATGGTTTCTGCAATGGAAAGATGGGGATTCAAAGATTGATAGGGATCCTGAAAAATCATTTGAACCTTGGAACGGTATTTTTTCAATGCTTTGCCGGTAAGCGTGTGTATTGGGTTGCCGTTCATCTTTATGTGCCCTTTGGTGGGTTCTTCAAGTTTTACCAACAGTCTGCCTATCGTTGTTTTTCCGCTGCCGCTCTGGCCCACAAGGCCAAAAATTTCTCCTTTTTGTATGGCTAAATCGATATTGTTGGTGGCAAGAACACAGGCATCCCCTTTTGAGAAAAAAGTTTGTTTTAAACAGTATTCCTTTGTTACGCCACTCATTTCAATAACCGGCGTTTCTAAGTTTTGTTCCTCAGTCATTTTAATCCTTATTTAGTACATCTTCAAAACAAAGTGCCTGATGTGTCGACGACAGATTCACCCATCCAGGCGTCTTGTTTTGACAATTTTTGGATTTACAATTACAGCTTTGAGCAAAAATGCATGCTTGTGTTTTTGTAATCAAGTCCGGCGCTTCCCTCATTTCAGGAACGTTGATATTATCTTCCGAGTCCAGGCTCAGATATGATCCCAATAAGGTTTTGGTGTAAGGGTGCCTTGGAGATTTAAACACCTCTTCCCTTGTCCCCTTTTCAACTATCTGTCCGCCATACATCACACAAATATCCTTGCAGACATCTGCCACCACGGCAATATCATGGGAAATAAAAATAATACTGGTATTTAATGCCTTTTGAATTTTTTTGATTTCTTTAAGGATCTGGTCCTGAACAATTACATCAAGAGCCGTTGTTGGTTCATCAGCGATGATTAATCTTGGCATGCATGCAAGCGCCATGGCTATAATGGCCCTTTGTTTCATACCGCCACTGTATTGATGGGGATAATCTCTTAACCGGTTTTCAGGGATTTCAACCAGATTGAACATTTTTTTCACCTGGTTGTAGACATCTGTCTTGGACATATCAGGATTATGGATCTCAATCACTTCTGCAATCTGTTCTCCAACCCGGATAACCGGATTCATGGCATTCATGGCAGCCTGGAATATCATGGATATTTCTTTGCCCCTGAAGGCTCTCCATTCCTCATCATTAAAACGAGCAATATTATTGCCGTTAAAAATGATGTCACCCTGCAGAATAGATCCATTGTCAGGCAAAAGGCCCATAAGGGTCATTCCAATTGTGGTTTTACCGCATCCAGATTCTCCAACAAATCCCAGAGATCGGCCCTGCTCCAATGAAAAGGAAATGTTGTTGATGGCATTAACAAGTCCTTTTTTACTTTTATATCCAACACTTAAATTGTCAACTTTTAGTACGGTCATTTATTCCCCCTCTCCCTCTTTTCTGAGCCTTGGATCAAGAACTTCATCCATTGCACGGCCCAGCATGTAAAATGAGAGGGTGAGCAAAGAGATGCAGATACCCGGGGGTAAAAGCCAGTATGGTGCTTGGAACATATGGCCTGAGCTCCATACCCATTGAAGCATCATGCCCCAGCTGACCTGACCGGGATCTCCAAAACCCAGAAAAGACAGTGCCGCTTCAACAAGAATGGCTGCTGTAACCCTGAAGGTCATATATAAGAATGCCAGCGGAAGAACATTGGGCATAATATGTCTGAAAATAATTCTGAAATTTGATGCCCCCGCAACCCGGGAAGCCTCAATAAACGGCCTTGATTTCAATGACAGGGTTTGGGATCGGATAATTCTGGATACTGATGGCCATCTCATAATGGCGATAATTAAAATAATAACCCAAATACTTAATTCCCACAACGATGCTAAGATCAGAAGAATAACTAGCGAAGGCAGCACCATAAATATATCGGCAATCCTCATGAGAAAGGTGTCAATTATGCCGCCGGCATAACCGGATATCATTCCGATTGCGGTTCCAAGGACAACACTGATAAAAGCACAGGAAAGACCGACGATAAACGCCACTTTTGCCCCTTCCAAAAGCTGGACAAAAAGATCCCGTCCAATAAAGTCAGTTCCCAGCCAGTGTTGAAGACTGGGACCGGTTGAATAGGTTATGTTTGGATCTGCTCCTGTCATGGGGTGATAAACAGGTCCCAGTAAGGGAACAAAAAAGCTTGCAATGGCCATGAGCATGAAAATCAATAAAATAATAAGGCCTGTTTTTCCCATGGGATTTTTTATAAAAATAGCCCAGGCCTTTGTAAATCTTTCAATGGAGTGATTTTTAGTTTTTTTCATCAATAACTGATCCTCGGGTCCATATATGCATACAAAAGGTCCACGATCAGATTAGCAATCAGCACCACGGCAGTGATAAGTAAAAAACATGCCTGGGCCAATGGATAATCGTTGTTGCTTACCGCAAAAATAAGCTCCCTTCCAATACCCGGCCAAGTGAAAATCTGCTCGGTTAAAGCGCCGCCATTAATCGAAAAAGCAAGACTGAGTCCTACGCTGGTTATCACTGGCAGGGCAGCATTCTTTGCTGCATGCTTATTTCGTATGACTTTGTCGCAAAGGCCCTTTGCCCTTGCGGTGATAATATAATCTTCCCTAAGTACGCTCAGCATGCTGGATCTCATGAGTAAAAGATAGCTGCCAAGGTGAATAAAAAAAAGGGTGAGTAAAGGTAAAAACATATGGTGTAGGACATCAATGAATTTTACGAAAATCGATGTATCCTGGATCCATAATTCCGGGGAAATAATTCCCCCCAGAGGGAACCATCCAACCTTATAGGCCAGGGCCCACAAAATAAGCAAAGCAAACCAGGGGATAAAAAGTGTATGGCAGATAAGCGCACTTATGGATAAAAAATTATCAAGCCCTGATCCTTTTCTCCATGCTGATATCTTTCCCAATACAACTCCCACAAATGCGGCTAAAAGCGTGGATGTGGTAAAAAGCAGAATGGTGCACGGCATCCTGTCCATTATTATATTGCTGACAGGTTCGCCATAGTGGAATGAGTAACCAAGATTGCCGGTAAAAAAATTTTTTAAATAAATGATGTACTGCTTCCAGGCAGGCTCATCAAGTCCCAATTGTGTGATCATGTGCTGAATGTCTTCAGGGGTCAGAGTAGGGTCGACCATTCGTGTAATAGGATCGCCCGGTGCCGCCCTGAAAAGAAAAAACAAAATAGTAAGAATAATAAAGAAAAGAAAGATTATTTCGAGTAGTTTGTTGAAAATGATTTTCTTGGTTCTCATTAATTTTTATCCGGATTTTTAAATATCAATTATTTTGTTTTACCATACAAAGTGACCAGATGTTGCCGATACCGCCCACTTTTTCAACCCAACCTTTAAACCTTTCTTTAAAAACAGCTTCTAAAATATGCGGATTGTATAAAGGTATATAAGGGACATCCTCCATGAGAATTGCCTGCATTTCCCAGATTATTTTTTTGCGTTTTTCATCATCAATGACACTTCGCTGCCTTTTAGCGATTTTATCAAAATAAGGATTTTTGTACCCGCTCATGTTCCATCCTCTTGGTTTGTCATATTTTGAGTAGAAAAAAGCCCTGAGATAATCCGGGTCAAGGTTGAGCTTGCCATAGCCTAAAATAAAAGCATCAAAATCACGTTTTCCTTTTACACGGTCTAAAAGTGAATTAAAGGACATGGGCCGAGCAAATGCGGGTAAGCCCATTTTTCTGATCCATTCCTGGATCATCATCCCGGCAAAGGCTCTTTTGGGATCATAGTCGGCAGGGGGAGTGAGGATTACAAAATTTTCCATTAATTTACCATTGGGGAGATGTATCCCTTGTCCTGCCAAAATTTCGTTATCTGATATCACCGGCTCTTTATCCCATGTATAACCTGCTTTTTTGAGAACATCATAGGCTGTTTTGAATCGGCTTTTCGTATCTAATCCTTCGCCATATTGACGGACATTGGGATTGTGCCAGAAGGTATTGCCCGAAGGAATGATGGAATTCATGGGGGAACCATAATTTTGTAGGATTCTGGTAAGGATGAAATCCTTGTTGATAAGTGTGGCTATTGCCTGCCGTAACATTTTATCATCAAAGGGCGGTTTTCTTAAATTAAATCCCATATAATACAACGCACTTTTTTTATTTAAAAACACCTTGATATTGGGTTGGGCCTTAAGCTCCTTCACGTATCCGGGTTGGATATCCCACCAATACATGTCAATATCACCCTTTTTAAGGGCCAGCATGGCAACATCACTGGTTCCATATATTTTAAAAAGAATGCTGTCGACATAAGGTCCGAGAACATGATTGGCAATTTTTTTCCCTGTACCGAAAAAATGCGGATTTTTCTTCATATAGACATAGGCTCCTTTTCTGTATTCATCCAGAATGAAGGGGCCTGTGCCCAATGGTTTTTCAATAATATGATTCTGCAGGGCTCTTAACGGTTTTTTTGTTTTTTTTGCCTGAGATGCAATATGGGCCCACTCTTTTTTTGATACCATGGGAGCGGTTAACACCCTGGATAGAAAAATGGCTGAGGGCTTTTTTAAATAGAAGACAAGCGTGTGGTCATCAATGACATCGATTTTTTTTATTGACTTCCATTTACTGGCATACCGTGGGATTTTAAAATCAAGAAATAATTTTCTAGTAAATACAACATCACCGGATGTAAAATCGGTTCCATCAGACCATTTTGCTGATCTTAATTTTACAGTATAAGAAAGATTTTCTTTATTGAAGACAGGATCTTCCTTGGCAAGCCAGGGAATTATTTTTAATGTTTTTGGATCCCGTGTATACAAAGACTGGTAGATCTGTGAGAGTATTTTTCGTGAGTTTGCATCGCTTCCCAGCCATAAATTCAATGATTTGGGTTCTTCAGGCAACCCAATTCTAAGCAGGTTTGTTTCATGCTTTTCTTTGCAGGATAGTATCGTTGTTAAAATGAGTATCACAAGTCCTGTAAACAAAAATGGTTTAAAACAGCTGATAAATAATCTGTGATATTTTTTTAGGGTGCTCATTTCTCTGGGCCCTTAATCTGTTGCTCAATAAAATCAATGACGTTCACTTCCAGTTTTACATTATCCAGCTGATTTATTCTGGGTATACCTCCGGGACTAACACAATTAATCTCAACAAGCTTGTCACCGATAATATCGATTCCCACAAAATACAAGCCATCCTTTATTAACTGATCTTTTAAGGTGTCACATATGGCTCTTTCTTTGGGTGTAATTTCATGTTTAAAGACTTTTGCACCGGCATGGACATTTGTTCTGAAGTCACCGTGTAAAGATTTTCTACCCATAGCGCCCAGGATTTCTCCGTTTAAAAGAAGAATCCTGACATCTCCATCGTATTTAACACTGTCCAGATATTCCTGAACAAGTGTGGGGTGTCGTTCCGGATAAGGTTTGCTTGACCTGATATAATAGTTTATCAATGAATTCAAATTAACTTGATCCCTGTTGCTCACCTTAATTACCCCGTGTCCGCCATGTCCCTGAAGCGGTTTTATCACCATGTCCCCGCCAAAATTATCAATAATTTTTTTGATTCTGCTGGGGTCTCTGGAAATATGCGTTTCAGGAATAATATCTGGAAAATTTAAGGCGTAAACTTTACTATTTCCTTTTATCTGTCCCATTGTATCGTTGACCATGAAAATTTTGTCACTGACCGGACCTAAAAATTCCATGAGCTGATAACTGATGGGAGGGTCTTTGCGTAAAAACAAGGCGTCCAGGTCTGTAACTGTTTCAAAGATAAGGTCATCCTTATCCAGGCATTCAATCAATAACTGCCAATACACTTCAATGGGAAAATTGGGTTTTACTGAAATATTTCGCATTCTTGCAACTACCTTATTTTCACGGATATAGACATCGTGGGGTTCCAAAAAGAATACCGTGTGTCCCCGCTGGTTACATTCGTACATCAGGTAGCTTGTTGTTTCCCAAACCGGATTGATCTGCCTTAGATTATCCATCAAAAATGCGATTTTCATGATCTCTAACTCAAATTCCTCCCAAAACAGGATACTATATCGTTTGCAAGCGTCAGGTCAATAATGTATCATAACAGAACAATGAAAGCTATGAATAAAAAAAGTATCATTATAATCAGCCCACCGCTGACAAGCCCTGCTATGCCATCTTTTACCGGTGCTGTTGCAGCAGGGTGCCTTTTACCTGAAGCAAGCAATGTGTCAGTATATGATGCAAATCTTGATTTTTTTACAAATCATGTTTTTACTCAAAAGGCGGTTGAAAAATGTTTTTTGGCGGCTATTCAAAAAAAGGAAAATGGCCAAATACCGATAAACGACTTCAGGGTGCTGGAAAAAATTTTTCAAGGGTTTCCCCATCAATCTTTTTCGAGTCAGTTTTTCAAGTCAGAATCATTTTTTGATCCGGATAGATACCTTGCAGCTAGAAACTATACAGACGATTTGTTTTTGCTGTACTCTGCAGGTTTCTATCCGTCCAGGATCAGATGGAGATTTATGGGTGGCAATGCGATTGAAGACGGACAAAATCAAGTTTTTGTTTCTTTTTGCCATGAAAAATTGAGTCTGATACTAAAACAGTCACGTCCAAACATGGTTGTTCTAGCTCTGGACTCTGAAAATCAGGTGTCTAGTGCTAACATATTTATTCATTATATCAAAATGGTTTTTCCAGAGATAAAAACCATTGTTCTGTCAACCCAAAATTTCCCTGATAATAGCCTCCCCGAGACAGATCACGCTTTTTCACTTCAAAATATGCCGGCTTTTTTAAAATGGATCAATATAAAGCATAAAAATAATAGTGATCCATATCCAGAACCTGATTTTTCCCTTTTCCCTTTGAAAGAATACCTGGCCCCGGAACTGATATTGCCGCTGCAACCTTGTTTTTTTAAAAACAGGTCTTCTTTATGGGAGCTTGTAACTAAGTTTAAAGACAAATTTAAAGTGAACGGATTCTTGTTTGAGAATCCTTTGTCCTCGCTGGAATTTTGTTTGAAAACAAAAGAATATTCTGACCTTTTTTATGGTGTCCAGGCAAATATGAAAGACCTGGATAATTTGTATTCAGGTAACGAAAAACCAAACCTTTATTTCTCCGGAACACGTTTAATTCAATGGGAAAATTCCGGAGTAAAAGATCCTGAAAAGATTAAGGGTTTATGGAACCTTTCCAAACAAGGTATCTGGAATCATCTAACGCTTAACGGCCATATAAGCCAGACCGTAAAAGATGATTGGCTTGAATTCATATCCAGAAACCCAAATATTACCCACTCTTATTTAAATGCCAATTCCAGTTCCAGATCAAAAGACCGTTATTGTAAACCAGATAAAAATGAAATTGATCCTTCCCTTCAGGCCTATTCAGGCGTAAAACAGCTGCCTGGTGAGCCTTTCTGGAAATGTTTATCCGAGCCGGCGCATCTTTTACTTTATTTAAATCATCTTGGGAAAAAGAATCTTTTTAGCCTTAGAGCTGACAAAATAAATAACTCTATTATTTCATTGGGAAGCAGTATCACCTTTCACTTTAAAAAACCGGATGAGTTGCCCCCGGATTTTATGGATGAGATCTGTGCCATGGTTAAAGCCGGGGGATCTGTGGATACCAAATACGTCCGGTATAATCTTGAAAGAGCATATTTAATAGCCTATGCTGTGGAAAACGGTACCATTGTCGGAAATTCAAGCCTGAAGCATCCAAGAGATGAGTTCATTGATAGACTGAACAGGATTACCAGACTTGATTTTAATCATTTTGTTGAAAGAGGTTACACCTCAGTTCGACCTGAATACAGGGCACTTGGTGTGGGTGCCAGACTGCTGAAAGGACTCACAGAAAGGGCGGGTCAATATAAGGTTTTTTCCATCATCAGTGAAGACAATACAGCCACCCAGAAAATGGCCAAAAAAAATAAGACAGAAAAGATAGCTGTGTACTACAGTGAAAAGGTTGGTAAGAAACTGGGCATATGGATGCCCGGGTACATGATCGAAAGAGACTGGAAACTTAAATTATGAATATTGGTGTTTTAACGGTTAATGATTTTTCTTTTCATCCCAATATGCGTCTCAAACAGGCTGCCCAGGAGTCAGGAAATGAGATTATTTTAATCAATCCCTACGATATTTTATGTTCTCTGAAAGACAGCCGTATTGAATTTTTTATTGAAAAGATGCACAAAGACCTGGATGTCATTATGCCAAGGCAGGGATCCCCAATGGGAGATTATGGACTGGTCCTCCTGCGTCAATTCATGCATTTTGGCACGCCACTTGTTAACAGCCTTAAAGGTGTCACCATTGCAAGAAATCAGTTTATAACCCTTCAAACACTTGTTACATCAGGCCTGCCAGTCCCGCCAACATTTTTTATCACAAAGGGTGATTCTTTTTTAGTGGCTGTGAAACAATTGGGCGGATTCCCCGTAGTGGTTAAGCAGGTGAACGGGATGGGAGGAGACGGGGTTATCAAGGTTAACACCCAGACGGAGGCACAGAATTTTTTAACCCGGGTTCTCAAAGAAAAGAGAGGCCTAATTGTCCAGAAGTTTTTTCCTCCGCAGGAACGCACCGATATCAGGGTACTTGTGATAGGAGATAGAGTTGCCGGTGCAATGGCTCTTTCGCCGGGTAATAATGATTTTAGAACCAATATCCACCAGAAGGGACATGCCAGACCTATTAAATTGACAAAAGCCTGTGCCTCAATTGCTTTAAAAGCCGCAAAGGCATGCAGTCTTCAGATCGCCGGCATTGATCTTATCATGGAAAAAGGCCGCTCACCTGTATTACTTGAGGTTAATTATTCACCAGGTTTCAAAGGACTTGAGGCAGCAACAGGAAAAAATATTGCAAAACAGATTTTAGATTATATTGTGAATAGCACAGGGACGTATTAGATTATGAAAATTTCCAAGTTCAATCTGATCCAGGATGAAGAAAGTATAAAGGCCAGTGCCATTGTTACCTTTGAGGATTGTGATCAGCCTGAAAAAGAGATCTTTATCAAGACCTCTTCCTCCTTTGCAAAATTTTTTGAAGTCAATCCCCACTCCTTTCTCGTGGGATGCCTTTTACCAGCCATACATTTTGGGGAAAAACAAATTGTTATGGATGAAAAAATATGCCCTTTCTTAAAGGAGGGTCTTGAAACGGCCATGCATATTCTTTCAGACTGGACAGAAGGACAATACCGACCTCTGAAAATTAATGCGCCTATTATGTCTGAAACCAGTCAGATTAAATCGCCTGGAGCCGGAATGTTCATGTCCGGTGGGATTGATTCACTGGCTGCCTTGCGTTTAAACCGCCTCAATTATCCAATCAGCCATCAAGGCTATGTCAGGGATGGTTTTTTCCTGCATGGATTTGACATTGGTGGTGTGGTTGAGCGGGGAATGAAGTATCATGTTTTTGACAGGGCCATAGAATCTATTTCAAAAATTACCAATGATGCCAAACTTTCGTTAATCCCGGTTTATACAAATATAAGGCATCTTTGCGATGAACGGGTGCTGTGGTTGAATAGTTTTTTCGGGGCTGTCCTGGCTGCAATTGCCCATTCTTTTTCCAAGAGAATGAATCTGGTTTTTATCGGGTCTTCCTACGATATACCCAATCTGCACCCCTGTGGTTCACATCCGCTTCTTGATCCTGAATATTCTTCTTTGGATCTTCGGATAAGGCACAGGGATTACCAGCTTTCCAGGATTGAAAAAATAAAAATTGTTTCTGAATGGGATGTGGCTTTTCAAAATTTTAGGGTGTGTCTTGCCAATGTTCCTGACCGCCTAAACTGTGGTAATTGTGAAAAATGTGTGCGAACCATGACAGAATTAACAGCTCTTGGGCTGCTGTCTAAAACCAAAGCGTTTGTTGAAGATGAGATTACACCGGATCATATTTCTCAATTTGATATAACGATAAGGGTCAGACCGCCATTTTACAATCCGCTCATTCCTTTACTCCGGGAACAGGGAAGGGATGACCTGGCAAAGGCCATAGAAAAACAGCTCAATAAGTGATTTTTATCCTAAATCTGGCTATGAAGGTTACGGATGCGTCTGCTTAAGATTTTACAGATTTTAAGCGCAATCCGTGGAAATTCCAAAGCAGTTTCCTTAAATTCCTGCTGATGGATGATTAAAAACCGGGACGCTTTTGTTGTCTGGATCGTAGCTG
Organism: uncultured Desulfobacula sp.; assembly: GCA_964455805.1. Lineage (GTDB taxonomy): Bacteria > Desulfobacterota > Desulfobacteria > Desulfobacterales > Desulfobacteraceae > Desulfobacula. Next base: position 52,056 of record CAYVZG010000019.1, read on the forward strand.
ATCTCAATTCATTTTCCAGCAGCGCCATTTCTCCAAAAGCGTCTCCTTCACCAATTGTAGCGATAACCATTTGCTCACCATCTGTTTTTTCCTTGATTACCTCCACCTCACCATCTACCACCAGAAATACGGTTTCACCCACATCGTTCTGTTTGATAACAGTTCTATCCTCAGGATAATTAAGTTCCTTAGTCACTGTAGCGATGGCCGCAAGCTCGGAAGGACTGAGACCGGAAAAGATTTCAATCTCCTTTAAAAGAAGTATTTTCTCACCAAGGGGGATCTCGGTTGACTTTATTCTCTGGGGATCTTTTGATTCTTTGCCATTCTTCATCATTATCCTCTGTACTTCCTTTAAAATATTTTTATTGATTGAATTTTCCAATTCTTTGGGTATCTTTTGCCCTTCTAAAAGAGCTGGTTCGTCATGGGTAAGGCTGAGTCCCATGAGAACATCCACCCAGTCTTCCGAAGACAACAGATTTAAAAAAACCTGTTTTCCCCCAGGGTCGAATTGAGGGATTGTTGCCACTTTTTTACCCTCTGTCAGAGCCATTGCCGGAGTCGGGCTTTCCAGAAGAGGAAGCATGGAATTAAATAGTTGGCGGTCCATAATATCACTTAAAAGTTCAATGGCATTTGCTCTTTGCTGTGTATCAGGCGAAAAAATTCCTCTCCAGGCGGTTTTCATCCTGTCTGTTTTATCCCTTATGGCCAGGACCCGGATAATGTTTTCGAGACCAAGTTCCTTTTGCTGAATCATATGTTCCACGGCAAGATCCCTCATTTTTCCCTGGGGTCTTTTTTCAAGGTTTTGGCCCATGGCCAGATATTCATAACATTTATCAAGGTTGTTTTTGGCAAACATAAAAACGTCTAATTCTTTTATATCAAGGGTTTCCAACAGTTCGAAAAGGCCTCTGCGAATCCTGGTACCGGGTAGACCGAGACATTCAACCAGGACTTTATTATTATGGTAATTAGCGGCTTTTATTTTTTCTTTGGCAAAATTGTGAATGGCATCTGAATTGTCAGCAAGAAGTAATATGGCTTTTTTCAATGAAAAATCATCATTGATATCAAGGGCATCAAGGGCTGCCATCCGTACTTTTTTGCTGTCATAAGAAAAATAAGAATAAATGACAGAGTTCAATTCCCTGGCACTCAAACGGGAAAGCGCAATGATAATGTCTGGGATAATCTGATCAATGTCACGTCTGGATAATATTTCAAGAAGCGTATCAATGTATAGTCTTTGACCGCTTAACCCGGCACTTACAATTCCGGACTGAATATCGTTAATGTCGCTTGAATCAAGCCATTTGTCTATCAGGACACTGTATTTTTCCGGGTTTCCCTGATAGAGGCAGGCCGCTGTAAACCCCTTGACAACAGGATGGGGGTTGTTGATGAAAGGGGAGACAGAGACATTGATTTTTTTTATGGAATTTGACTCCTGGAGGCAGAATATTTTTAAAATAGCAATGGTCACCTCAGGTTTTTGCGGGTCAAGAAAAGGTATCAGTTGTTCCATTGAGACTGCAATCCCCTGTGGGGAAATCATTTTGATCAGGGTAATTTTGGTATCGTCGTCCTGATTTTTTAAGGTTTCAAGGATGCTTTTATCAAGATCCTGAGGGGAAAAATTTTTCAGCAGCTTTCCATACCAGATGGCATCTTTTCCCCTGGCAGACAGGAATGCCTGTTTAAGCTGGGGTAAAATTTTGTCTCCCTTGAAAACCTGTGCCAGTTCTTCCTGCCCCATACTTTTGATATCCAGAAGATTGTTGGAAATCAATTCCATCAGAATTTTGGGGTATTTGGATTTAAGGACCATAGGCGCAATAAGCCATGCAATCATAAAGGGTAAGGCCACCAGGGATAGATATCTTGGGTGAAAATAATTGCCAGATATGAGAATCAGACTTGACCCTACAAAAAGGGCTAACCGGACAACTGTCCCTCTGAGAAAGGGTCGGATCATTCCCCTGTAGGACTTTGGGAAAAGCCCAATTAAAATCGAACTTGCAGGCACATTGATGGTGGTCCGAATAACATTGGTGGACATCCTGGCATACATGGCTGAGAAAAAGTCGAACCGGAAAAGAAATGCAAAAAAAGCAATCATATAATTAAAGGGATGAAACATCAAGGCAACGGGAAGGCCCCATTTCCCATATATTCTTCCAACAAACAGGAGGATAAAGAGACTGATCATATATAGTCCGCCCCTGAAATATCCAAAAAACTGTATCATGTTGGCTTCACTTGCAAACTGGTCATTTACAGCATAATTGAACTGGTAGTTCATGATGGGAACCACCACATTGGGCATAAAGGTTAGAACCAAAACTATTTTTATGAGAATAGAATCCTTGATCAAAGGCAGGACATCCTTGAATTCCTGGACCATGGAGGCTTTTTTCTTTTTTTCTTTTTTTTCTTTTTCTGAAAAAATCAGGGAGGGATAACTGCGGCCCATGGCCTGAACAATGCCGGCTCCTAAAAGAGTGGTGCTCAGATACAGATATAAAAGATTATCCATTTGGAATAATTTTGCAAAATATGGTGTTCCAAAGCTCCCTAGAATAAGCCCGATCACACCCCCTGCAGTGAGAAGGGGAAAAAGTCTTTTGGATTGACGCGTATTGAAAATGTCATTGCAGACATTCCAGAACAGCATTGCCTGCAGGAGTTCAAATTGGCTTTTGAGCATAAAAAGCAGAGGATATAAAAGTTCAAACCCAAATGGAATGAGGATTCGAATCAGTGTAACACTGATTCCAGAAAAAATAAAAACATAGGAAAGCAGTTTTGCGCCGGGCAATTTGCCCATAAAGGCTGTTAACAAGCCGGTTATAAAAAAGGTTGCAACGGCGTTGAGCATATTTACGATGGGAAGGTATTCAACGCCATAGCGCTTTAAGAAAGCTGTTTCCGCATAATTGTTTAAAATGATTCCGGAACTTCGGATAACAAACAAAAGAACGGCTGTCCACAAGAGCAGACTTACTTCTTCTTCGTAGAGTTTTAAAAAACCTAGAAGTTTCGCCCTCATTAATTAGCCTCTAGGACCAGCCTGAAACCGGTAGTTTTAAATCTTGCTCCGGGATGGGCATAGGCACGGTTGGCACTTCGGCAATACCATCCATATTTGTACCAGCTTCCCCCCCGTTTGATTCTGGATTCGGTTCTTGTGGGGTCAAACCCCCCATCAACTTTAAGGGTATTATATTCCACATAGGAATCAGAGCACCATTCCCATACATTTCCGTGCATATCATAAAATCCCCACGAATTAGGTGCAAAGCTTTTAACGGGAGCAGCCTGGTTCGGTCTAATCCCTTTGGATTTTAAGTAATTAACACATTCGTTTTGCTTTTTTGTGTTATTCCCATACATGGCTTTTGAACAATCAATTGAGTCTCCCCAGCTATAGGCAGTGGTTGTCCCAGCCCGGCTGGCGTATTCCCATTCAGCCTCCGTGGGCAGCCTGTAGATCCCTATATTCATTCTATTTAATTTTTTGATAAACTTCTGGCAATCATAAAAAGAAACCCGGACAACCGGCATATTATCATTTCCCTTTTTACGGCCAAGTAATTTTTTCCCGATAACCGCTTTCCATTGTTTAATCGTAACCTCGGTTGTTTGAAGATAAAAAGGCTTGTCAATTTTTTTTTCATGCAGGATTTCGTTATTATCGCGATGCGCCTCACCTTTTGGGCTGCCCATCATATATGAGCCAGGCTTGACAAGTATAAAATCCATTCCAAGATGGTTGGTGATTTGGTTCTCCTGTGCCTTGGACAAAACAGGAAATGTATATCCGATAATAATAATTACAGACCAAAAAATAAAATTTTTAAAGGTTTTATCTGGAAAATGAAATTTGAAAAAATTTGTAATGATATTCAATCCCCTTTTAAAATAATTATTCAGGATTCAGACAACAGATTAAGATATTCTATCCAAAAACAATTTTCTGTAATTGTCAAGTTAAAACCCGGACAGTTCCTGCAGGGAATATGGAGTTAGACCATTATTAATATAAACCCTGGGACATCCATTTTTTTAAGATCGCTCTATCCTTTGGATCCATTGCAGTAATACGAAGGCGGTTAAGACTTTTCTCCCCCTTTTTTTCCAGGGGAATACTTTTTGCGTAAATATCTTCAAAACAATGGGCATCTATGCAGAAATCAAATTTTAACCTGATGTCAGTGAAAACATCCAATCCGGAATGAATGTGGGCATCTATTTTATTGTCATCCATACTTATGGTTTCACCAGTCAAAGGAATAAGGTCAATTTTCTTGTCTATAATTTTCCAACATTGAAAGGGAAGTCTTATGGGTAATACCATTTTTTCTTCCACCGGATACTCAAGCAAAACATCATATTTGGATTCAATGGCAAAAACAGAATAGAAAACCAGAGGTTTTTTCAACCCCTTCATCATGATATTTTGGGCCGGATTTGCCTTGACATATCTTCTGACATGGTCAAAGGTAGATTGTCCCACAAGAACCTGACCACCAATGCTATTGGATTCTATCCTGGCAGCTGTGTTGACGGCAGCTCCTACAATGCCATATTTCATCCTCAGTTCGGATCCGATATTTCCCACAATAACGGTTCCTGTATTAATTCCGACCCCCATTTCAAGGGGAGGGTACCCTGAAGCAACAATTTCATTATTTAGAGGGATAAGCGTGTTTTGCATTTCAAGGGCGCATGCTACCGCTCTTTCCGGATCATCTCCATGACTTTCAGGGGCACCAAAAATGGCAAGTATGGCATCGCCAATAATTTCATCAATGATACCGTCATATTTATGGATAATAATAGACATTTTTTCCAGAAACCGGTTCAATAATTGTACCATTTCCTCGGGATCCCTATTCTCAGAAAGACTTGTAAATCCTCTCAAGTCAGCCATCAATACGGTTACAGTTTTTCTTGTACCTCCAATCTTTCCGCCTTCCGGGGATTCCAGGATTTCATCCACCACCTTGTTGGAAAGATAGCGGCCAAATGTTTCCCGAATAAAGTTAACCAGTCGCAATCGCTCTTCAGAAACACTAAGAATGGTTCCCAGCATTTTGCCTCTTGATGTTACAATGCTTTTTATCTCCTTGGGAGTATCATCAGAAAGCTCAACTTCATTTGCCAGTGTCATGTCTTCTTGAATTTTTTTATTGGCATGGGCGATTTTTTCAAGGGGGGTTATGATTCGGCGGTTTAAAAACTTTTCCAATGTTATCATCATAAAGGCGATGATAATACCCACCATGAAAATTATTCTAACGCCATACCAGAAAAGATCTATATGAGCCACATCTTCTGTCGCCCATTTATAGCCCAGGGAAAAAACAAGGAGTGCCGCCTCAATGAATAAAATTCTCCAAAAGACGCCCATGAGTAAGATTTTTCTTACGCCGGTTTTTTTAGTACTTTTATTATTATCAGTCATTTTATCTTTAAAAATTATTAAGTATCAGGGTATCATACCGGTTCATAATTTCAAGTTTGCACAAAGTTGTCAAATTAAACATTTACGAAAGGCTGTCCTTAGTTTTGCAAAGGACCATTACCATCAGACCGACGATACATATGTCAGTCTTCTGAATTTAGGCTGTAAATGATAGACCAGTTTTTAAACAGGTTTTGGAAATTGAAATAAAGAGTGTATGAAAAATATATGATTTATCGTGGTTGTTGCCTGGCCGTGAATTCCATGGTATCAGGCCAGGCAATTTTTAGGTTTGCTAAGAGTTGGATGCCTTGTATCCTGCATCAGTGACCTCTTTAATAGCTTTGTCAACAAGGTCTGAAGTATCTACATCAAAAACAGCCTTTTTCGTATCAAGATCTACAGATACATTGGAAACGCCGTCTATCTCTTCAAGCGTTCTTAGAACCATTCCCGAGCAGTGATTGCAGGACATGCCTTCTACATTCAGGGATATTTTTTGTAAAGCCATATTTAACCTTCCTCTTTGAATTTTTTAAATTAACATCCGATATAATCATACTATAATGGTATACAATAATAATAGAAACGTATTCGTCAACTTGACTATAGGGCATAAAAAAAATATCTGAAAAACACCCCCTTTGTTTTCATCACGTTTCCCTTGGATTTTGTCACCATCAGTTAGAGATTTTCAATTGTGTAACCCAGTTCTTTTAATTGTGACAGGATACCTTCTTTCCCGACAAGGTGAAGCGCTCCAAACAAAATAAGTTCAATTTCCTTTGTTTTCATCATTTCTTTAACTTGTGAAATCCAATTATTATTTCGTTCAATTAAAAGTGATTTATAGATCTTTGGAAAGCGGTCTTTCCACGGATCTAAACCAATCTTTTCCATCTGCTCATTGTCTCCATTTTTCCATGCATTTTTCAATGATTGAAGCATGTCGGGTAGACTTAAGCCATTCAAATCATTCAAAGTATAGTTTATAAATTCGTTTTCTATTCCTTCCCCCATTTCTGCAATAAATTCTAACTGGGCAGAGGCCTTTTCCAGATATTTAATATGTCGTTTTTCATTTAAGGCTTTCAAATTGTAGAACTCATCCACACCTGTTCCAACCTGACCCAGCCGTTGCATCTCAATTACAGTAAGCGTAATAGATAATAGCCCGGGTTTAAATTTCAATATCTGCTTAAAGGCAATCCCCCTTTTTGACAAATGGACCTCCAGGGATTTTACGGTATCTGGTTCTAAAAAGTGAGTAATGTTTTCTGATTCTTTGTACATGGCATTTTTCAAAAAAGCCTTTTGTATTTCCGGGTTTTGAAGTTTTTGACTGTTGGTTTCTAAAACCAGAATAGCTGAATTATCATATGCTGAATCAAAGGCCTCCGGCAGAGGGTAATCTGATTTGCTTAACAGATGAATGGTTCCACCCACAAAAAGATGATTTCCACTTTTGCTGATTTTCCAAACCGGTGATTTTGCATAAACAGACACATTAAAGATGATAAAATATAGAAATAATCCCCATATAATTTTTTTAATTCTCATTAAGATCGTTCCTTTAAATTATTTAATATATTTTGATATCCTTACCGTGCAAGACAATTTAGTGTTATTGCCAGCTTTACACCTGACAAGATATAACAGGCAACCGGGTGTGAGTTTGCACGTTAGAATTTTTGGCCTTGTTAATCGGTCCACTTATATTTTTGTGTAGATATTAACCCTGAAATTGCATAAAAACAAAGTAAATATATAGTAAAAAAAGCTTGA
>CAYVZG010000020.1:0-58953 GCA_964455805.1 uncultured Desulfobacula sp.
GTATTGAATCATCCTTGTTTTCCATTAGCGCATCCATATAAACTTAATTTAATTATTTCAATATAGCCGACCGCATCAGGCAAGACGGTCATAAACAATTTTCCCATCAAAAATCGTTAAATCCACTTTTGTATCTGCTATCTTGTCCGGATCAATCTGATATATATCCTGATCAAGGACAATCAGATCAGCAAGTTTGCCTTTAACAATGGATCCCAATTGTTTCCCCCTTCCTGATGTCAAAGCGGGAGTGAGAGTATACCCTTTAACCGCCTCTTCAACGCTGAGTGCCTGGTCAATGTACCAGCCTTGTTCCGGGGTTTTATCCAGTCTCTTTCTTGTAACAGCCGAATAAATTCCTTTCAGAGGACTGGGATCCGCCACTGGAGCATCTGAACTGAGCATCAGGGAAATTTCTTTTTTTAGGATACTTTTCAGAACATAGGCAAATTTCCCACGAGACCCCACACAGGTATCAATCATTGAGATGTCAAGGCCTATATTACTGGGCTGACATGACACTGCCATGTTTTTCAAGCGTGAAAGGGTTTCAAGATCTTCGGGAAGAACCATCTGCAGATGCTCTATTCGGTGGGGGATGTTGCAATGGCTTTGATTCTTTTTTTCAATCCGTTGAAACATATTTATGACTTCTTTATTGGCCCTGTCGCCTATGGCGTGTACCATAACACTCATCCCGGCCTGGTCGGCTTTTATTACGGCTTTTTCAATCTGTTCTATAGGGGTTAAGGGCATTCCATATCCAGCATCCAGATATTTTTGTGTCATCCATCCTGTCCTTGCCCCCATGCCGCCATCGGCAAAGAATTTTAAAAACCCTATTTTCAGCAAATCATCGCCAAAGCCTGTGCAAAGACCTAAATCAATCGTCTGGTCTGTATTTTCACCGGGGATGGATACATGACACCGGATTTTAAGTTTATTTTCCTGTCTCAGTTGCTGCCAAACCTTTAGGGCATCAGCTCCGTCCAGTCCACCCATGAGCCTTATATCGTGTATTGATGTCAGCCCTAATCCATGGGCATCTGCCATGGCCTTTTGCATGTTTTCAAGTATTGTTCTCTTTGAAACTCTGGGCAAAATATCCCGGATCAGATTTAGAGCAAGTTCTTTTAACACTCCAGTGGGATAACCATTGGCATCCCTATCAATCACTCCGTCTTTGGGATCAGGTGTTTTTTTCCCAATTCCGGCGAGCTTTAATCCAAGAGAGTTGGCTACAGCCAAATGAAGGTCACATCGCCAGATACAGACGGGATTATCTGGTGCTGCCTGGTCAAGATCTTGCCGTTCCGGCATTTTTTTTCCCGGCCAATCGGACTCATTAAACCCCTGCCCCAAAACCCAATTGTCCTTGCCAACATTCAAAGCCATCTGCGATACAGCATGTTCCATCTCTTTATAGGTGCACACCTTTGAAAGATCAATATTACCATAGTTCAGTGCCCATTCGAAAAAATGAAAGTGAGTATCTATAAATCCCGGTAGCAAAAGTCTGTTATCAAGATCCATCACCTGAGTATCATTTGATGCCAGCCTTAGGACATCCCTGTTCGAACCAACATGCAAAAACCGGCGGCCTTTTATGGCAACGGCTCTGGCTATTGGATGGTCATCATCCTGGGTGTGAATTATGGCATTATGTAAAATGGTATCTGCATGTTTCATTACATGAGTATCCCTTTTATAGATTTAACTAAACAAATCAAATATCTAATATATACAATAAAGGTGTTCACAGATCCAATCCTTTCCTTTTTATAAACCTTGCTCCAAAAATATTTACATATCTTAAACAAACTGAAATAATGGCTTCCCAAAAAATATAAATTAAGGAGTATATATATGTTTAACCATATTCTCAAAGCCGCAGAAAGATTAAAAGGGCATGCCAATCACACCCCTGTAATGACTTCGGGTACCTTAAACAAAGTGGTGGGAACAGACATTTTTTTAAAATGCGAAAATTTTCAAAAAATAGGTGCCTTTAAATTCAGAGGGGCATTTAACAGCATTTCAAAACTGAGTGAACATGAAAAATCAAAAGGGGTCATCACCTATTCCTCGGGAAACCATGCCCAGGCGGTTGCTCTAGTTGGAAAGATGCTCAATGTTCAAACGACCATTGTGATGCCGGCAAACGCCCCGGCAACAAAACTTGCTGCAACAAAAGAGTATGGTGCCATTGTGGTGGAATATGATCCCCAGAAAGGAAGCCGGGAAGATATTGCATTGAACATCCAGGCAGAGCGGGGGTTGACTATGATCCCGCCATTTGACCATATGGATGTCATTGCCGGCCAGGGAACAGCTGCTCTTGAGCTGTTTGAGCAGGCAGGCTCCCTGGACATGCTGTTAACCCCGTGCGGCGGAGGGGGGCTTTTAAGCGGCTGTGCCATTGCCGCAAAAGGCAAAAACTCAGACTGCAGGGTCATTGGTGTGGAACCCGAGATGGCTGATGATGCCTGCAAATCCTTTAAAACCCGGACCCTTCACACCGTTAAAAACCCCGCAACCATTGCCGACGGAACAAGGACTGAGTCTCTTGGTAAAATCACGTTCCCGCTGATTTTAGAAAATGTTGACGATATGGTAACGGTTTCGGAAACTGATATTATACAGACGGTACAATTTTTGTTTTTTCGTATGAAACTTGTGGTGGAGCCCTCCGGCGTTCTTGGACTTGCCGCTCTTCTTAATAAGAAAGTGGCTCCTAAAGGAAAGGTCGGTGTAATTTTAAGCGGTGGAAATATTGATGCCAAAACCATGTCACTCATTCTGAAATCATAATTTGAAGCTGAGTTAACGCATTGTGCTATTTCGCCTGTGGCGATGGTGCATTCAACAGTTTTCGATTTCTGATGGAGCCTTGTTTAAAAAAAAGGATGATAAATGAAAGTAACGGTTTGTGAATTACCCAGCACCTGGACCCAATCCGACATTTATTGGAAACGGCTGATCCAGCATCTTGAAAAGGAGTTTTCCGACTTGGTGGTGCTCCCTGAAATGCCTTTTTTTGAATGGATCACAAAATCGAATTCGGTTGATCCAATCCTTTGGAAAAAAGCAGTAACCGCCCATGATAAATGGATTAAAAGATTATACGAACTGCCAGCGACAATGGCAATTGCTTCAAGGCCTGTTATAGAAAAAGGCAAACATTTGAATAGAGGGTTTATCTTTACCAGGGAAAAAGGGATTGTCCCGGTTCATGACAAATACTACTTGCCTGATGAGCCGGGCTATTACGAAGCATCCTGGTATGAAAGAGGAGAAGATAATTTTAACATCATCCATACAAACGGAATAAAAATCGGATTTCTTATCTGCACTGAAATCTGGTTTACCCAGAGGGCGCGGCAATATGCAAACCAGGGCATTGATATCCTTGTCTGTCCCCGGGCGACACCTAAAACAAAAGTTGATATATGGATTACAGGAGGTAAAGCTGCGGCAATTGTATCTGGAGCATATTGTCTTTCATCCAATTACAATGGCCCCAATACCAGTGATGAAGACTTTGGCGGGACAGGATGGATCATCGAACCAGAAAGAGGAGATGTGCTGTCAACCACTTGTGCTGATCAAAATTTTATAACCCTTGATATTGATATTAAAAATGCACAAAATGCCAAATCAACCTATCCCCGTTACGTAAAGGATTAACCATACGCTTAATAAGGTTATGGAAATGATTCTTAAAATAACGTTCTCAAACGATCGACCTCTTCTGTTCGACGTGAATTGAGAATTGAACGGGAATGGAATAAATGAATGTCCGCCGTAAAAATCTTGTACTGTCTGAGGGAGCGAAGCGACCATGTTTACTGGATGCGCCGGGCAAACATTTACTCCCCTAGATTTTCTCCCGTGGAGAACAGATCGGGTCGATTTCAGAAATTCCAGCTGAATTTAGGAACTTATCTCTGATAAGTGATTAGATTAAGTATTTGAGAAAAATCTGTAACCTTTTGGATGGACATTACAATATGATTTCCATGCCTTCTTTTGCAAAAAATATTTCCAAATTTTCCAAGGCATCTGGTTTGCAGAGTTTTTCAGTTAGCTCATCCAATTTTTTGTCTGAATATACAGGATCATGATGAAATAAGGCAAGCCGTTTAACTCCGGCATTTTTTGAAGATTCAATGGCATATTCCATGGAGCTGTGCCCCCATCCTTTTTTGGATGCCTGGTATTCTTCTTCTGTGTATTGGGCATCCCGAATGACAAGGTCGGCATTTTTTATAAAGGTTTCCAATAATTCATTTTGCATTTTTGCGGTTTTTTCACCTTCAAGAGCAATGGTTTCATCATAGGAAGGGTTCTTAGGATCTGTTGAAAAAACATTCTGGAACGGTTCAGAATCATAGAGGGTGCATACAATTTTACCCTGATACTCAAATCGATATCCAAGACAGAGAATAGAATGGTTGAGCAATTTAGCGGTTATGGAAACAGGATCATCTTTTGCATTTACCTGACCTTCTTTTAGCTCTATGTAATCGATTTGAGAGGCCAGTTCGATTTGCCGGATAGGAAAATAGCGATATGACATCTGGGTCCCGATAATATCTTTAAGCGATTCGTTTTCAAAATTTAAAGGTCCATATATTCTTAGTTTTGTGTCTTTAAGATAAATGGGAGCAAAAAAGGGAAGACCCAATATATGATCCGAGTGGGTATGTGTTAAAAAAAGTTCTGTATCGATTGAACCGTGGGTCAGATCGTTGGTCATCATCTTATTGCCCAGTTCCCGGATGCCGGAACCCGCATCAATAATGATCTGTTTATTTATCTCATTGAAACGGAGTTCAATACAAGATGTATTGCCGCCATATTTTACCGTATCAGGCCCTGGGCAGGGGATAGAACCTCTTACACCCCAGAATTTTATTTTCATGGATCATCCTTTGGCAATTTGCATGAATGACTTTGCATTTTCTATTTCTGTTTGGGTTGTCGCTTGAATGTTTTTTAGAGTTGACACTGTTAAATCATACTTTTCTAAAAAATCCTTTACCAATGAATTTTGCAAAATTATTTGGACAAAGATATCGTTTTGACCATCTTCATTTTCATCTAATTCGTCTATCATTACTCTACTTAATGTGTCTGATACCATAAGACGTTCAACAAAGTCATGGGTTTGTTCATCGGCAGAAGACAGATGATGATGGTTGCAGATGGTTTGAAAAATGGGACCCTCCAGTTTCCATTTTTGGCCAATCAATTTTCCAATTTCCTCATGGTCCAAACCAAAAATACGTTTTTCCAACGTGTAAATGGAAAGGTTTTTTTCATTCGCAGTGTCAATAATTTTAACATAATTTTCAGGATAACAGTGAATCAAAGGAATTTTACCGATATCATGTAATAGACCTGCTACAAAATATTCTTCGCATTTGGACTTGGTTATGCCGGTTTCAAGGGCCAGGGCCTTTGCCCATACGCCCGTGGCAACACAATGGGTCCAGAAAATATCCATGGTATTATCTTTAGGGGATTTTTTTTTTGTAATGTTTCCCAGAACTGCCGTGCTCAATGCAAGATTTTTAATGTTGTTCAGGCCCAGCATAATAATTGCCTGGGTTAATGAATTCACCTTGCGCCTTAAAGCGTAATAGGCTGAATTAATCAGTTTCAAAACATTTCCAGTTAGAACAGGATCCATGGCAATCACTTTATTCAGATCATTGGCCGAGGTATTGGGGCTGTTGCAAACAGACAAGACTTTTGAGATTGTTGTTGATAGACTTGGCATCTTGATCAAGTATTCTTGAATGGTTTGAAAATATTCTTCTTTTTTATTCTGGGGCTGTTCCATTTGCTCCCTGATCTATCCAATTGAAATAAACATATTGACCAAGTATAACGAATCTATACATACTCCTCAACAAAAAAACAATTGAACTCTTTAGAAAATAACTTAATTTGACAATTTAATCTTAATGGATTCTCTTTTTCAAAAGCTAATTTATACTGAGCCACAATCCATAAGTCAGACACGAGATAATCGTACAGATGGATATGGCTGCAACTGAAAAATCAGAATCCCCACCGATCTCTTTTGCCATGATATAGGTTAGGGTTGCAGTGGGTGAAGACAGAAGGATCAATCCAGGCAGATAGTCTTTGGGGGTGATGGATAACACCTTAAATAATAGTAATCCCACAGCCGGAGCCACCATTACCTTTAAAAAACTGGATATTAGAACATTTATCCACCTGGGCTTTAGTTTCTCAAATGAAAGAGATGCACCTATAATCAATAGGGCCATTGGCAGAGCCATACCCGTTAAAATTCCCAGGGATCGGTCAATGATCAGAGGCATTGATAGTTTGAACAGGGAGAAAACGATGCCTGCAAGTGCAGACAGTATCACCGGGTTGGCCATGGTTTTCTTCATTGTATCAAACATATTGGAGCGGTCCTTGTTCTCACTACTATAATATTGCAGCACGATGACTGCCATAATATTTTGCAATATCATTACAAATCCCGCTAAAATGGCCGTTTTTACAAACCCACTGTCGCCCAGATAATAAAACGCTACGGCAAGTCCGATATAGCCAAGATTTCCGTGAAACGAACATTGAATAAAAGATCCTTTTGAAGGGCTTGTCATTTTTAAAAACCGCGCTGTACCCATGGCAACTGCAGTGATAACTACAAGTGAAGCGAGTGTTATGGCAATCACCGCAAAATTCATCTGGGTCTTTAAAGTTGCTTTTGAAATAGAAGAAAAGATCATGGCCGGAATGGCAATATAATATACCAGGCGGTTGCCCTGGTGTAAAAAATCCGGCGTTATAAACCCCTTTTGTTTTGCAAACAACCCTAAAAAAATGATTATAAAAATAGGGATGATGGTTGAAAGAATATTCATAACATTGATTGATCCTTTGTCTGCCACCAGCCAATAGTAGTACCGACTCTTTGAAATTCAATATGTTTCTCTATTTCAATTTGGCGTATCCAGTCTGCAAGCCCTGAGGCATGATGGATGATCAAAGGCGTGCTGTGGTTGGGCAAAATATCCAGGGACAATTGATACATACTGATGGTTTTATTGATTTCATAGGAAATCTGTTTGTTGTCCCAGGGAGTAGGATGGATAAAGCCGTGATTAGCACCCTCCTCCTTTAGGTATCCCAAATGGGCCGGATATCTGGATTTCAATTGTCGTATGGCCTTAACTGCATCAAGATTTGTCTGCTTATCAAGGCCTTTATTAAGGTTTTTTAAAATCGTATCATCAAATGATTCAAACCCAATTGAGGATAATAATATTCTCACATTCTTTTTTTTTGCTATCCTTAAAGCCCCGGCAAGTTGTTTTAAGCCTTTCAGGAGATAATCAGCCCTCAGGGTCAAATTGATCTGGGATAATCTCATGACCAAATCGTCTGCCAGATTAAAAATCTTTATCAGTTTAGGCAGGGGGTTTTCATTAATTAATTCAAAGGGTATTTTTCTTCCTTCAGTGTCCTCTGGCAAACACCTTAATTGTTTTTGTAATGCGATTTTGCTCACCCCGCCCAAATATCCTTTATCCTTTGCCACATCGCAAAAACTGCACCCATGCTGATAAAGGCTTACAAAAGGCTTTTTAACTCTTTTTTTTTGCATCCCTCTCTTTTGTAATATCCATGGATAATCAATATTCACATTTTTCCCCCGGGCGGCATGGGGGCAACCGATCTGCTGCAATACCTGGGCGGTTGTGATCTTCAACGGTTTAAAAATATTATCTTGTAAACCGTATAGGGTTTGCCACTCAACTTCAGAAAGATAGGTGTCATCCCAGGCAATGGATGGAGTTTCTTTTATGCGGCCCTTCGCATCTTTGCTCAGCACCCCTTCAAATGTTGATATGTCTTGATCAAAACCTGCGGACAGGATGGGTATGATCTGTTGTGCCGGTCCATGGAGGGCAAAAGAGAAACAATCTGAAACACCCTTAAAGCGGTGGGGGTGTGATTGCCAGTCAACCTCACCTTTATAATCCGGCCCTGCCTGGGGACCGGCAAGAATGGTGATGGCACCCTCTTTTTTTAAAACTGCTGCAAGATCAAACAGGTCCGGTCTTCCTCCCAGACTTGAAAATCCGACAATTTTTTGCTGGCCTTCAAAATAATGATTTAAAGCTGATTTTATGGTTTGAATATCATCTTCAGCCGTCAGTCCCACAACAATGGTTTTAAAATTGGTATTCTCATTGATTATTGTGGCTGCCATCTGGGGACCTAAAAGCCCGTAGGACTCACCTTTGAAATAGCCTGTAAGGATGATCAGCTTTTTTGGTTTATTGTTCATCTTTAATACTTACACCCCTAAAAACAATACTGCACGTCCCGGATTATTACCGGAACGTGCAGTATAAACTATCTTAAATCCTTATGAAAGATTTTATTAAATCATGCTTCTTTTAGTGCAATTTTATTGCTTGTTGCATACAGTTTTTTAGCTGCTTCCTTTTTTTTCAAAACAGCCACATCATCTGCATCCACATATTCTACACATTGAACTTCGCAAAATCTTACACACTGGGGGTCTCCATCGCACAGATCGCATTTGAATACTTTCCTTTCAATGGAGTTAAAGCCCATGGCTCCGAAGGGACAGACAGCCACACAAGACCTGCAGCCGATACATTTATCATAGTCCACTTCGATTTTGTTCAGTTCATCATTACGGGAAATCGCGTTGGCAGGACAGACGCCCATGCAAGGGGCATCCTGGCACTGCTGGCAGGCCATGGGTATATACACACCGTCCATTTCCCATTTCATTACTTTAATACGGCTTCTGGCGGGGTTGGAAACCCCGTCATGTTTGACCGCGCAAACAAGTTCACATAATCTGCACCCTGTACACTTTTCAGGGTTTATCATAAGGACCTTATCCTTTGTTTCCATGATATAACTCCTTTTAACTTTTACAGCATATGGGATGGTTCATTTGCCAGCCCAAGCCGTTTCAGGGTTTTTGATTTCGGTTTGCCTTTTTTATCAAGCCCTTTGTGCTCATAAAATTCATCAACCATTTTGACAAATTTCTCTTTATCGATGACTCTTCCAACAACATCAATAGCACCTCTTCTTGTGGGCTCATCAAAATAACGATGGTTGAGCATGTCACCTTTCTCAAGATCGTCTCTAGTCAAACCTTCTCTCAAGTTAAAAAGTCTTTCTATCATGTTGCAACGCTCTGAAATTTCCCAAAGTTCTTCGGGAGTGAATTCCAAACCTGTATTGTAATACAATACTTTGGGCCAGTCTTCAAAATTCGGCAGTGTTGCGCCAAGGAAGGTTGTATGATACTTGCAGATACCCAGGCAGTCTACACCCATGTAACAGTTTTCCTGCCAGAACACCTGCCAGGGTTTTCCTACATACTCAGTATGTTCAGAAGACAATTTTCCTTTATATGGAATAGGATTGCCATATATTTTTTTAAGTACTTTTTCCGGCAAATGATAAAGATCGATGGCCGGACGGCTTCTTAAATGATCAGACCCTCTTGAAGACGTTGCAATATTCAATGCCAACCCTGGAGTTGCTCTTTCATCTGAATGAAGGTTACTCATTCCTTTGACCTGGATAAGATAATCAAAAGAATTTTTACCAAAGGTTTTAGAAGCTGGAATACCACCGTTTGCAAGGGCATCGGCTACTTTTCCTTTTCTAAAACAAATTCGTTCAACCATTTCAAGAACGGCTTCGTCATTGCCAAACTTTAGATCCAGTCCGTCTGTATCTTTACTTGAAATAATGCCTTCTTCATAAAGTTCCATGGCCCATGAAATCAATGAACCGGTTTCAAGATTATCCATGCCGTATTGATCAACAAGATGGTTACCTACAAGAACTGTTTCAGCCCTTGGTGTATCTGTTTCACCACCAAATGCTCCCTGTGATGTATATTCAGGGCCTTCATCATACTTACCCTTTAAGGGGCCTGAAGGAATCCTGTACTGTGCACGGCAATGAACCTGACAGCCAAAGCAACCTGACATGTGATAGGGTCCCATCGTGTCTTCACAGATCTCATCAATGGCTTCCGGTTCGATATCGTCAGCATATTCACACTGATTATATTGAAAGTTTCTGGTTCTGACTCCGCCCCATGAATTGGTAGCGCCCCAGATCATTGGGGTTCCAAGAGTACCCTGGGTCTTGTTTACCTTTGCAGAGGTAATCTGATCGATAAATCGTTTATTGTACTCAAGAGCTTCCACAGGATGGGCAATCTTAATATCCATGGTTCCCCTGCAGGCTATCGCCTTTAGGTTTTTAGAACCCATTACCGCACCCATTCCGGTTCTGCCGCCGGCATTTTTAATCCCTGTCATCACATTTGCAAATGCCACAAGATTTTCACCGGCAGGTCCGATCACAAGGGATTTCACTTCCTGATCATTTAACTCGTCCCTGATGGCCCATTGAGCGTCTGTGGTGGTTTTACCCCAGACATCTTTTGCATCACGAATTTGTATTTCGCCATTATGTATATAAATATAACTGGGTTTTTCAGCCTTTCCTTTGATCACCAGGTGATGAAACCCGGCCCAGGCCATTTCAGGAGCAAAAAAACCGCCCATATTACAGGAGCCTAAAAGCCCTGTTAATGGGGATTTTGCCATGACATGGGTCCGTGCGGTTGCAGATGCACAGGTAGCCGTAAGGATACCGCCGCTGACAATGAGCGGATTATCCGGGCCCAGTGGATCACAACCCTTTTCAGAATGGTTCAGTAACAGATAAGCATCAAGACCCCGACCACCGAGGAACTTTCTTCTGACATCAAGAGGAATTGGTTTGACCTCTATCTTTCCGGTGGTAAGGTTAATATATGCTATTTTTCTATCCAACGCCATATTATTTACCCTCCATCTTCTTTTTAAATGCTGCGTCTGCAAGTTTTTTATTTACTTCCCAGACGGGTCCACGGATTCTTGGAAAATCTTTTTTTATCCATGCGACTCGAAACTCACTCGTACAAACCGGGCATTTAACATGTTTGTCACCCGGTTTAGGCTCCAGCCTGCCCATACAGGTTGGATTATGGCATCTAAACTTACCGTATGTTCTGGTTTTACGCAGACTTTCGGCACCCGAGATCTTAGTGGTATCTACTGCCATAGTAACCCTCCTTTGTTAATGATTAATATATATAAAAATAAACTATTTAGCCTTTGAAGTTTATCTTTGTAAAACACCTTATTTGTACACCAATTTATTTTATCTCATCAGTCCATGTCATGGGTGCAATTTGTTATTGCAATTTATTAAAATTCATAATAATGAACACAAGTATATTAAATATTATTATTATATATAGTTGTCAAGCTATTTTTTAGCTGTATTGTGATAACAAATAATTCATTATGGTGAACAATGACAAAAAAATATCAGGCTCCCATTGTTAAAAAGGCATTTCTCATCCTTGATGTGATTTCAAAAAGTTCACAAGGATTAAGAATCAGTGAAATTTCAACCCGTCTGGACATAAGCAAAAGTACTGTTCACGGCATTACCGCCGCCCTTGAAGAACAGGGCGCCATTTTCCGCGACCCTGCTTCAAAAAAATATACCATTGGCATTACCCTCATGGAACTTGGAAAAGCAGCCTATGAAAGGCTTGATTTTAAACATATTGCCCGGCCTTTTATGGAGGAGTTGATGGAACAATGCCAGGAATCTGTATTTCTCGGCATCAGAAATGCCCACAAGGTAACGGTTATTGATATAGTAGAATCTCGAAAAGACTTTAAGATTTCTTCGCCCATTGGCACAAGCCTGCCTCTGCTAGCCGGAGCCATTGGAAAATTATTTTTGTCCCAGATGGAGTTAAAAGATTCACAAAAATATCTAAATTCAAATCCGCTGGTTAAATTCACAACTAAAACCATTATTGATCCTAAAGAATATGCCAAAGAACTGATAAAAGTTAAAAAAAACGGTTTTGCCTTGGATGATGAAGAGTATATTTCCGGTGTGCGGGCGGTCGTTGCTCCGGTCAAAGGCTATGGCAATCATGTTCTGGCCATCTGGGTGGTTGGATTTAAAGCGTCCATGTCCAAAAAAAAGATACCGTCAATTATTGAACAGACCCTGGCTGCGGCCCAAAAAATATCAAATAAAATTTGTGCCCAGTCTTAAATCAATCTTCCATGTTTACCCATTTGTCATGAAGGGAATTTAGGTATATCATCCATTGCATCATCCAATGGTTCGTCTTTATAGGGCATCAAAACAGCCTGGGATGTCTTTCCATCCACTAGAATTTTTATGGGATTATCAAATTTTATGTGTTTTAGATACGCTGTTGTGTTAGCACAGGCCTGGCACCTGAAAAAATCATAGTCAATGAAATCATCACCTTTGTCGGAAATCGTAATATAGCTGATCCCAAGGGAGGTAATATTTTGAAAAAAATGGGACCCCTGTGACGGATCTGCCTTAATGCTCTCAATAGTGGTTTCAACCATCACCCCTACATTGGAAATATCATTCCAGACAACCGGTATTCCCAGCCACCGGTCTGAAGATCCCCATCTGCCCGGCCCAATCAAAACGTATTGTTTGCCGTTTTCATTAAACAAGGCATTGAGTTTATTAATTTCCCCTGCAATTTCCATTGTTTTTGCCGGATCAAAGACCTCAGGGTCTACATATACGATATCATGGATATCCTTATATTCTCCATTTCCAAGTGAGCGTGTAGAATAGCCAAAGGCCTCTTCAATTTCATTTTTTCCTATTTTAACTCCCAGATTTTGTTTATACCGGCCCATGGGCCTGATTTGAAGTAATGAAAATTGGGGTTTTAATCTTTCATCTTCCGGCAAATTAACTGCAAACTCCACCTCAACAGATGCCCCCATCCACTTACTGCCAATTTTTGTGACCTCTTCAAGAAGTTTTGCCAAAGGAAAAGAATTATATTTTAAAATATTGGCAAAGGTTAATACGGGGAATCCTTTTTTGGAAAAAGAATCCCTGATTCTGTTGTCCTGTGCGTAAAATGTTGAGGACAAAAATCTGACAACCGGGTGGTCTGTTGCTTCACTTAAATCAAGTTTTTCAAGCGTAAGATCTTCATTGGAGCTGGATTTGGAGCTTTCATCGGACAGGGATTCATCGAGTTTTAAAGCGTAAAAATATTTTTGAGAATTTTCAAGAATATCGTTTAAAACGGAAAACTGGGGTAAAAACTGGGGGTATTTGGGACAAAATCTTATGGTTCTGCCGCCCTCCATGACTATTTTCCCAAGGCCCAGTGCAATATAGGTGACGCCTTCTTCTGCTTTTAAGTGGGATATGGGATAAAAATTATAAGACTGGGCCACTCCGGAAATTGAGGGATAAAAATAATTTTTGTAGGCCATTCCGGTCAATTGCTGGAGAACCACTGCCATTTCCTCATCTTCTGTTCGATGCATGGTGGATTTTGCATAAGATCGCGGTGCTTTAAGATAAGTTGACGCATAGACCAGCTTGACGGCCATAATCAATTGCTCAAGCCTTTTTTCAAAATCAGGATGTGAATTGGGCAGCATATATGTATTATAAAGTCCGGCAAAGGGTTGATAATGGGCATCTTCAAAAAGAGATGAGGAGCGCACAGCAATAGGATATCTCACATTTTGAACATAGGCACGCAGGCTTTTTCTCAACCATTCAGGAAATCTGGCCTGGATAAATTTTGCAACAATCATATCATCTTCCAGTTTCTCATTTGATTCAAGCAGCTTTGCCAGCCCATTTTCCTCAATAAAATTTTTAAAGCCCTGAGTTGAAATCACAAATGTTTGGGGGATGCTGATGTCCACATCCGGAAATTTATCCTGCAGGACGGTTTCACGCCTTATCTGGGATGCCATAAAGGCCAAACCCCGGGCTTTCCCACCCAGAGACCCGTTTCCGATTTTCATAAAATCCGTGTCAGTGTCAAACTCTTTTGAATCAAAATCAATTATCTGTCCTTTTGTTGATCCCTTGCGCCTGGTATGAATACTGTCGATTAAAAACTTCTTCATCTCCTGGGGATCTGGAAAATCGCTGATTTTATACGGTTTAAGACTGAGGGCAAAATCAATTTCGCTTCTGGCCATGAACCATCTTGAAAAATCGTTGTTCTTGGCATGAAAGACAATTGATTCATCGGGAATTTCAGATAAAAGTTTCTCAATTGCCCTTAAGTCACTTGCCCTGGCAATTTCCTCACCATCAGGCATCCGAAACACAAAGGCTCCAAATCCCAGATAGGATACAAAAAAGCTTTTAATCTGGTCATTTAAATTGCTTGAATTTTTATTGATAAAAACAGCGGGGATATCGACCACTTTTTCTTTGTTGTGATCTTCAGTACTAAGAATCAGAACCGGTAGATCTGGAATTTGAGTTTTAATTTTTGTCAATAGCTTGTATCCGGCCAGTTCATCCACTTTCCCGTTTTTCGGATACCTCATGTCCGAAAAAACAGATAATAAATAGGGCTTATATTTTTCATAAAGAGCAATAGCCTCTTCATAGTTGTGGGCAACCAACACTTTCGGTCGCCCTCTCATTTTTAACAGCCTGTGTTCTTCATTAATGGATTCGTCAATTACAGACTGTGTCTGCATCACAATCTGTTTGTAAAGAACCGGTAAAAAAGATGAAAAATGATAAGGGGAATCCTCCACTAAAATGACCACCCTGACGTTGGCATTTTCCGTATCAAAGGCCACATTCATTTCATCTTCAAAGTTTTTAATAATGGCAAGCAATAGGTCTGCATTCCCGCCCCAAATATAGGTCCGATCAATGGACTTGGACTCATCCACACAAATATATTGATCAATATCGCAGGTATTATGGAGAAGCATGAAAAAAGGCAGATCCGCATATTTTTGCTTTACTTTTTCGGCAAAAGAATACACGTCCATTTCGTCCAGACTCGGCATGGCAAGGATTAAATCAAATTTTTTCTTTTCTAGCCTTTGAAACGCTTCTGATGCCGATGAAACCCATGTCAGTCTTGGGGGTTTTGACAGATTAAGCCCTTTGTATTCATTTATAATTCTTGTTGAAAGGCGGCCTTCCTCCTCCATAATAAAAGCATCATAGGGGCAAGATACCAACAGGATGTCACCCACTTTATTGGCCATTAATTCATGATATAATTTTAGAGATCTGGCTTTTGTAGATTTAGCGGGAGTATTCATCTTTATAGCCCTTTGTTAAATGATGATATTATTTTTACCTCAGATTTATTCATCCAAAGTATATTAAAAACAATACAAGAAAGCAATGAAAGAGAACCCCATGAGTGATACCAGAACCAAAAACCCTTTTTTGGCATTTTGATTTCTTACCTGCTGATCAGAGTGTGGGTTGAAACCACATATTTTTGCTTTGGAAGTATCCAGGAGGGGCAAAAGGCTATTTTATGAAATAAAGCAAAAAAATCTATATCCTTATATGATAAAAACACTGATTGTATTATCTGGACATCATTTATTCAAATACCAATCTTGAATGGAAGAGCAGATCAGTTTTCCAATGCTTCCTTTTTTTTCATTTCAATATACCATTCATCATCGCCATATAATTTGTCACTGCAATCCGGACACATTCCATGGCTGAATTCAGCTGTTGAATGATCTGTGATGTAGGTCTCAATTCTATTCCAATACCCTTTATCATCCCGGATCTGTTTGCAGTGTGAACAAATTGGCAATATTCCCTGAAGGGTTTTTACTTCATCAAGCGCTTTTGTGAGATCAGCAATCAGGAATTCCCGTTTCTTTTGAGCACATTCTCTCTGGGTAACATCTCTAAAACTCCACACCCTGCCGACTATTTTCTCATCCAGTTTCTGGGGCTGGGAATAACGCTCCACAATTCTCCCATCCTTGAAATGCAGAGTGTCAAAACTTTCAGCTTCAGGGTTGGCGTAAAGCTTTTTTACTTTTTTAACAAAATAGTCTGGATTTTTTAATTGATCCAGAACAAAAGCCAGTGCTCTGTCATCATCACGGGACTCCAAAATATCGGCGGGAATGTTCCACATGTTGGAAAAAAGTTCATTTGAGGCCGTGATTTTCCTATCTTTGTCCACCACGAGTATTGCATCGGTGGTGGATTCAAGGGTTGCCAGGAGATGGGACAAGGACAATTTCTGTTCCCTCTGAGCTTTTTTTCTTTGAACAATTTCTTTATTTGCCTTTTTAAAAAGAAAAAAAACAATGAGTCCAAAACATAAAAATACGAATATGGCGCTAAGGCCAATTGTTCTGCTCAAAGGTCCTGCTATTCTTTTTATGAGCTGATTTTGGCTGTGCAGGATAATCAAATGCCAGCCAGAATACATAGTCAGCTCCTGTTGATGAATTCGATACTTATTGCCTTGGTTGTCTACAGCATTATTATCATCTAAAAATTTCATGCCGGTCCATTTCCAGGGACCCTTTCCAAACTGCTTTGTTTTAGTAAGATCCAAGACCGTTTCTGAAGATGCCTTCCATAAAAAATTGTAGAGCCAATCCTTACGGCTGGAAACAAAAATGACACCATGGGGATCGGTCATCAGAGCAATCCCGTAAAAATTCTTCTGGAATTGCTTCTCAATTGTATCAATGGGTGCCTTGATAACGATCACCCCCAGAGGCCTGTATTCATTGTCCCCATAAACCGGATGACTAAAGTATATACCCCTTTTTTTGGATGTTATCCCCAAAGCCATGTAGACCGATGGCCTGCCTTGCATAGCCTCTTTAAAATAAGGGCGAAATCCATAATTTTTTCCCACAAAACTGGCTAGGGTGTCCCGATTGCTGGAAGCAATTGTTTTTCCGGAATCGTCCATCAAATAGCAAACACTCTCTTTTATATCATCGCTGAAAGAGTCTAAGATGATATTGGTTTCAGAAAACGCATCCCTATCTCCATTTATAGTAAATTGTTTTATTGCTTTGAGTTCACTTAAGAATTTTATCGATTTAAGAGACCAGATCTTATAGGTGTCGATTTCATTTCTCAGATCATTCATTTGGTCTTCAGCCTTCTGGTGCACGGTTTCAAACAAAGATTTTTTTACGGCTGAATAATAGAGAAATCCCCCCATACCAGCTGACAGGACAGCCATAAGGGACAATATTAAAAACAAGCTGCGAAGATCGAGGTTAATTTTTTTCATAATTCTTTTTTATATTTTCAATCATTTGCATACCCAATTTACGGAGAATATACACGAAGTTGAAAAGCAATACAAGGAAAATTTAGGAAATAAGTTTCCACTTTATTACGTAAATACATTATTGAATTAATGATGTGTTTTTAAATTCTCTTAAAGTTCTGTCACTTGATCATTTTTCGAGGATACCCACTCGTGCAGCATATCTTCAAGATAATACTTTAAATCTTTTTGCCGGATATCCGAGGGGATAAAGATATCTTGGGCTGGACGTTTTTTGCCTTCGTCTCCTATGAAAAAAATTTCCCATTTATCATTGGACCTTAGCACTTCCATTTTTCTGCCATAAACATTAAACTTCATATTTTTCCATATAAATAAGACAAACAGCCTCGTTTATTTCTAATTTCTTGAATGGTATGTATCCCAGCCGCCGGTAGAGGCGGATATTCCCCTGGCTCTTAATTCCGGTAAACAGTTCAAATCTTTTAACATCGGTAAAATATGATTCAACCTTGGCCATTAACTGTGTTCCAAGACCCTGGCCCCGCCATTTGGGGTGAACGATCAACCGGCCTATAAAACAGGACCTATTGTCAACATTTGCTCTCACTGATCCAATGATATCATTCCCAGAAACAATTTTAAAAAACACCTTATTGTCAAACTCTTTTTTTATCTGGTCAAGTGTCTGAGTTAAGGGAGGGATATTATAGTCATTGTAAATCAAAGCTTCACTTTGGTATGCCAGTTTTTGCAATGTTAAAATCTGCAATGCATCTTTAATATTGGCTATAATAATTTTCATTGAAATTATCCTTCACCGTTTTAATCATTGTTTATTTTTTATTATATATGGCTTAGGAATCTTTAAATGATCATTCCGGATCAATTACATTCATCTAAACCTTTATAAAACCTATGAAAGTTTTATATTTAAACTTGAACCCGTACATTTCTATTAGAATAAATTTTAGCCATATACAAATCAAATTTTACTGACCGGATTCACTATTGTTAAATATTGACTTTTTGACAATTTTTTTTTATCTGACTTTAATCATTTTACCGGTATAATTACGCAATTAAACGACAATTTGTTTAATTAAAAAACGACTTGTCCTATTATTCATACCCAGGATTATAATATGGAAATAAAAATCACAAGAACGGCAGATACCGTCCTCATGGTCAGACCCAGGGATTTTGGCTATAATAATGAAACAGGGTTTGACAATGAGTTCCAGAAAAAACCAAATATTGAACCTGATATTCTGAAAAAAAATGCAAACAATGAGTTTCAGACAATGGTGGATGGCCTTCGAAAAAAAGGGATTATTGTGCTGATACTGGAACCGCCTATGAACCGTGATATCACAACACCGGATGCGATTTTTCCAAACAACTGGTTTTCCACGGAACACGACGGTACCATTTTAACCTATCCCATGATGGCGAGAAATAGAAAAGCCGAAAGAAGGCTTTTAGAAATTGAAAAACTTCTTAATAAAAATGGATATATTATTCGCAATTGCATCAATGTTGGAAGACTTGATGAACACGAAAAGTTCCTGGAAGGAACCGGCAGTCTGATCATAGATCATGTAGATGAGGTGGTTTATGCGGCCAGGTCTGAAAGGTGCCATCATGACCAATTCGAAAATTTCATCCGCCTGCGGTTTTTTCGAGAAGGCATTTTATTTGACACAAAAAGTTCTTCAGGAGCCCCCATCTACCACACCAATGTAATGATGAGTCTTGGAGAAAAATATGCTGTTATCTGCCTTGAATGCTTTTCAAATAAAAACCAGAAAGACCATGTCCTTGATACTTTGAATAGATCATTTGATGTCATGGAAATAACCATGAATCAGATGGAAAATCATTTTTGCGGCAATATTCTTGAGGTGAGAAATCAAAATAATGAATCCTTTATTGTAATGTCTGAGAACGCGAGGAAGGGATTTACAAAGGATCAGAAAAAATTTCTTAACAATTATGGAGAGATATTAAGTTTTGATCTGTCTACCATAGAAACCGTTGGTGGCGGCAGTGCCAGATGCATGATGGCCGAAATTTTTTCAGTCCGGGAAAAAGAAACAGGCTAATCCAGGCCCATCTGCTTTTCTACTTTGGCAATCTCTTTTAAAAGGTCTTTTTTTTCTTCCGGAGTTAACCCTTTTGCCGCCAGTCTTTTCTGCAATCCCAAAAGGATCATCTCTTCTCTATATTCATTGCAGGTGTATTTCCCGCCGGAATTTGACTTTTCCATATTTTAATTAGTGCCCGACTCTCAACCGCCTATTTTATTGATCAAGCACTATCCATTCTCCAATTGAATTTAATATAATTCATATTTTACCAGTTTGCCATCAAGACCGCCAATTTTCAAAGGCCGTTTCCATGATGGTGACAAAGGGACTTTTTTTATATATTTGGGTTCTCCAAAATATATAAAGGCTGTTGATTTTTTGCACTTGCTTTTTAAAAACAGACCAAAATCATGATAGAATTTATTCAAATTCTGATCTTTCCCCATTCTGATACCATAGGGAGGATTGGTAATGATCATACTATTTTCTATGGATTCAATATCCTGAAAATCTTTTTTTTCAATGGCAATTTTACTACCGAAGTGAAGCCCCATGATATTGGTTTTAACTGCGTTAATAGAATGTTCTGATATATCGCTCCCTGAAATCATAAAGGGATTCAATTCTCTGAAATTCTCCTGAGATTTTTTTTTAATTCGCTCCCATAAATTAACATCAAAATCCGGCAGTCTTTCAAATCCAAAACTGGTTCGAAATATTTGCGCCGGTATTTTACAGTACATCATCAAGGCCTCACACAAAAGCGTACCTGATCCGCACATCGGATCATATAAAGGCATATTTCCATCCCATTCAGACAACCGGATAATGGCTGCGGCAACAGTTTCCTGCATGGGTGCGGAAACGGATTCTTCTCTATAGCCTCGTTTGTGCAGGGCTCCACCCGAAGCATCTATGGTAAGGGTTGCCAAATCCTTGTGTATATGTATATTGATGATGATATAGGGATCTTTTGAATCCACGTTTGGTCTTTTATTGGTCCTGTCGCGAAAATAATCGGCAATGGCATCTTTGACCCTTAATCCTGCATAATTCGAATGGGTAATCTGGGATTCAGACACGTTTGCCACTATGGAAAATGTATTTTTTGGGGTTAAAAATTCTTCCCACCTAATTTTTCTGGCTGCCTTGTACAGGTCATCTTTATCATGGCATTCAAAGGATACTAGAGGAGCCAAAATCCTTGAGAGAAGTCGTGCAAAATAAGTGATCCGATAAAAATCTTTTTTCGTTGCTTTGAACCATATCCCTCTGAACACCGGTTTTAAATCATATGCCCCTAAACTTTTGAGTTCTTTTACGGCAATGTCTTTTACGCTTTCGGCAACCTGAGCAAAATATAGGGATTTTTTTTCATACAAATATTCAAGTTTTGCCTGTTTCCTGGTCTTGCCTTTTCCTTTTTGAAGGATACTTTTCTTAGTTGTTTTCACCATTTTTACCCGTCTTCATTATTTTTGTTACGATACTTTTTTTCTTTTTTTCCCTATTTGCATGAGGTTGGCAATATTAGATCCTGCGTCAAGCATGGGTTCAATTAAGGGTTTTGAACAGGTCATCAGCGTGGATATGCCGGGTCCATGGCCTGCAAGCAGGCAATCTGAATGAACCACGATACCGATACTGACCGCACCTTTTTTAAAGGCTCGGCCAAAGGAATTGTCATGGTCGATCAAAGCCACAAAATCACCAAATTTAAGCCGGTCTAATTGATATTTTTTAACACTTGCCGGATCACTTGTCATCACATCATAATCTCCGGCGGCAACATGTGCCGAGCCAAGACCTGAGCCCATACATTTGGCAGGTACGATGGTTGTTACAGGCACGGCAAGTTTCGTTTCCTTTATCTTTTTTATTTTCATTTTTTTCAATAAACCAGGATCAAGGTTAAACAATTTGATATCCGGGTAATCCATCAGTTTAAGGCCTTGGCCTTTTGTCTGAATCATTATTTTATCATCATAAGTCAGTTTTTTAAGAACCTGTTTTGAAAAGTCAACAATTACGTGTTCTGAGCCGCCATGATGGCCTGTAACCACCCCTTTTTCCCCCTTTGCATCTCCTGATACAATAATAGCCTCATTTCCGACACAAGACAACAATTGGAGTGAATTATTAGGAAATTCAAAGGGTTTTTCTGCATTTGCCGTACAGGAAACACCCGGTTCGATATGATCCCCTGCTATGCCGAAAGCAGAATCTCCAACCCGGATATTTAAAGTAATACCGCCAATACTTGGAAGGATAAAAGGGTTGCCTTTATGATCCACCTTCCATCCCGGTCTGATCCGGGGAGGTCCGGGTTTGCACTGCATGGCCAATTCAACGAGTTTGTCTTCATTGGTTTTTAACATCATTATCTCCGTATGGTTATGAACGGTTTAATTTCCCAATTTATTATCGGGTTTATTATCAAGTCTTACTAAAAAGGGAATCGCAGTAAACCCTATGACTGCACTTACAATAAACATGTTCTCAAGTCCTGCCAAGTCCCCAATTATTCCTGCCAAAAATACGGCAATGGATCTTACGGCAAAAGAAATCATCATAAACAAACCATTTGCTGCAGACGGATGGTCTTTTGCATTCTCTTGGATAATGGCCAACATGACCGGGGTAGTTGAAAGAACGGTAAATCCTGTAACGCAAAGCATCATAATTTTAAGAACGCCTGTTGAAAAGACAAAAATTAAAATTGCCACAGGTGCCACAAGCAATACCCAGAACAATATTCTTTGTCTTCCCAGCCAGTCGCTGAACGTTCCAGCGCTCAACACGCCTGCCACGCCAAAGGCCTCATATAGAGCGAGGGCAGCACCGCCATACCATAGGCTTCCGGTCTGCCTTTCCACAAAGACCGTGAGGAAAACCCCCATGGAGGCGTGCATAAAGGATCGCGCAGATAAAATCCCGGACAAAGGGATCAGTACATGCTTAATTTCACGAAATGATTCTTTTAAGGACCCTTTTCGCTTAAAGGACGTCTTTTGCTCTTCTTTTTCCAGGGTGAAATAAAGCAAAACAGACGTTAATACGGCAAATCCGATGACCAAATAAAAGTTTGGCTCGCCAAGAAAAGATACGGCAGCAACGGCAAACATCGGCCCAAAAGTTCTGGCTGATTCTCCTCCGGTCATAAAAAAACTCATGCCGCGTCCCTTTTTCTCTCCTGAATATTTTGCTATAAGAACCGGGGAAGGGACATGATATAGTGCAACGCTTATGCCTGCAAAAAAAACCAGGAACAGCAACACATAATATGATGATGCATGTAAGATCAAACCCATGGGTATGGCAGTGAGTGTTGGCGCAAGAACAACCAACCACCGGGCTAATCCTTTATTGTCCGCAAAAAGCCCGATAATTGGGTTTAACAGAGCCGGTATCTGCATAACAGTGGATAAAAGGCCTGCCTGGCTTAAGGTTAGGGACAGTTTTTCTATAATCAGGGGTAATAGTGGCGCAAGAAAACTTGTGTACACATCATGAATAAAATGAGAGAATGAAACAAGTGTGACTCTGCCGGTCTGGAATTTGTGATTTTTCATCCCGGCATAACTATCAAATTTATTATAAAAAGTAAAAAGATTAATAAAGGACGGTGCACATGGATAATGTTTCCTACAAAGCGTTAATAGTTGAAGAACCTGAAAAAAACAAATTCACCCGCCAGATCAAAGATGCCAACATCAATGACCTGCCTTCCGGCGATGTCCTCGTTCGAGTTCATTATTCTTCATTAAACTACAAGGATGCTTTATCTGCCACGGGAAACCGTGGAGTCACAAGACAATATCCCCACACGCCGGGGATTGATGCCGCCGGGATAGTCGTAGAAAGCCATGTTGATACAATTAAAAAAGATGATAAAGTCATTGTGACAAGTTATGATCTTGGCATGAACACTTCAGGGGGATTTGGACAATTTATCAGGGTGCCTGCCGGCTGGGTGGTAAAACTGCCCGACGGCCTTGATCTGAAACAGAGTATGATATTTGGAACAGCCGGATTCACCGCAGGGATGTCAATTTTTAAATTAATCGAAACCATCAATCCCGAAAATGGGGATATCCTTGTCACAGGTGCCACAGGAGGGGTGGGAAGCCTAGCTTGTGGCATATTGTCTCATCTTGGTTATTCGGTGACAGCCGTGTCCGGAAAATCAGACACCACTTTGCTGGATCACCTGGGCGTTAAGAAGATTATTTCCAGACATGATTTTCTTGAAAATACAAAGCCACCCGTTTTAAAACCTAAATGGGCAGGTGTTATTGATACGGTGGGAGGAGAGATCCTGGCAACGGCCATAAAGTCGACTAAACAGGATGGGATCGTCACCTGCTGCGGGAATGTGGCATCCTTTGATCTGCCTATAAATGTTTTCCCTTTTATTTTAAGGGGTGTCTCCCTTTTGGGGGTTGATTCACAGCATTGCCCCATGGACTTCCGGTCGGCCGTCTGGGAGAAGCTGGCCTCTGACTGGAAATTTGATTATATTGACAAGATTTATGATGAAATTTCTATTGCTCAATTAAATGACAAAATCAAGCTCATTTTGAAAGGGGGGTTAAAAGGCAGAACCGTGATTAATTTGAATTAAGTAAACCCTTTTAAACCTATAAAAAAGAAAATACCCAGCATATTTGTTACATTTAAGCTGCCTTAATTATTTTTTTAGAGTTTGGGTAATCCCCGACGTGAACAGATACTTATAATAAATAAAATTTCACGTTTTTAGTCAAACGTCATTTTGCCTTGACAATAACGGTAAATTAGCCTTTAATTTTTTTGAGATTCTCGTTCCAACAATCAAATCTAAAGAAGGAGGATATTATGACAACCCCAGCACATTGCCCTGGTTTTGAACAGTTTAAAAACTTACAATCCTTTACCTGTAATTGCTCTAACTGCAATGAACCAAAGGAAATTTTCTCAGATGAATTTGAAAAAACGCATACCTGCGCTAAATGCGGAGAAGAGATAGATTTCTCATCTTGTACCTATGAAGCCGGTTAATTAATAACGGTTTTATCAAAAAACCATCCCGGTTTTATCCTTTGTATCTTATTTTTAAATTCAAATGATAAAACCCGGGATGGTTTCTATATTTTTTTTCAAATTGTCTGGAGATAAAAATGCGCAAACCCGCTTTTTTGATTTTCGTCATCCTTATATTTTTATTGCTGTTTTCATGCTCAGAAAAACACGCATTTCAATATCAAACCAATAACGAGATAAAAGAACTTATTAAAACAGAGCCTGTTTATCCAGATGCAAAATTTATCGTTCTTTCCGACCTCCACTTTTACGACAAAACTCTTGGTACAACCGGGAAAGCGTTTCAGGACTACCTTGATGATGATAGAAAGCTGCTGGTATTAAGTGAAGAAATCATCTCTTCAGCCGTTGAAAAAGTGATAGCAGAGAAGGCGGATTTTATCCTCTTGTCCGGCGACCTTACCAAGGACGGTGAAAAAAAAAGTCATCAAGGTGTTATAAAAGCCTTAAAAAAATTAGAATCCTCAGGAGCTAACCTGTATGTCGTTCCTGGAAACCATGACATCAATAATGGGGAATCATTTAAATACATGGGTGATAAAACAGCACCTGTACCAACCATTAATGAAAAAGAATTTAAAACCCTGTATCATGAATTTGGATTCAAAGAAGCCATTAATGAGGATCCCCAGTCGCTGAGCTATGTTAGTGAACCGGTAAAAGGGCTTTGGGTCATGGCTCTTGACTCCTCCCGGTGGAAAGAAAACAAACCCGGGCACCCCCCCATTACAGACGGCGCATTTTCACAAAAAACCCAGGAATGGATTGA
Organism: uncultured Desulfobacula sp.; assembly: GCA_964455805.1. GTDB lineage: Bacteria > Desulfobacterota > Desulfobacteria > Desulfobacterales > Desulfobacteraceae > Desulfobacula. The sequence goes on from CAYVZG010000020.1 coordinate 25,154, forward strand.
AAGCCAGCTGATTTTAGCCAAAAAAATGAAAAAGGCCGTCATTGTATTTTTGCACCACGGAATAATGGAGCATTATCCGGCCAATGAAAAATTTTATGGCAAATATGTGATAGATGAAAGTGAATCTATTTCAAAACTATTTGCGACATATGGTGTACGCTTGGTTTTCACCGGCCATTTTCATGCACAGGATGTCACCAAAAAAGAGTTTGAAAATTCTGACGATTTTATTTTTGATATTGAAACAGGATCCCTTGTTACCGCCCCTTGTCCCTATCGGGTTGTTCAAATTTCAGAGGACCATAAGGCCTCCATAAAAAGCAAATTCATTGATGCCATACCCTCCCGGAAAAATCTGAGTGATTATGCTTACCAGTATGTGTTTGACGGTACCATTAAAATGGCCAATGCCAAGCTTGACAAATTCATGGTATCCAAAGAACAGCAGCCTTTGATTTCTGCCCAGGCCTCAAAAGCATATTGTGCCCACCTTTTTGGAGATGAAAAAAAACCCGAGGTCACCATCGATAAAAAAGGTTTTGGAAAATGGTTAACATTTATCGCCTGGTTGCAGAAAGATTTAATTAATGGCTGGTGGACGGATCTGCCACCAAAAGATAACAATCTCACTATTCATCTGAATACGGGAGATGTTTTTTAAACCCGCCTTATCCATCAATATGAACTGACACCTATGATGAAACAATCCGAATCCATGGTTTTTTCAATGAATAGGGCGCTGTCACTTTTGTTTATGCTCCTGTTCATTATAGTACTCACCTCCTGTTCAACCCGGAATAAAAAAAATTTTTCAGAAACCCGGTGGGCTTTTCAGGTCGAAACAACCTTGGTTGAAGATCTTTACGCTCCCCATTTTAAAGACAATAGATTTTTTGCGCCGTGGATGAAGATGGATGACAAAGGCTTTCTGGATGTTTTGAAATGGAAACTGTCTTCAAAAACAAATTACACAAACCTGGAAAAAACATTTATGCCGGGAACGATTCCTGACACTGCAAAAAGGATTAAACAGACCAAAGGCGATTTTATCCTCTGGATCGGCCACAACACCTTTTTAATCCGAATTGATGGTGCATACTGGTTGACGGATCCTATTTTTTCAAAACGGGCTTTGCTGCCGGCAAGAGTGACGCCACCGGCATTGAGCCTGAAAGAATTCAATGCTAATGTCAAAGAGGTTAACGTTGTGATCTCTCACAATCATTATGACCATCTGGATAGATCCACCATGAAAGATTTGCCCCAGCATTCAAGGGTTTTTGTGCCAAAAGGTCTTAAAAAATATGTCATGGATATGAATAAAACCCAGGTGCACGAGATGGACTGGTGGGAAGAATATAAAATCGGGAACGGTTCCAAATTGATCTGTCTTCCGGCCCAGCACTGGTCCCTGAGAATCAATCAGGGAATAAACCGGTCTCTGTGGGCCTCTTTTCTTCTTGTTACACCCTCTGTGACCCTATATTTTGGTGGGGATTCAGGATATTTCAAAGGATTCAGAGAAATCGGACAAAAATATCCCAAAATCGATTATGCATTTATGCCGACAACGGCCTACCATCCCCGGTGGTTCATGTATTACCAGCACATGAATATCCAAGAAGCCGTCAAAGGATTTAAAGATCTGGGCGCCCGCTACTTCATCCCCACCCAATGGGGAACTTTCCGCCTGGGAAGCGAACCTGCCGGGTTTCCCGGACTGGACCTGAGCCGTTATATAAAAAGACATGAACAGGATCCATCTGCGTTTAAAATAATGGATATTGGTGAAATTCTCTTAATTCCCTGATGGTATTGCCAGGATGTCTTTTTAGCAATCTTCTGTAAAACTAAAATTGAAAGATGATGGATCAGGCCTTGCGTTATGAATATCCGTATTTATTGTTAAAAACAAATCCATTTACAAGGAGATTTAAAAATGAACTGCTCATTAAAAAAGGAGTTGATTGAAAAGACCATTGATTTTCATGGCCACAGCTGCCCGGGACTGACCATAGGAATCCGTGTATCGGAACTGGCAATGGAAAAACTCGATATCCAAAACACAAAAGATCCCGTGTGCGTTACTGAAACAGATATGTGCGGTGTGGATGCCATCCAGTTTTTGACCGGTTGCTCCTTTGGCAAAGGGAATCTGATTCACAAAGATTTTGGCAAATCCGCATTTACCTTTTATGACAGAGATACTCTTAAAGGGTTTCGAGCCGTCTTTAATGATTTTGCCAGAAAAGAGGAGAACAGGGACAATCGGATCAAACAATTGCTGGAGGCAAAATTAACCGATCTTTTTTCAGTTGAAGAACTTGAAGCACCCCCGGTAAGCCCTGCCCGGATATTAAAAAGCATTTCATGTGATTCCTGCCAAGAAATGACCATGGAATCGCGTATCAGATTGTTTGACGGCAAACTTCTGTGCATCCCGTGTTTTCAAAATGTGGAACAAAAAATTTAAATCATCTTTAGCCGGGCTTGAGAGTTTACTTCCGGCTATAATCTGCTTCAAAAACTTTAAGGTTGTAAATCAATTATTGGGTTGGCGTTTTTAAAATAACGTTTTCCAACTCGATTGAATCATTGTTTAAATCTATTTTTGAAATCTGTCCCCATACACTGACTAACATTCCCTCTTCAATTACCTTTAAGATCCTGTTGTCATTTAATGAAACCACACAACTTACGAACGTATGGTGGGGGAGTTTCAGAGTATCTGTGAATACTGCATGAACATCATTGTCTTTCTGATCAATTATGTTTTTGAGATACAGATTCCATTCTGCTTCACTACCGATATAACCTTGAACGGCTTTCTTCCGCAGTGATGGAGCCGCTAGGGCTTTTAATTCGTCTAATATTTTAAATGGTGTCAGAGGTTCTTTCCCACTTTCTTGAACAATAACGGGGGAGGAAGGGATATTTTGTTCTGTATTGTTTTGATCCTTTTGGTTTGGTGAAAGTATGTAGAGCAATAGACCAACACAGGCAGCTACGCCAAAAGCTGAGGCATGTGACTTTATGTCTTTTAGTATCATTATAATAAATCCATATCAGTATTTAAAAACATAGTAAAGTAATGATCAAAAATGAATGATATAAATACAGATTGATAATAATGTCATCGTCCAAAAAGACCGCCATTCCACTTGTTACAGATGTTTTTTAATTTGTGTCCTAAAATTCCTGGTCATCAATTCCAAAAGATCAAAGGGGTATTGACTTGATTCTATTTATTCTGTAAATAAGTTTAATAATTTGTTGTGGTTACCTGGGCCAACGGAACACGGTGAAACTCCGGGACGGTCCCGCCGCTGTAACCGGAAATATCTGCTTTTTAAAATTGTCACTGTGAAAACGGGAAGGCTTAAAAAAATGGATCTAATGCCGGGAGTCAGAAGACGAGCCAGGTAATAATCATTGTAAAATCTGATGGTAAAGGGTTTTGTAAGAATTCATTTCTTGCAAAACCCTTTTTTGATTTTGCAAGAAAATCCGTATTGAGGAACTATATTATGTCATTATTAGAACAAACCCTTTCATCCATTTCAAAAACACTTAACCCGGAAGTACTGGCTGCAGCAAAGGATCGACTTGCCAACCAAGCCAAACCAGCAGGAAGTCTTGGCGTCATGGAAGAGATCTCTGCTCGGCTGGCAGCCATTAAAGGCACCATTGATGTGAAGCTTACCAACAAACAAATCGTCACCTGTGCCGGTGACCACGGCGTGACACAGGAAGGGGTAAGCCTCTTCCCAGCAGAAGTCACTCCTCAGATGGTCTATAATTTTGCCAATAACGGCGCTTCAGTCAATGTGATTGGAAATCATGCCGGTGCCAGCGTAACGGCTGCTGATCTGGGTGTTAACCATGATTTTGAACCTGATCTTCCCATATTTCATAAAAAGATTAAAAAAGGTACAGCCAATTTCACAAAAGAACCGGCCATGAGCAGGGAAGAAGCCATCTTGTCCATTGAAGCTGGTATTGAGATTGTAAACGAACTTGATGCGGACAAAACCGTTGATCTCCTGGGAACCGGCGACATGGGCATTGGTAATACAACCCCGTCTTCAGCCATTATTGCCGCCTTTTCCGGTATTGAAGTTGAAAAACTCACCGGACGCGGGACCGGCATAGATGATAAGGCTTTACAAAACAAAATTAACGTTATTAAAAAAGGACTGGCCCTTCATCAGCCAGATCCCAAAGACCCCATTGATGTTTTGTCAAAAGTCGGCGGACTTGAAATCGGTGGGATTGCAGGCCTTGTTCTGGGTTCTGCCGCCAAGGGAATTCCTGTTATCTGTGACGGATTTATATCCACTGCCGGTGCATTGATTGCATGCGAACTGTGTCCGGCTGCCAAAAATTATCTGTTTGCCAGCCACAAATCCGTTGAGATCGGTCATACCTATATGCATGAAAAACTTGGGCTTGAACCCTTGATTGATTTTAAATTCAGACTGGGAGAAGGAACGGGTGCGGCGGTGTGCATGGAACTTCTGGATCTTTCCACTCGGATTCTTGCAGACATTAAAACCTTTGAGGAAGTCGGTATTGCAGACGCTCAGTAAATATTGATATGAACAGGCCATGGCAATACATTGTCATGGCCTGGATTTTAGTTCTTGTCTTTTTTTATGCAAAACATTCCCCGTCCCGTACTTTGATGGATCTTGTTGCATAGGCTCCCATATCTGAATTATGGGTAACCAGAATAATGGTATGTCCCTCCTCATTCAACGATTGCAGCAACACCATGATCTCATTGGCTGTTTTTGAATCCAGATTACCCGTGGGTTCATCAGCCAGAATGATGGGAGGTTTGTTTACAATGGCCCTGGCTATGGCAACTCTTTCCTGCTCTCCACCTGAAAGCTGGTCTGGCAGCCGAAATGCTTTTGTCCCGAGCCCTACCCTCTCAATCACCTCCAAGGCCATTTGATTCTTTATATTTTTTTTCTGGCCGGTAACGGCCATGGGAAGTTTGACATTTTCTAAAACGGTCAGATAAGGGATGAGCTGAAAAGACTGAAAAATAAATCCAATATACTCGCTCCTGAAATCAGCCCTCTGTTCACCGCTTAAAGAATAGAGATCAAGGGAATCCACAAGCACTTTTCCCCGGGTGGGTTGATTGAGTGCGCCCATCACAGACAAAAGGGTGCTTTTCCCCGAACCCGACTGTCCCATAATGGTGATAAACTCTTCATCATCAATAAAGAAATCCATCTGTTTGATGGCATCCACTTTTGTATCACCACTTTGATATGTTTTTTTTAATCCCTGAATTTCGATTAAATGATTTACCTGTGTCATATTTATTCTCTTTTAATTTTAAAGCGCTCTTAACGCTTCGCTGGGATCCATATTACTGGCTTTAAATGCAGGATAAAGGCTTGCCAGAAGGCTTAATGCCACTGCCATCAGTATGGAGATAACGCCAAGATTCACGTTTATTCCGGCAAAAAGCCCGTCTTTAATCACCACAGGAATTATACCATACGCAATCAGGTTTCCGATACCAAACCCCAATATACCGCCAATGATACCCAGCAGCATAGCCTCCAGCAGGATAATCTGCATGACATGCCCTCTTCTGAACCCGATGGCCCTGAAAATTCCGATTTCCCGGGTTCTTTCATTTACCGAGCCCATCATGGTGACAAGAACCAGTAGAGAACCGATAAAAATGACAATAATGGATATGCCCAGGCTGAAAGATCGAAACATGTCAATGGACTGCATTTTAGACATGACTGCCTGCTTCATTGCCGTCACTTTTGCATTGGGAAATTTTTCAGCAATCTGCAGTGTCAATTCTGTTATGGGACATCCCTGGCAGAATGCCGAAATCTCCACCATTGAAAGCTTGCCTTTCTTCCCCAACAGATTTTGTGCCGAGTCAAGACTTGCAATAATGGCATTGTCCTCTGAAGCGCCCGTGGGTTTTAAAATCGTTGCCACTTTAAAAGGGCTTGCTGAAAGTGTTATGGTATCACCAATTTTAAACCCGAATAAGGATGCTACCGTAGAGCCCAGGATGATTTCATTTTCTTTTTGGGGAAATCTGCCTCCGGTTTTTTGCCACCACGTCTTCAAGGCAAGCTCTTCTTCAAATATTACCCCCATTAACAGAACATTTCTATCTTTTACAACGACAGGACCCAGAATTTTGGGTGCAATTATGGAAAGATTTTTACTATTTTTGATGGTTTTAATGTCTGCCAGCTTTTTTTGATCAAATTCTTGAACCTGGTAATTGACACCACCCACATCAATGCCCCCGTAATTTAAGGACAGGTTCTCACTTTTAGGAACCATTACAATATTGGCTCCAAACTGATTGAGCCGCTCCTCAATATTCTGGGTCATGGTCTCGGTAATGGACAAAAGGGTGACCACCGTTGCTATACCGATCACAAGGCCTAATACCAGAAAAATCATTTTACCTTTTCGCCGTTTAATATTTCCAAAAGAGATATTATGGAGTTTCAAGTTCTTCCTCCTCTTTTTTCAATGTATTCTGATGCTGCCGGTGGTTGACCTGATTGAGAAGGGTGACTTTCAAATCATGCTGGTCAAAGGTTGCCGTAATATGGGAAAGATTGGCCATGCGCCGGTCATAAGTAACAACGAGACGTGTCGTATGGTCATCTTTAACCGTTTTTTTCACCCCGTCAATGCCAGTGATTCTTTTTATGACACCCTCTGGCCATCTGGAATCCGATTCCAGTTTAAAAATGGCATCATCAAAATGGCGGGTTGCCATATAGGAAATGGCCTGGGGAACCGTCACAACACTCAACCCTACAATAATGACCAGGGATACGACCATGGCAATGGTTCCAAATCCCATGCCCCTTTTCCTGATTCCAAGTACTTTCTCTCTTTTTTCCCGATATTTTTCCGGATCATATGCCATGGAAGCACCTCTATTTATACTTGCAATACCATGCATTAGTATTGATATCTGTCATGGATATTACAAGATTGTCCCCATCAACCACTCTCTTTAACGGGGCGGGGTTGCATCCCCCTTTTACTTCATTGATCCTGTCCGTGGCAAAGCGCCTGCCGCAATTGGTACAGACCATGACATTGCCATCCTGGACATATCCTTTGCCGGAACGATAACAAACGTCACAGGAATCAATGGCAGCACGGATCACACCGTCTTCACTTTGAATCAAAAAATAGTCTACGATAGTCCCGTTATTTGATTTTGTTTTAAAGTAATGTGCTTTTCCATCATTTACTTTTTTAATCGGTATAATGACATTGCCATCCTTGGGTTTTACTGTTTTAAATTTGCCGCCAAAAAATGCAATGGCATTTGAACCCACTAAAAGTACAATAATGAGTATTGCAACACTGGTGTATAATTTCTGAAATAGTTTCATAAATATTTTCCTTTTGGGTTATTATCCAAGAATCACTGAGAACAGCACGAACCGGAGGCGGACGAAATCCTTCCTGTTGAATTTGTTTTACCGCTATTGTCATTATTGTATCCGCCACCACAAGTGCCTCCACCGGATGTAAACCCGGTTCTCATGGATTCAATATATGCAAAGGATTCTTTTTCGGAAATGGCATCAACCGTTTCCAGTTTTGCCGGATACCCTACTTCAGTAATCTTCTGGGTTATTTTTTCAGGAGTGAGCGGTGCCTCAAAATCAATGGCAACCAATTTCCTAAACAAATTGGCTCCCATGCCTGAGTACCCTTCTAGCGGTTCAAGACCAGAATTAATCGTGGAAAAGCATCCCCCGCATGATAGACTGTCTATCTTCAAAACGGCCCGGCTTAAGCTTTTAGCCTGGGGGTTTTCAGCGATAACCCACCCTGCCGTCAAAAACAGAATCAATATAATGATTCCTATAATGAAATAATTTGATTTTTTCACATTATTCTCCTGTGTTTTAATTGTAACTTGATACTCAGGGTCCAAAAAATATATTTCAATCATTCAAAACCTGTGCCAATAAATCAATTCAATTGGATTAAGTGCTAACTGTCTGAAAAGAGTAGAAAACTCTTTTATTTTAGAAAGGGCGGTTTTTGCAGAGAAAAAAGAAAGTATAGACTATTCCACATCCAGATGTAGAATAGTCTACAATTTTTATATCTTATATTTTTCCAGACGATATAATAAAACATGCCTGGGTATTTTTAACAATCTGGCAGCTTCTGAACGATTTTGCCCGGCCTTTTCAAGGGCTTTGATAATATAGCTTTTTTCAACGTCCTCCAGTGCAATCCCTTCATCTGGAATGATAGGTGTTGGCATTGAGTTTTTTGCAGGCGCCTGGTTAAAAGGGGAAGACAAATCACTAACAAGCAATTGTAGATCCTCTGGTTCAATCACCTTGTTTTTTCTTAAAATAATACATCGTTCTATGATATTTTGCATTTCCCTGATATTGCCCGGCCATTGATACTTTTTTAACACCTCCTGGGCGTCTTGGGAAAAACAGACATCCTGCGGCGCATCAAATTTCTTCAAAAAGTGTGTTACCAGTGCAGGGATATCATCTGTCCGTTCCCTTAATGGGGGAATAAAAAGAGGGATCACACTCAACCGATAGTACAGATCTTCCCTGAAATTTCCCTGTGCAATCCTTTTTTGAAGATCAAGGTTGGTTGCTGCAACAATCCTGATATCAACATCCTTCACCCTTTCAGATCCAACGGGCTGGACCTCTTTTTCCTGGATTGCCCGTAACAGCTTGACCTGGGTGTCTATTGCCAGCTCTCCAATCTCATCTAAAAAAAGGGTGCCGCCGGATGCGGTTTGAAAATGCCCTTTCCTGTCCTTTATGGCACCGGTAAAAGATCCTTTAACATGACCAAAAAGTTCACTTTCCAACAGTCCTGCCGGTATGGCTGCACAGTTTACGGCAACCATGGGTCCGTTTGCTCTGGGACTGTTCTGGTGAATCAGTCTTGCCAGGACTTCTTTACCCGTGCCGGATTCACCGGATATTAAAACTGTTGCCTCGCTATTTGCTGCCCTGGATGCTTTTTCCAAAAGCTCCTTCATGACAGAACTTGCAGAAACAATTCCTTTAGTGCCGGTAAGGCGATTTATTTCACTTGCCTGCAGCTTTGTTTTTGATCGTAATCTCCTCAACTCCAAAGCCTTTTTACAGGACAAAATCAACGTATCCCTGTCAAAGGGCTTGGTTAAAAAATTAAAAGCGCCTTTGTTCATGGCCTGGACTGCCATTTCAATGGATCCAAATGCGGTCATGATAATTACGGGGATATCCGGCGCATCCTTTTTTATCTTTGCCAGAATGTCCAGTCCGTTCATATCGCCCAGTTTTACATCTGTCACCACCAGGTCCGGTGTATTGGTTTCAAATCTTTCAAGGCCCTGTTCTCCCGAGGCTGCCGTTACAACTTTAAATCCTTTAGCGGTCAGATTATATTCTGTAACCCTTCTTAAGCTTTGATCATCATCAATCAATAATATTATATCAGACATTTTGAATACTCTCACTATTTACAAATTTTTTATCAGGCAAATATATTGTAAAAGCCGCGCCCCCAAGGCTTGATTCTCCAATTCGTATTTTTCCACCGAGACTTTCAACTATTCTTTTTGAAATGGAAAGGCCAAGTCCTGTTCCATCATCCTTAAATGTTACAAATGACTGAAACACCTCTTTAACCAAAGTTTCATCAATCCCGGGGCCATCGTCTGAAATACGGATAAAGCACCCTTTTTCATGTTCGCCGAATTCTATATCAACCGTGCCATTTTTTTCAACGGCATCAACTGCATTTAGAATAATATTCATTAAGACCTGAATCATGGCATCCTCGTTAGCTACAAACCCTGTCCCTTCATTCTCTGACCGGATAGACACCTGTATTGATTTTTCCTTCAGCCCTGCTTCAAGGAGACCGGCCACCCGGTGAATAATCTTTTCTATAGACGCCTGTCTGCCCCTGTCACGATGCTGCTGACCCCTGCAATATTTTAAGACATCTTCAACTGAATGATTCAGCCTTGAAATTTCAGATCGCATGATTTCTATGAATTCGTATTTGGGATGACCTTCCGCCACCTCATCTGCAAGGATTTCAGCTGCACCTTTTATGGATGCCAACGGGTTTTTTATTTCATGTGCCAGGGAGGCTGACACTTTCCCTAAAAGAGACAGTTTTTGGCTCTCTCCCAATTGTTTCTCAGCTTCTACCAGCTGGGAGGTCTGATCATGGAGACGTTTATAAGATCCCGTCAATTTTTCCGACAGGGTTTTATATTTTTCCCTTAATTTATTTTCACTGCTTGAAATAAGTCCTATCACAATCCCCGCAGCAAGATAAAATAATATTTCAGATAGTTCACTATAATACGCTTCCGGCCCGCTTGCCCAGAACGTAAACAGGTGAGGGACAAAAGCAAGACTGGAAAGGATAGCAAGGCAAACCCCACCCCACAAACCGTAAAGGATGGCTCCTATGGTTATTGGAAAATAACTGAGCCGCCTATAGGTGTCATGATAAAGGATCATATATCCGGGCGTAATTGTGTGAAGAACACCAATTACTATTATGGAAACAACCAACAATAAAAATAGAATAATTTTCGTATTCGGTTTCATAGTGTATTTTTGAAGATATAAAAATTGAACGCTTTTATTTTTACTTTATCATAGCATATCAAACACTCTTTTGTATAAAAAGACAATAGGATTCAGTCAAACACAGCTATTTTATTGTGACCTTTCAAAATAACTGGAATAAATTTTGTAAGACTGTTAAAAAGGAATATAATAAATTTAAATCTCAGCGAAGGGAGGATGACAATGAAATCATTTCCGCTCAAATTAACTTTGTTTTTTACAGTCCTTTTAATATTTATTTCATCCCATGCCATGGCCGACAAATACCAAGACACCATTGACGTATTTATAAAATCTGATGCAGTTAAACCGTTTTTTAATGAAGCTTATGGATATGCTGTTTTTCCAACGGTTGGAAAAGGCGGCATTATTTTCGGTGGCGCCTATGGGGCCGGTCGGGTTTACAAACAAAGGGCTATTTCCGGAACAGCCTCGTTGATGAAGGTTAGTTTTGGATTTCAACTGGGAGGACAGGCGTTCAGCGAAATTATTTTCTTTAAAGACAAACGAGCCTATGATGAGTTTACAAGCGGGAATTTTGAATTTGACGGATCTTTATCTGCTGTTGTCATAACAGCTGCCGCCCAGGCACAGGCAGGCACCCAGGGCAGCAGTGCCGGGGCAAGCCTTGGCCCTGCAACGGGCACACAGGCCGAGACAAGTTATACCAAAGGAATGGCCGTATTCGTCCATACCCTTGGAGGACTGATGTATGAGATGACTGTTGGCGGACAAAAGTTTTCATTTACACCTGCAAAATAAAATAATTGAAAGACGACTATAAAATGATCAAGATGAGCAATCTGAAACAAAACAAACTGTTATTCTTATTTGTCATTGTCTTCTCTTTGTGCTTCAGCCAAACGGTTTACGCAACAGCTGACCTGACTTTGATAATGAAAAAAAACCTTGATGTTGAACCCCTGGATGTTGCCTCATCTGAAAACGGAAACCTGATATTTATCCTGTCTTTGAATGAGTTGATCATATATTCAGCAGAAAATGATCAGATAATCAAGCGGTCTGCCCTTGATAACCCCTATGATAAAATAAGCTATTCTGAAAAAAATAAAACCCTTATTCTCACCAGCAGATCTTCAAAATTACTCAAAATTATCCATGTCGAGCAGGTATACGATATATCATTATCCGGGCTGCCGTTTAAGGGACCGGCTGACGCACCTGTAATTCTTGCTGTATTTGATGATTATCAGTGACCTTATTGTGCTCGTTTAGAGCCCTTTTTCCGGCAGTTGTCGGACCGGTATAAAGATAGCCTGAAACTGGTTATTAAACATTTCCCCCTTCCAAGCCACAAATTTGCACGAATAGCTGCACAGGCAAGCCTTGCAGCAGACAGACAAGGAAAATTCTGGGAATTTCATCGTAAACTGTTTGAGAATTATGATGCCATTGACGATGATAAAATTGAACAGATCGCAATGGAACTTGGGCTTGATATGAAACTATTTCAATCTGATATAAACCTGCCGGATATTCAGCACTTAATTGACCGGGATATCCAAAATGGAAAAGAAATCGGGGTTGCAGGAACGCCTACAATTTTTATAAACGGAAAACAGATCAATCCCAGAACCTTTGATGATTTTATTAATAAAATTGAGTCAGAGTTGGAAAAGAAGAATAAACAATAGTTTGAATTATATAATTCCTGTCCAGGGAAAACTTAAAACCAATGAATCGAATCGAAAAAAACCACCAGATTCAACGGATTACCCTGATCGGTCTTGGGGTAAATATTGTTATTTCCATCATTAAATTCCTGATTGGTTTTTTTGGACATAGCCAGGCCGTTATAGCTGACGCCCTGCATAGTTTTTCAGATACATCCTCTGACATAGTCATTTTGTTCGGGGTAAAATACTGGACTGCACCGCCCGATGACTGTCATCCATACGGGCACCAGAAAATTGAATCTTTTATAACCATTATTATCGGGGTTATCCTCTTATCTGTTGCTTTTGCCATTGGATATAACGGCCTGATTTCTTTGCAGGAAAAAAATCCTCCTCAAATAAACTGGATTGTTATTATCGGCCCTGTGGTTTCAATTATCTTAAAAGAAATCCTTTTCAAAATGACATACAAGGTTGGAATCAAAACCGATTCTTCCTCTCTTAAAGCCAATGCCTGGCACCACAGAACCGATTCTTTATCATCCATTCCCGTACTCATTGCCGTTATTGCGTCACTCATAGATCCAAGGTTGAGATTCCTTGACCAGATCGGAGCGATCATCGTATCAGCCTTTATTATTAAAATAGGCTTGGAAATCGTTTTCACAAGCGTCAATGACCTTTTGGATACAGGGATTTCAGAAAAACAAATCAGTGAATTTACAAAAACCATAAATGCCCTGGAAAATGTTAAAGGCGTCCACAAATTAAGGACACGAAAAATTGCCAATTATATTTATATTGACCTGCACCTGGAAGTAGACGGGCAGTTATCCGTTATCCAGGGTCACGATATTTCCGAAGAGGTAAAACATACCCTTATTCAAAACAATCCAAAAATCATTGATGTGCTGGTTCATCTCGAACCTGAAGGGCACTTAACAGATTTAAAATAAAAGATTGACTTTTCTCTCCTACACTCAAAAATTTTTTCCGCATTGCATTAATCAATATTCTGTTTATTTTTAAAGAACAACCGTCAGTAACTGTCATCCGAATCTTAAACAAATGAAAGCCGACTAAATTGTCAGAAATAAATAAAATAAGTGCCTTAAAAACCAGTCGTTTGCGAGCTGATACTGCAAGATCTAAAGATGACGTCCTAAGATGCTCAAATGGAAAGACCCGGTTTATCACATTTTTCAGTAAATGGTTTATGAACTCATATTTTTACATTTATTTATTCCTGGGCCTATTTTTCGGCACAGGATCTCTTGCCCAAACACTTCCAGGTACTTTGCCATATGACAATGACCTCATGGAAAGGATAAATAGGATGGAACAAACTATCCATAAAAACAAACCACCCAGAACCCGGCATTTAGATGCAAAGGGAAACCCAAAATTTACCAACCGCCTTGCCTTGGAATCAAGCCCCTATCTGCTTCAACATGCTCACAATCCGGTTAACTGGTATCCATGGAGTAATGAAAGTTTTGAAGCAGCTAAACGGCTGGACCGACCCATTCTGTTAAGTATCGGATATTCTACTTGCCATTGGTGTCATGTCATGGAAGAAGAATCTTTTGAAGATATAGAGATTGCAACCTATTTAAACAAAAATTATATCGCCATAAAAGTAGACAGGGAGGAACGGCCTGATATTGATGCCATTTACATGAAAGCGGTTATGGCCCTGCAGGGAAGAGGAGGATGGCCAATGACGGTTTTTCTCACCTGGGATAAAAAACCCTTCTACGGCGGTACTTATTTTCCCGCCAGAGATGGAGACAGGGGATCATCCCCTGGATTTTTAACCGTTTTAAAACAGATTAATAAAGTATATCAAAAAGATCGTGAAGCCGTTAAAAATGCGGGGACTCAAATCACATCAATCCTTCAAAAAACATCTGAAACTTACATGAACAATCCTTTTCCCACAAAAGAGTTGATTTCAAAAAGCATGAAAACATACAAAAGGGAATTTGATTGGAAAAACGGTGGGATGAAGGGTCAAAATAAATTTCCATCTTCTCTTCCCCTGGGGCTTTTAATGATGCATTATCAAGATTCTCCAGACGACAAAATCCTGAAAATGATTCATCTGACACTTGACAAAATCTTATCCGGCGGCATCCATGATCATGTGGGAGGGGGTTTTCACAGATATGCAACAGACCCCATCTGGCTTACCCCGCACTATGAAAAAATGTTATGTGATAACGCCCTGCTTTCCATTGCCTACACCCAGGCCTATCAACTCACCGGGAATGAGCAATACAGAAAAATCTCTCAAAAAACGCTGGATTACCTTTTAAAAGAAATGAAATCTCCCCAAGGGGGTTTTTATTCAGCCACAGATGCGGACAGCCTCACTTCTTCAGGAGAAATTGAGGAAGGATATTTTTTCACTTGGACCATTAGGGAAATAGAGACACTTTTTGATGATACAACATCAGAAATAGTTAAAATATACTATGGACTCAGGGATAAAAACAATCAACGGCAGATTCTTCATCTGTCCGGACAGCAGGATTTGATCAGGCAAAAATTTGATATCACAAAAGAGGAACTTGAATCCATCATCACAAGTGTCAATGAAACGCTTTACAAACAAAGGTTAAAAAGAAGCTTTCCCGGACGGGATGATAAAATCCTGCTTTCATGGAACAGCCTTGTTATATCGGCATTGGCAAAAGCCGGGTTTGTGTTTGATGAAAAAAAATACATTGATGCGGCAATACAAACCAAAGACTTTATTTTTAAGAACCTCTGGCATGATAATATTTTTTTCCATAGTTTCAAAGATGGTAAAAGGGGGCACCAGGGATTTCTTGATGATTATGTATTTCTTGCCGCCGCCTTTATAGATCTGTACGAGGCGACCTTTGACATAGAATGGCTATTAAAAGCAATTGATATTGACAATTTGATCAGTGAAAAATTTGAAGACAAAACCCGGGGCGGTTTTTTCATGACCCCCTTTGGCCAGAACGATTTGATTACCAGGGAAAAACCCGGAAATGACGGTGCCATACCATCGGGCAATGCCATTGCCGCCGTAAATTTATCCCGCCTTTATTTATTTACCGATGAAAAAAATTTTCGGCAGAGGGCTGAAAAAACCTTGAAATATTTTTCAGGTCAGCTTTTGGAAGCGCCGGCTTATATGTCTGGAATGCTTCCTGCGACAAAGCTTTTGGCCGGCCCCAACAAAGAAATAGTCATTATTACGCCCCAGGGAAAGAAACAGATGGCAAAGCCTTTTCTGGACATCATTCGCAAAAAATTTTTAGTTGGACAGACGATCATTGTGGTCCAGGAAGGTAAAGAGCTTGATGCTGTGTCAAAAGTACTACCCCAGGTCATGGGCAGAATGGCAATAAACGGAATGGTGACGGCTTATGCATGCGAGGAAAAAATATGCAGATTTCCCGTAAATGATCCTGATAAAATGACATTTTAGAAATTAGGATTAGAATTATATTTAAAAAAAATTCAACCTGAAATTTTTGGCAGCCTCCCTCTGATCAGGCGCAGCCTGAAAACCGACCCCTTTCCTTTTTTTGAAAGCACACTGATATTACCACCATGTTCCTGAATAATTTTTTGTGTCATTAAAAGGCCAAGACCGGTACCTTCCAGTCCCTTGGTGGTAAAAAACTTACCAAACAACCGCTTTCTATGATCTTTGTCAATACCACATCCATTGTCCTTGACTTCAATATAGATACTGCCCTCTTCATCATATAGTTTTACCCAGATTTTTTTTATCCTGTCTTTGTCTACATCAACGAAGGCATCAATGGCATTGCTGATAAGATTTGTAATGCATTCATGAATTTTTTCATAGTCAAGAGGGGCGGGGGCAAGTTGATTTTCAACCTGAAGTTTCAGTTCTATATCATTTTCCAGGATTCTGGCTTCAAATGACTCAACAACTTCATTCACAATATCTTCCGGGTTACATACAGTTGGTGTTATGGTTCTGAACCTTGAATAATTCAAAAATGCTTTTGAGAACAGCCGTATCCGTTCAATATTTCTGCCCAGAGTTTCAATACCCTTGTGTACTCTACTAATATCTCCTTTCCCTATTCCCGATTTAAGAAAATACATCCCCCCGTCCAGGGCGTTAATCAAATTTTTAATCCCGTGAGCCAGTCCGGCAACCGTCTGACCGACTATGGCCATCCGCTCAGCTTCAATTTTTTCTTTTTCAAGTTTTTTCATCTGACCGATGTCATGAACTGAAAATGCCATTCCAATGGTTTTCCCCTGGCCCAGCAGTTTATTTCCGCTTAAACTGCCGTAAAATTTTTCTCCATTGCTTCTTTTGAGTTCTGCTTCAGGAAGATAGGTATGACCTATTTCCTCTGACACCTGGGCTAGAAAACCTTTGGGAAGCATCATGTTAATATCCTCCTGTGAGACAATCTGACCCTGCTCTATATTGAACAGGCCTCTTGCAGCCGTATTAAACACCTCTACCCTGCCTCTTTTGCTTATGCCGACGATGCCGTCCATAGATGTATTAATTAATGATTCCAAATAATTATGGGCGCTTTCCAGACTGTCCTGAAGTTTCATTGTTTTGGAAATATCCACAGCCATCTCCATGACCAAATTATATTTTCCATCTCCATTTTTTAAAGGGATGGTAATGACATGCATATTCAAGGTTCTCCCGTCAGTCAATTTCCAGACATGGTTCCCCGAATGCTGTAATCCGTCTTCAAAAGTCCTTCTTGCAGTGCACTCGATACATTTTTCTTTTCTGCCTTTAAGGGCAGAATAACAATATTCACCTTTAAGCCTTTCAAACATATCTTGAGCCCGCTTATTCGCCCTGACAATTTTAAAATCTCTGTCAATGATCATGACATTGCAGGGTACCTGCTCAAATAAAAGTTTATATTCTTCTTCGGTTTTTTTAAGACGGGTTGTTTCCGTACTGATCTCAACAAGATAATTTACCTGATTATTTTTACCAATAACAGGTACCGTATATTTAATATAGTGGATGATTTTTCCATTTTTATCATATCCGGTTTGCTCACTTACGCCTGTTTTACCGTTTGAAAAGGCAAAACGGCTGGTACAATCTTCACAAATGGTATCCCGGTCTTTATAAACATCAAAACATTTTTTATTTTCCCAGCTTCCAAATTTACCCTTAAAGGCGTCATTTGCATATACTATATTCAATTGCCTGTCCAAGGCTGCAATAAACACGGGAACCGCATGGAAAAGTTCTTTTTCAATCCATTTTTTCAGGTCGTCAGCAGGATCTTTCATATCTCATTCCTTTCCCCATCGATAGTGATTCATTTTGAATGAAAAATATAATTTTTAGCCTAAAATTGTTCGTTTTCAATCTATAAAATTTTATTTTTTTTGTTTTTTCCCTTGACAACGAATCCAATCTCATTTAATTCATACTAATATGATATAGATTATACTGGTATAGAATACAACTATAAAAAAATTATTTAACTTTACCATTATGAAACTCGCAACTCAAGTCAGATACGGAACAAGAATATTGGTTGACCTGGCCATGCACCAGAGAAAAGGAATGGTGCAGATGGGCGATATCTCTTCTCGCCAGAACATCTCCCTTAAATATTTAGAACAACTTATAATACCTATTAAAAATGCAGGATTTGTAACAAGCCGTCGTGGACCCAAAGGGGGGCATAGACTGGCCAAAAGCCCGAACCAAATCACCCTGGCCCAGATTATCCGCGTATTTGAAAAAGAACGCTCGCCCAAAGAAATACCCGATGATGAATCAAATTGTTCAGAGCATCAGGATTCTCTTATTCAAGAGGCGTGGGATGAAGCCATTGAAGCATTTTATTCCCGGCTGGAAAAAGTCACCCTTGAAGACCTGTCCATCGGCACCACCAAAAAGCTGTGGAAAGGTTCGGATTTACTTATTTTTACGTGATGGAAAACATAAACGGTAATTATTAATAATTTCCAATTTTTAACAAATTTTATTTATTCAAAGGAGATGCAAATGAAAAAAATCGTAATACTTGGATCTGGTGCCGGCGGAACAATGTGTGCTGCTAAACTAAGAAGGGAACTGGGTCGGGACTGGGAAATCACAATAATTGATAACGATGAAATGCATCATTATCAACCTGGATGGCTGTTCATTCCCTTTGGCATTTATACTGCCGATGACTGCGAGAAACCCAAACGCGACTTCATACCCCCAGGTGTGAATTTTGTATTGGATGAAGTTGTGGGCGTGAATCCTGACAAGAGAGAAGTTGAATGCCAGAAAGGCAAATATGATTATGACTACCTGATCGTTGCCACAGGCTGCCAGCCCGTGCCCCAGGAAGTGGAAGGTCTTGAAAACTGGAAAGCGGATCCAAAATCCAATGAACATACCTTTTTCACCCAGGAAAGCGCGGTGGCCCTTTACAAGCGAATGAAATACTTTGACAAAGGCAAAATGATCTTCAACATCGCTGAAATGCCCCATAAATGTCCTGTGGTTCCCATGGAGTTTATCTTTATGGCGGACTGGTTCTTTGCCAAGAATGGATGCAGGGATAATGTTGAAATCGAATTTGTTACGCCTAACACGGGAATTTTTACAAAACCCATAGCAACCAAGGTTATGACGGCCACTGCCGAAGAAAAAGAAATTTTGGTAACCCCTAACTTTGACCTTGAAACCGTGAATACAGAAGAAAAATTTATCGAATCTGCACGAGGCGACAAGATCGATTATGATCTTTTTATATCCACCATGCCGAATCTGGGTGCGGATTACGTTGAGAACTCAGGAATGGGAGACGGTATGGGGTATGTGCTCACAAACCACCATACGCTTCAGGCTGAAAAATACGAAAATATATATGTTGTGGGTGATGCAACTAATGTTCCCACTTCAAAGGCTGGCTCGGTTGCCCATTATGAGGCAGATATCATTGTAGAAAATATACTTCTAGAAATCGATGGTAAAGAACCTAAACCATCCTTTGACGGCCATTCAACCTGTTTCATCGTTTCCGGTTATGACAAAGCCTTCCTGTTTGACTTTAATTACAAGACAGAGCCGCTTCCAGGCAAATTCCCCTTCCCGGGTATCGGGCCTTTTGAGCTTGTCGGGGAAAGCAGCATGAATTACTGGGGCAAGATGATGTTTAAATGGGTATACTGGAACCTCCTATTGTCTGGACAGGAAATGCCACTTGAACCGCAGATGGCTATGGCTGGAAAACATTGGCCCAAAGTTGAAACAGAATAGGAGGCTGACAT
Source organism: uncultured Desulfobacula sp. (assembly GCA_964455805.1). Lineage (GTDB taxonomy): Bacteria > Desulfobacterota > Desulfobacteria > Desulfobacterales > Desulfobacteraceae > Desulfobacula. The sequence goes on from CAYVZG010000020.1 coordinate 44,730, forward strand.
GACAAATGAAGAGTTGATACTCGAAAAGCTTGAAAAGCTTGAAACCCAGATTCAGCCTTTGATTAAGACCAGCGAAAAATTTACGGAATTAAAAAACGACCTGATTCCCATCGGCAATCACGCCACCGCTCTTTTAATCAATGAACTAACGGAGGTTGAAGCCGGTTTCCAGCTTGAAAACTTTTTGTCCTTGACCAAAGAGGCCATGAGAAACACTGAAAACTTTATTTTTGCCTTAAAACAGATGGCCAGTATTATAGAGTTTGTAAAAGACCTTGAACCCCTGCTTAAGTCAGCTGTTCCCCAAATTATTTCTTATTTGGATGAACTTGAGCAAAAAGGCGTATTCAGGATTATCAAGGCCACAGTTGATCTGCGCTCCAAGGTTGCTGCCACCTATACTGCTGAAGATATTGAAGTCATGGGTGACGGTCTTGTTGGACTTCTGGGTCTTGCTAAAAGCCTTTCTGACCCCAAGGCCATCGCACTTTTGGAAAAATTGTCTCAGATACCGTCCAATGTGGAGATTGAAAATGCTAAAAGCGTTGGCGTTTTTGGACTGGCTTCAGCAGGATTTAACCCTGAAATCGGAAAAGGGCTTGGCGTTCTCATGGAACTGACTAAAGCCATGGGGAAAATCAGTCCGGACACCGATTAAGACATCTGGAATTAAGAAGCCAAAGGATTGAGTAACTAATAAATTAAAAGAGGAAGAATCTATGGTAAACGCTTCTGAAAAAAAAATACTTGTAGTGGATGATGAGCCTGATGTTAGAAATTTTCTAACCACTTGTATTCAGGATGCCGGGTTCATGGTAGATTCAGCTGTCGATGGGCAGGATGCACTTGAAAAGCTTGAAGAGGAAATACCTGACCTGATGACCCTTGATATGGTCATGCCAAGAAAATCCGGAATTGAATTAATCCGGACCTTAAGAAAGAATGAAAAATGGTCGAAATTGCCGGTAATAGTTATTACCGCCCATGCTCGAAATGAATTCGCAAGTGAAGACATAAAAAGCTTCAACGCCTTCACTTCCGGACTTAAACCGAGACGGACAATAGAAAAGCCGGTTACACCAAAAGTTCTGGTTAATACGATTTGTCAAATACTTGATGTTGAACCTGAAACAGAACCTGTGGTAAATGAAGAACGATTATCTGACCAGGAAAACCTTGTAAAAATGATACAGGGAAGTGATTCAAAAGTACTTGAACAGATAAAAAATCTTCTCGGGGCTGAATAAATTTCCCCGTATGAATTATGCATGCAGCTGGAATCCAACCAGCTGCATGCATAATTATAATCTTGTGTTTAAGCAAACCGATTAAAACATTGATATAGAGTGCGTTATTAAACTGTCTTTATTAAAGGGTGGGACACGCAGCTATATTGTTTCCATTGTTGGTATGGATCAAATCCGCGATACTGATGCTGTCAAGCTTTTCATACAAAACCGATGTTGCATCATACCATGCATTCCGAACAAGGCAGTCTGCCGACATTTCACAGTTTTCAGGGGAACTGACACAGGCCACAAGATCTGTCTGGCCCTCAAAAAGCCTTACAATCTGGCCCAGGTATATTCCATTGGGGTCTTTTGCCAATAGATGACCGCCTTTGGGACCCCTCACACTTTTTACAATACCGGCCTGTTTTAAGTTACGCAAAATCTGTTCAAGATATTTTACCGGTATTTTTTGTTTTGAGGATATTTTACTGACCTGAATTGCGCCCTGATTTTCATGCAATGCAAGCTCGATCAAAATCCGTGTGCCATAGCGTGTTTTTGTTGAAAGTTTCATTTATGGGGCTCGTATTTGGTAATTATATATTCAAAACATATTGATTATACTATTAAAATTGCAACAATCATTACATTATTACAGTCCACCTGTCAAGTAGGGATGAATTGCCCCGCGATCAGATAGCGGATTTTTTTTGTAATGATAAATAAATCAGGTGATTTCTTCCAAAGCCTTTGAAATCCTTTTTGAGAATATACTTCCCAGGCGCCTGTAAAATGAAACAGCTGCTTTGGGATACCGATTGAAAATATCATCGATTTTATCTTTTGAAATCCTCAAGACTTTTGTCTGGGCTTTACAGGTACAGGATGCAGTGTATATTCCTTTCTCAACTATGGATGACCAGCCAAACACCTCACCCGGTTCAGTCAGGTTGCATATCGTTAGATCCTTGTCTTTTATCAAAAGATCAATACTGCCTTGTTCCAGGATATAAAGGAAATCCGCTTGGCCGCCTTTTTTAAAAATCACCGTACCTTCCTCATAGGTTTCCCTGGTACAGCCGGTTTCAATTTCTTTGATTGCTTGGGCATCAATCCCCTCAAAAAACTTAATTTCATGAATATCCATTTTTGCCTCCTTTCATTAATACTTATAATATAATACGCCTTGATTTATTCATGCCTGATACATTGAAACAAGACTTACTGAAATAATTTGAAAGAATTGGATGCGCGTAAATGTTGCTTAAGAGAAAAGAAATAATCATTTTCAATACCCCGTCGAAAAGTTAGAAGAAAAGGCATCAAAGCATGAACTTAATTATACCAGGTTAATATACACAATTTCAGTATGCTTTTAAAGTATTGTTTTTATATTGAATTTTTATACTACATTGTGATATACATACATCTTTATGTTGGATTTTTTTTATTAAATTAATAATTTTCAGGAGAAGACGTGTGAAAATAGTCTCCATAGCCATTAGCAAGAAAAAAGGCACCACTAAAAAATGTATTGAAACAGCAGAACTAATTGAAAATCACGGTATCAAAGAAGATGCCCATGCAGGGGACTGGCATAGGCAATTAAGCTTTCTGGCAGCAGAAAGTATTGAAAATGCCAGCACAGATGATTTTAAATTAAACTTTGGGGATTTTGCTGAAAATATTGCAACAACCGGTATTGACTGGAAAAATCAACCCATCGGCCAGGTTTTCAAACTCGGGGAAAAAGCCCGTGTGGAAATCACCCAGATCGGGAAAGAGTGCCATAAAAAATGTGCAATTTATTACCGGACCGGGGATTGCATTATGCCCAAGGAAGGCGTATTTGCAAAAATTCTAAAAGGTGGAATGATTAAAGTGGGAGACAAAATAGAACGTATTCCCAATTAATAATTTTTTTTTGATATAAGTTTAAAGATATATTTCAAGGACGGTTCATGAGTTATAAAATTGAGTTAAAGGATGCCCATAAAGGCTATACATATGACCAGGACAAAATCATGTCTCCTCAAGAGACAGTGGCAAGATTTAAAGAAAAAACAGCTAAACTGAATCTTGATATTTTGAGCCAAACCCGCAGGATTGACAACGGACGTCTGGACATACCGATTTTTTTCAGCGAATGCGGCGCAGATGCTAAAAGTGTGATCGGAACAAAAAAGCAGATGGGAAAGGGCGGAACTCCTGAGCAGTCAGAGGCAAGCGCTGTGATGGAACTTGCAGAACGTTTCAGTTTCTTTTCCTTTGTAAAAAATGAAGATAACTTTTTTTATTCAACCCCAAAGGAGCTGGGGGAAAAAGCCCTTTCCTATGAACAGATTATCAAGTCTGTCCATGATAACAATGCAGATGCCCTAAAGGTAAAACCCATCTTTGATGAACTGCCCCTAAAATGGACCAAGGGATATGATCTGGCAAAAAAAGAAGAGGTCCTGATCCCTTTTAACTGGTTTTATATGATCAATGAATTTAATGGACCCAGTGCCGGCAATTGTACAGAGGAAGCGTTGAGCCAGGGAATATGCGAACTGATGGAACGCCATACCTCTTCCATTGTCAGCCACGAAAACCTGAAGGTTCCGGGAATTAATCTTGACTCCTTTACAGATCCCCTGGTCATTGAAATGCTGGGTAAATATAAAAAAGAGGGACTCAAGGTTTATGCTTCAGATTTTTCACTGGATACTGGCATCCCTACCATTGGAGTTCTTGCATGGGACCCTGCCACTTTTCCTGATATGAGTGAAATTGTATGGACAGCCGGAACAGCACCCGACCCTGAAAAAGCCATGAGTCGTGCCCTTACCGAAACGGCCCAGCTTGCTGGAGATTTTAACTCAGGTTCCAATTATGTGGCCAGCGGCCTGCCTAAATTTACCAAAATTGAAGATGCCAGATTTATCACCCACCCTGAAAAAATGATCAATATAAATGAACTGTCCGATCTTTCCAGTAACAATATAAAAACCGAGGTGGAAAACCTGATTCAGGCCCTGGATAAAAGAAATTTTCAGATTATTGTCATCAATACCAAGCATGCCGAACTAGAGATTCCTGCATTTTATGCGATCATTCCCGGTGCCCATTTCAGGGAAAGAGCAGTTGCTGCAAGCGTTGGCATGTTTTCTGCCAGATTAATCACAGAAAGTTTTGATCCTGTGACAGCCTTGTCAAAGCTTGATGATTTGGAAAATGCATTGCCTGGTCAATATTACACCAGTTTTTACAAAGGCCTCATGCTCAATGCCATTTATGATCACAACGCCGCTTTAACACAATTTGAAACCGCATTGAAAAGAGACCCTGTGAGACTGAATATGCCTGATATCTATTCTCATATGGGGGCATGCTTAAAAGATCTTGAGCAATATGAAAGGGCCATTGATACCTGTAAAAAAGGCCTTGAAATTGATGAACAGCGTCCGGATATGTTTAATACCATGGGATTCTGTCATTTTATACTCAAAAACCATAAAACAGCCATTACCTGTTTTGAAAATGCCCTTGAAGTGGACCCCTCTCTTGCCATCAACTATGCCAATATAGGTTCAAATTACAGGGAGCTGGGAGAAATAAAGCTTGCCATTGAGTACTATGAAATGGCACTTAAAATTGACCCATCCATTACTTTTGCCAAAGATAACATTGAAAAACTGAAAGATTTTAAGGCAACGTAAAAATTAAGTCTTTTTTGCTAATCTTCACAAAGCTGTTTGACCACCCAATACCCTGCATTACAAGATTCCAGAGCCTCTATTGTAATTTTTAATGGATGTCGGGTGCAGCCAAACCCCTGGTTCACGCAGGCACCATTGCCTGTATCATTGCAGGACGGAGAGGCATCCACCGGTTTTGGCTCATAATATTTTGATACGTTTGAACTTTTTGTAGAGGTTGCAGCGCACAAACAATTCATGAACCGCTTGTACTCTTTTTCCGGTAACAATTTAAAACTTAAGCTCGCCACTTCAGAAGGCGTGCTTTCTGCCAGGCGATTATTTATTGCATCCACAGTGGCAGCAAGGGGTTTATCACAATTTGAGGAGCTTGTATCCTCTTGAGAGCTGTTGTCACACATGGGGTCAAAGTTTTCGTTTTCAATAATGGTCACACCACCATCTTTCCCCTTTATGGTGATGAATTCCTCCTCACAAGGCGCTTGGGCACCACTTATGGTGTCCGGCAGCGGTTCAAAAACGGGTTCGGACACATCTGTTTCCACCCAGTCGATTGGATCTTCAATTTTTTTACTGGTATTGGCTTTTTGTTTGATCGCAATGGTTTTAGGTTTTGCCGGTGTGGCCTGATTTTTTTTAGCAATTTGCCTTTTTCGCGCTATTTTGGCCAAAGCTGCAGGGCTGAGTCCTTGTTTTTTTATTTTTTCCCGCCATTGAGAGTACCGCATTCTCTGGGCTTTATTGTACCACTCAGACCAGGTGTCGTGGGTTCCCAAAATATTAGGCTCTCGATTTCTCATGTATTCCTCGGGTGTCATTTCCTGAAGAAGCAGATTATCATCTGAAGAACGGGATGGATTGCCCTGCCAATCTTTAACACCTTTTTTTTGCAGCAGCATGTTGGTGTGGCCGATGGTCATATCATCTGCAGAACCGGCAATCACCTTTGTGACCCCGGCATGTTTGGTACCCACATGGGCCACGGGATCTGGTGCAGCCACCATAAGAACAACTTGTTCAGGCCTTTTTTCCACAGGAATTTTATTATACCGGTCTATTGTTGACTTTTCCTGGGCCGGTGCCTGGAAAGTGGCTACTTTTTTAATTTTATCCCCATGGACTGAAGTAAAAATATGGGCAAGACCACCGCCCAGACTATGTCCGGTAACATCCAGCTTCCCGTCCTTACTGTATTTTTCAGCCCATTCATTAAAAATTGCCTTGTTGGCGGCGTACTGGGTCTGGCCGATCTGGGCCAGAGTGGTTTCCTTTGCATCAGAAATATAATCCGGCGGGGAATCTGTTCCACGAAATACGATAATGTGACGACCGGTTTTTCGATCTTTGATAACCATGCTGGCTGTTCCATCATCCTTGTTTATCATCGTCTCAACAATATTAAATCCATCCACATTCATCCGGCGGCGCAGTTTTTTGTCATTCCAGCCCTCGTCACTTCCTTTTCCATACGCATACCCATGGGCCAGTCTCTCCATACGCGCCAGAGGATGTTCACCCTTGGTTGTTTTTTCAAATGCAAGCCTTTCCTTTTTCATCTGATCATCTTCAGCATAATTACCATAGCGCATCTGGCGGTTGACTTCCCCTGATGCCACGGGAATCATAAAGAAAATACTTAAGATTGTAATCAGACAAAACATCAGTGTGGAACTCACAAGGCGTATTTGTGAATCAGGCAAATCGTGATCCGGTTTTTTATATATCATAGTATTCCCGTTGTTATCGTCTTAACATCCATTTTATTTTGTATTGTCAATGATCTTTTTCAAGTCATCAATCAGGTCATCAACATTCACATCTTCACGAACCTTGTTGCCTTCTGTTTTTAATATCTTCGGATTTGGGACTATACCCTTATTTCCATTAAAGTTTAAAGACCCTTTATCAAGAGTGCCATGCCAGTCGCTCTCTGGTGATGTAATTAAAGATTCTAATGTCCGTTGGCCGTTTTGGCACTTTCCATAGACACCGGTAAAGGCTTTCCCATCGGTTGAAAACGTGAGAATAAATGGCCCGCTCCAATTGCCGTCCGGTCCTCAATCACGAACATCATCGTCTTCTGACCACCATCCCATAATGGTCCTATCCTCGAGTGTTCCTGTCACTTTTCCACCTGAATAATCGTATTTTCCGGAAATCGTATTACCCTTTTGAATGAGGTACACCTTGTCAAAATTGGTTTTCCACTCACTTGTACCGGCACTATTGCCATCGGCATCTACAACGGTTAACGGAGTGGTTTCTTGTTTTACATCACTTTCCATTTCCAGTACCAGAGGATCGCCAGTGGCAAAACCAATTGTCAACCGATACGTTGTGGCGCCGCCATTTGCGGAACCATTGTCCTCACAATAAACATCAAAGGTTGTCTCCCCTGCCCCCAGTTTATAGCTCAGTGATCCATCACTATTATTTATTGCACGGCCTTCAACAGCAATTGTGCTCAGCCACATGCCATTGGCGGGCTTGGTGTCCCACACTGAATACTGACCATTAACATTTCTGATTTCCATATCTGTAATCAACTTATCAGGTGCCAGGATAACCGCTTGAAAATGGGCATCGTTGTGACCGCCACTCTGGAATATTTCGTTTGGGCCCACCCAATTTTGGCCGGAGTCTGCGGCAACTAATCGAAAACGCCCTTTTGATCCGTTCTGACCTGCCATACCCGATGATGACAAAAGTAATACACTAAAGAGGACAGAAACGAATACTAAAAACCTCTGGTTTTTGCCGCTTAATGCTATCAATCCTTTCTTAACCATGTATGTTTTCTCCTCTGAGAAAAACGAAGCAAATATAATATTTCATTAAAAAACCTATAATTTTACAACCCCATGATCAGGCGCTACATAGGGTACCAAACATGTAATTTTGGCAGGGATGCTCAAAGGACCTTAAAGATATGAAGTGACGATGAAAATCAGGGGTTAAATACCATATTATCGCAGCCATTCAGAAGCCTCCCAAACGTGTGATCAGCAATTGCCCCTGCATAAAAAAATCTATCTTCTTTATTTTGTGGGTGAGACCTATTAAATGCAAATAGTGATTTATTGTCAAGTTAATTAAACTTTTATAGAGCGTTAAAACAGGCCTCAATGGTTTCGAGATCGGATTTATTAATTGACAGTGAGGTGCCCCATATTCTATCGTGACCTTTTTTTGGCTTCACAATAAAAAGGGAGAAATGAGATGAAAAAGAATTTTGGATTGGGTTCCTTATCTGTTCTACTGCTTGGATCGTTCATGTTTCTGTTTTGCCTGAGCCTTATGTTATGCTTTCCGGGACCAGCCTCTGCCTCTCCCATGGATGAGGCCAAAACCGCCTACAAGGCAAAAAATTATGCCAAGGCCCGCAGTCTTTTGGAACCCATTGCCAGGGATGGTAATCGAAAAGCCATGTATGTTTTGGGAACCATGCTCCGTAAAGGGCTGGGCGGAGAAAAGGATATAGATCAGTCAATGATGTGGCTTTTCAAGTCAGCAGAACGCAACTTTGATCCGGCCATGATGCTTTTGGGCAAGCTCGAAATTGGAACAGACAAGAAAGACTGGCAACAGGGATGCATGTGGTTCAGGAGAGCGGCGGAACTGGGTAATAAAGAAGGGATGGTCTTTACCGGGACCTGTTATCTGACAGGTGACGGTACTCCTCAAACCCCGGAAGACCACGTGGAAAGTCTGGCTTGGTTCATTGCAGCAGAACGCACGGGAGCCGAAGATGCAAAAGGATTTCGAAAAGATCTGGAAAAAATTGTAAGTCCTGAACAGATTCTCGTGGCCCGAGAAAGATCCAAAGTATTGGGAAAAATAAGTCGTCCGAAAAAACCATTAAAAATAGCTTCAAAAGGACCAAAACCCAAACAACCGCTTCCAAAACCGGCATCCTCTCCTGCTCCTGCAAAGCCAAAACCGGTAATAACCATGCCAGCCAAACCGGTTGCCCCTGCTGTAGCCCCCATTCAAAAACCATTGCCTACCAAATTAACAAAAAAAACCCTGTCCAAGGCATCTGGCGCTCCAGGATTAAAGAAGCAGCATCCTAAACCATCCACAGTGTCTGCAGCGCCTGTCGACAAACCACTGCTTTCCCGGGTGGTTGTGGCTAAAGGATACAATGGTGAGGTCTTTATCGATGAGAAAGGCCGTGAGATTGTCGGTCCGGGTGTCCGGTTCCGCAGTCAAAAATTTATCAACGGTTATATCATTGGATTTAAGGATGGCAAAGACCGTCTTTACAATCGTACAGGTGCAATGATTTCCGGGAATTTCAAACCTAAATCAGGGTTTTCTGACGGATTGGCCCTGGTTAAAATGAGTATCGGGTCTAACTTTATTACTGAAAATGGGGATATTGCCTTTGAAAAATCATTTCAAAATGCAAAACCCTTTGGCGAAGGACTGGCCCCGGTTAAGACAACCAGGAAAAAAGGTCAGATACCCAAGTGGGGCTATATTGATACCACAGGTTCCATTGTCATTGAACCTGAGTATGAAGATGCCTGGTCCTTTAAAAACGGGCGCGCCTTTGTCAAAAATAAAACCGGCAGAAAGGCGATGATAGACACTTCCGGCAACCGTCTGACTGACTTTAAGTTTGTTGATTTTTCAGCCCCGAAAAATAATCTGATAAAAGTAGATCTTTCCCCGCCCACCGGGGGGTCAACCCTATTGTCAATGGCAGGAGTAAAAATTTTGGGTACTCCGTTTAATTCCATTAACCCCAGGTATGGCATAAATAGTCATTTTTCAGGATGGTCTGTGAGAAATAATAACGGTGCCACAGGTCTGCTTGACACTTCCGGCATGCAAATTATTGCCCCGGGACAGGTCAAGACCATCGGTCGTATGGGAGAAAAATTTATAACCGTGCAGAAAGATGAAAAAGGATTGTACGGGTATATGGACTATCGGGGCAGCTGGACGATTGAGCCCCTGTATTATAGGGCAAACCCCTTTAGCCAGGGCCGGGCCTTTGTACAGCTCAAACCCAAAGGCCCGGTTCACTTGATCGATACAAGTGGCAGGGTGATCAAAAAATATCCTAACCTTAATATCCTGGTGTTTTTTGGTGAGTTTATGGAGGGGAAAGCAGCCGTGGTGGATGTTAATAATGGATATCGTCTGGGATACCTTGATCGGTCTGGAGAGTGGGCTATCAAACCCGTGTTTAACGGGGATGCCGTCAGTGGCAAACCTAACCGATCCGGATTCCGGTTTGGATTGGCCCCGGCCTGCACCACGGACAAACCAAAAAAATGTGGTTTTATTGATGATTCAGGAGCCTGGAAGATCAAGCCCCGGTTTTTGGTTTTACCCAAACATTTCCATTAAAGCCCGGGTTCATGATGATTGTTTAATATTCTGGATCACTTGTCCGATACCCTGAATCCGGATGGAATAGAAATGTTCGGAGCGGTTAACAATTTGTCGGCAACTTCTTTAAAGCAGGATAGGAGCTACCAAAACCAGTTAATAATGAGAGACGGGATGTTGACAGGCGTTGTGATGCTTTTATTTGTATGGATGAATTTATAATCATCCGTACAGACTGATAATGCCGGCACCCGTTAGCATGATTATGCCTCCTGCAAAACTTAAGCGGTTATAGTTTTCTTTTAAAATCAGAATACCGATCACCATTGAAAACAATACGCCCAGCCGCCTTACGGAAGACACATAGGCCACAGGGCCGAGGCTTATGGCAGAATAATACGACAACACACTGATCGTGCTGAAAATACCCGGCCAAACTGTTTTTATTAATTTTGGAAGACAAAAATTCTGTGTTCCGGCCTTTAGTGCAAATGGAAATAAAAACATACTGATAAGACCGATCTCAGATGCTCCCCAGAAAAGGGCATCTGTCTGTTGCACTCCAATTTTATGAAAGCTTGAACTCACCCCCCAAATCAATGCCACCGCCAGCATCATCATGGAATTTTTATTTTTAAAAATGCGTTTAACCGGTGATAAAAAATCACCCAGAGTTTCCATATTGAGAATATAGGAGCCAAAAACCACAAATAAAACGCCTGAAATACCGGTCACCGATAAATTTTCATGAACAAGAACCGGCGTCACAAATAGCTGAACCACCGGGATAAAACAGAGCATTGGAATGGTTTTTGACAGGTCTCCTTTTTTAATGGCCAGAAAATATAATATCGTTGCCAGAGAATCAAAAATGGCAGCAATAATCAAAACGCCTGTAAATTCGATTGTTATGGTGTGGGTGTTTAAAAAAACCACGTTAAGGATGAGAAAAACAAGGAACATGAAAAAACTAAGTCCCCAACTCATGAACACCGAAGGCAACTCTTTTCCTGCCTTTTTTACGGCAACTTCCCTTAAACTGAGGGTGATACTGGATATCAGTGCAAGAACAAACCAATTCATCATCCCTCTTTATCACTCCTTTTTGTGAAAAGAAACCTTTTCAGATATCCCGGCCACAGGATATGTCCGTTCTTGCTTTCAATCTCTTCTCACAAAGATGGCGCCGAACTACCCTGCCAGCCAGACCTTTGCGCAATTGGTGCAATTGCAACACTTTAGGATAAGTGTTCTATTTAGTATTTTTCCATATAGTAGAATTATTTTTAAAAGATATATTTGTCTTGGATCACAACTTATAGTAGTGTGATTTTGTATAAAAATAATTGTGCCTTGGGATGATTTGATTTTACTTTTCCCAGTATATTTGAATTTGGCTTCCCTAATAAATTCAAAATATTGGTTGCCTCTCCTATAATTTGCCTGAGCGCATTACTTTTTTATAATGTTCCCTGGGTTTTCGCTCGCCCCCTGAGGGATAGAAGCCAGAATTTGTCAGTATATAAAGCCATTTGTTGTTTTCCGTTTTTTGGCTGTAGAGGAAAGGAGAAAATATGAAAGACCCAAAAAGAATTTCCTTCTCAAAAAAACTGATTAACCGAGTCGGCAACCCGTTAGAGTGGAGTACCGTCAATAAGTGCCTGCTTATCATCTGTTTTTGGATACTGGTAGGGCCATTAACGACCCTATTATTCCACTATTTCAACAACCATCCCGAGTCAGTTCCGTTCTTTGACCTTGTGTTTATGAAAAAGATTCTGCCACTTGGCTGGTTTTTGGGGTTCGTTTGGAGCATACTTCTCGTGGTCGGTCTTTTGCTTCGTCGCCGCAGACCGGAAAATAGGGCGCTTGCTTATGCAACGGTTTTTTTATGGTGGAGCGAGGAAGCAATCGCCGCTGTCTGCGCCGGCCCGTTAACCACGCCGGCTGCCATGATGCTTTTGGGACAAGGCTTTGTGGCTTTTCTCCTGTTCGAAGTTCCCGTTGTTTTAGTGAGTCTCAGCTTTGCCCTGCTCCTTGTGGTAGGATCAACTGTCGCCGCACATTATGGTCTTTTCCCCTATGCGCCTCTGATGGCGGCTCCGCTTTACGATGGCGGGAGGATCGCAAGCTCGTGGGTTCTCTTGATGGGTCCGGCATACCTGATTATTTATCTTGGGTTTCTATCACTTTCTGCCTACATCATTACTCGTTGGAGAGACCGCGAGGCCAAACTCGCTGATTTAACAATAATGCTCAAAAAAATGTTCGGCCGCTACCTTTCCACCGAAGTGATGAATTCCCTCATTGAGAACCCTTCAGCTCTTGAATTAGGGGGCGAGAAACGGAAGGTTACCGTCATGATGACGGACCTGAGGGGATTTACTGCCATTGCTGAACGGCTTGAGCCGGAGAAGGTGGTTCAGATGCTCAATTTATATTTCGAAATCATGGTGGACGTGGTCCTGAAATACAACGGCACCATAAATGAGATTATTGGCGACGCTCTGCTTATCATATTTGGTGCCCCTCAGGAGATGCCCGACAGAACCCAGCGAGCCATTGCATGTGCCATTGACATGCAAAATGCCATGGTCCGGGTAAACAAGGAAAACCGTTCAAAGGCCCTCCCAGAGTTGGAGATGGGAATTGGTCTTAATGAAACCGAAGTGATTATTGGCAACATCGGCTCCAGCAAACGGAGCAAATACACGGTGGTCGGGAGCGGTGTAAACATGACCAGCCGGATTGAGTCATATACAGTGGGTGGATAGATCCTTATTTCCGAATCGGTCCGAAAACAGGCGGGTGATATTTTACGCATTGACTCCCAACAGAATGTGTTTCCAAAAGGATCAGAAATACCTTTGATGATTTACGGGGTGGGCGGCATAGCAGGAGATTATAACCTTGTTCTTGAGGGAAAGGATTCTTCTCTGGTCACCCTCGCCCGGCAAATCCCCATTCGCTGTGCCGTGCTTGAAGGCAAGCATGTTGGGAGGGAAAAGTTACTGGGCAAAGCAATCCGGCTTTCAACAAAGAGCGTTGAGATTGCCCTGGACGAGCCGATTGAGCTTCTAACCAATCTAAAGATGGACCTGGGTGATATGGGAGATGGACTTCCGGGTAATGACTTCTATGGGAAGGTGATCAAGCAATCGGGTAAGGACGCATACACACACGTGATTCGGTTTACCTCGATCCCGCCCGAAATCGTTGCCTATTTTCAGGCTCTTCACAAATATGGTGCAAATCCATCTGCCTGAAAACATAACTGCGTAAAAGTAAACACTGTTTACTTTTGAATGGTATTTTAAATTCATCTTGTTTTCATATAACTCTCAAAGCTTTCTGAATAAAGCTTGACTCCGCGAACATACATGTCGCTGGGGTTGTAACGTTTAAATGCATATTCCTTACCTCTTTCTTTGTATTTATTCTGTTTGAGATACTTTGCAACTGAAAAGATTGCATCAGGAATTGTATTTAGATCTATATTACCATTTCTGTCACCATCACCGGCAAATTTCATTGATGCAGGCATAAATTGTGGGATACCTATTGCTCCTGCCCAGGAACCTTTTACCGTTTTTGGATCAAACCCTTTGGTTTTAGCTTGCATCAATAGTTGAGATAAATTGTTCAACGCTCTTTTTTTGATCTTCTTGATACGTTTCAGAGCAACTGCTCTTTTCATTGCACCCTTTTTTTGGTAGTAGCCTTTTTGATATAGCTCAAATTCAATCTCATCAACATGGAAATATTGATTTGTGAATATTTTAAAAACATCATATTCCCCTGTGTATTTGCCAAGACGTGATTCCCAGTTTAATATAGCAATAATATCTCTGGTTTCTACACCTGTTTCTTTTTCAGCATACTCAAAATATTGTTTATACCCTAACGTTTTAAAAAATTATTGAAAAAGTACTCAGTTTTCAAGCTGCT
>CAYVZG010000021.1:0-58895 GCA_964455805.1 uncultured Desulfobacula sp.
CATCAAAATAATGTGTTTTAACCCGGTGCTTTCTGATAATTTCGGGATACCCGGCCTGTTTAAAGTTATAACGAGTGGGAACAGTGATCCCGGATCGTTCACCTACAGCTATTTCTTTTGCGTTTTTTGCCTTTTCTTTGGTCGCCGCAATGACGCCATCAAGAAATTCTTTTCGGGTAAACGCGTGGGGGAAAAATTCTTTATGGGCGATGACAACATTTGGTTTTAAAAGGATATTTCCCGAAGGAATCACATTGAGTTCATCCATACCATACTTGACAATCCCTGCTATTTTATCGGCATCGTAGGTATCGCATTTCATTATTAAAACCATATGCTTTTTTTTCATACTTTTCTCCGCTTCAACCGGTGATCACCGTTTATTTATCCTCGGAAAATTTGCCTTTTGTTTTTGCGGCTCCCAAAAACGACCTTTTGCCATCACCTTTGTGATGGATAGATCTTTTTCCAATAATACAATATCAGCGTCAAATCCTTTCCTGATTTCTCCTTTCCCCGGCAGTTGAAAAATCCTTGCAGGATTTTGAGTGATTACCCTGAGTGCCGTTTCCAAGGGAATTTTTTCTTTTTTTACCGCATGTTTTAATTCAGATAAAAGGGAAGCGCAAGTCCCAATTGTGAATCCTTTGAGTTCTTTGTTTTCATTGAACACAGGGATGCTTCCCTGACCATCTGAAGAAAAACATATTTGTTCAACAGGGACCTTGTTTTCCAGTGCAAGTTTAAGGGCGGTACTGCATTTTGTCCGTTTATCATCTTTACCTTCAACATAACCGCTGGTGGTCAAATCAATGAACCCGCCTTTTTTGGCATAAGAAAAACTCTGGCAAAGCAGGTCATAATTTCGGTTCACGTGGGTGGCAAAAAAGTGTCTGACCGGAATCTCACTTTGTTCAATGCATGTGTTAAGAAAAGAAAATGCCTGTTTGCCATCACCCAGGTGAATAATAACAACACCGGATTTTCCAGACAACATTCCCCCGATTCGGGCCGAAGCGGCAATTGAAATCAGGTCATTTATACCGGGATTTGATGACCTGTGGTCGGCAATGGCAACTTCACCGACACCGATTATTTCTTCAATCAGGATTAGATCCGATTCTATGCTGTCTGTTATGGGACGAACAGGCACTTGATAAGACCCGGTCATTATCCAGCAGGAAAGTCCGCTTTCCCTTATGGACTTTGCTTTGGCCACAAGGTTTTCCATGGAACGGGTGAACCCATCTGTTCCCCTGACGCCGATAAGGGAGGTCACCCCTGCTTTGAAAATATCATTTTCATCAATTTCAGGCGTCCGGGTGGCAAAGCCGCCTTCTCCGCCGCCACCGGTAATATGGACATGGTTATCGATAAACCCGGGGACTGCTATCCGGCCGTTGCCATCATAAATGCAAAGATCTGGAAGACCTTTAATTTCAATGTTTTTATCAATAGCGGCAATTTTTTCGTCACTGATCAGGATATCTGTTTTCCCGATAGGGGCTGGTGAGTAGAGCTCAATGTTTTTTAATAATGTGATCACTTTTACCTCAATAAATGAAACAAAATGAATATAAAGGACATTATATTTTTAAAATCGTACTAATTGTTCCAGGTAATCAATCAGTTTTTCCCGGTTCAGGTATTTTTTAATTATGGATGCCCTGATAAGGTCAATCTCATTTTTAAAATTTAAAATAACGGCCTTGCTTTGGGTGGCAAACCCAGTTAATAATCGTGATTCCTTGGTTGCCTTGCTGTGCGGTGAAGAAGCGGTGATGATAAGTTTGTCCGGGTTTTTAGGAGCGTCTAAACCGGATTTTAAGGCAAATATAAAGCCAGGGCATTTTTGGATCAGGTAAAAGTTAAAATGGTCAAACCCGTTGATGATATTGATGATATTACGAATATGCTTGATCCGCCATGATTTTTCCTCTTCGCCGTCACAATTTTGAATGTATTCCGCAAGACAATGTTCACAGATAAAATTCTCAACGATATGATTGTTGAGATTCATTAAAAACAACTGCCGCCGCTCCCGGTTGACAGCAGTAACCAAGTCCCCGTAAATGGGATGGGCATTTACCAGTGTCTTTTCCGAATATAGACGATGACCTTCATGACGGAAGCACGAAGCCGGCCGCGTACTCACAATGGTATGGGGGCCTTGGTTTGCCTCAGCAGACAACAACATGAGATCAAAGGTGTAGCTGTCATTTATCGGGTGCAGTGCTGATGAAAACTGGCACATTTGTGCGACATTCAAAAAAAGGGGAATATCATGGACATTGAGTTTTGATCGGTCAAAGACAGTTAAAAGTTCATCTATCTCGGCCAGGCTCAAATCCAATGCAATGGAAAGGGACAATAATTTGTCACGGCCAACGCTGTTGATATTATCTCTCTCAAGTTCCTTGATATAAGGGTTGGACAATCCGGATATCGTTGCGATTTGATTTCTTGTTGAAGGATTTTTATCCATGAGATCCCGTATGTACTTTAGCCGGGAATTGTTTTTGTGTACAATCATTTAAGCTTATGTCCTTTGGGCAGATGATAAAGCGGCGTAAAACCCTGATTCTGCTTTTAATTTGCCTGTCTGGTTACTGATTTATTTATTTTAATATCATATAAAATTGATATCTGCAAATATTATCCTATAATAATTGATAAATATAACAGCCTAATATCACAATTAAATTTTATTTTAAACAGTATTTAAATTTATTTTAAGCAAACTTTAAATTTATTTCAAAGTTTGCTTGACAATGGTAAAATTAATCTGCTATTTAAAAAAAATCTGTGGCAGATGCCTTTAATAGATCGCACACACTTTGAAGGGAAGATTCTATTGTCTGATACTGCAAAAACAAGATTTCCTGTTGTTGCCTTTGTAAATGGCAGATTAATCAATGGTTGTGATGACCACCCCATTGAAAATGCAGTGGTCATTGTGGAAAAAGGCTGCATAAAAAACACCGGTAAAATGTCAGATATCATTATTCCCAGGAATGCAGTTGTGTATGATATTGCTGGAAAAACCATCATGCCGGGCCTTATAGACAACCATGTCCATGTTGGCAATATTGCGGTGAGCATGGAGGAGACAAGCCTGCTTTCACCGGCCGTATATGTTCATCATGCCACTCAAAATCTGGAAACAGACCTTAACTTGGGTTTTACCACTTTAAGGGATGCCGGCGGGTTGGATATTAGTTTTAAAGAAGCCATTGAGAAGGGTCTGATTAAGGGTCCCCGCCTGTTTTTGAGTATTAATCCGCTGACACCCACCGGGGGCCATTTTGATGAACGAAGCCCCTATGAAACCTCCCCTAAACCCCGCAACAGCATTGGTATTTATCCAGAAATATGCGATGGCCCGGATCAGGTCCGGCGTTCTGCCAGGCATGCATTGCGCAGGGGCGCTGACCAGGTTAAGGTAGCTGCCAGTGGTGGTGTCAGCTCCCCCAGTGATGAACCGGATCAATGGCAATTTACCTGCGAAGAATTACAGGCAGCGGTTGAAACAGCTAAGGCTGCCGGAACATATGTGATGGCACATGCCTATGACGCAAATTCCATTCAAAACTGTATCACGGCAGAGGTCAAAACCATTGAACATGGCAACCTTCTTAATGAGCAAACAGCAGCCCTCATGGCAAAGACCGGAACCTATTATGTACCAACCATGACCGTTTATAATGTATTTGCCAATGAAGGGACCCATGAAATGGACCAGGACACGGCCAGAAAACTTGAAATTGTGCATGAGAAATCTTTTGATGCATTGAGATATGCCGTTGCCGCCGGTGTTAAAATAGGGTCTGGATCTGATATTATAGGGCCGTACCAGCATTTGAAGGGTCGTGAGTTTTTTCTCAAGGGCAGGGTAATGACTCCCATGGACACCATAAAGTCAGCCACATCAACAAATGCAGAGATTTTGGGCATGGCAGACAAAATCGGCTCGCTTACACCGGGGAAAGAAGCCGACCTGATTGTCGTTGACGGAGATCCTTTAGAGGATCTGGCACTTTTTGAAAATGGTATCAAAACCGTCCTTCTTGTTATGAAACAAGGATGTGTTTATAAAAATATGCTGGGTACCCCAAGTAGAACAACATAAAATTGGTATAACTTTAACAAATTGAGGAGGAAACAAAATGAAAAAAAGCAGGAATACTTTTTTATGGCTATTATCAGCTTGTCTGATACTGTCATTAACCATTTTCACAAGTTCTGCCTTAGCAGGATCGTCAATCATTGTGGCTCAGGACGTAGCACCAAGAATGATGAACCCCCATGGGGATGATTCAGATGCCGGCCTTTCATATTTTGCAAATTTTTTTGATGGATTGCTGCAAAGAAAGGGTTCGACCGGTGAACTGGTTCCGGCCCTTGCCTTGAAATGGGAGCGCCCGGATGAATTAACCTGGAAATTTTATCTGAGAAAAGACGTAAAATTTCACAATGGTAATTCTTTTAATGCAGCAGACGTCAAGTTCACATTCGAAAGATTAATAGATCCAAAGGTCTCTGAATTTACAAATACGGGAAAATCAATCGATAAAGTGACCATTATTGATGATTACACAGTGGAAATTAAAACCAAGAACCCGATTCCCTGGTTTGCCAATAATATGCACCAGGTTTTCATTATGGACAAAGAGTCAACTGAAAAAAGGGAATTTAGTGATGTATTTGAAAAACCCATTGGAACAGGCGCTTACAAACTGGTTGAATGGGTAAAGGGCTCTTATATTAAAATGCAGGCAAATGCAGATTACTGGGAAGGTGCAGCTTCCATTAAAGATGTTGAAATAAGACCCATTAAAGAATCTTCCACCCGGTTTGCCGCTTTGGTTTCAGGCCAGGTTGACATTGTCAATGGTGTGCCTGTTGAACTGTTTGACAAAATCAAGAACAACCCTAAACTGCATATCATCCAGAAGCCTGCAAGACGGGCTATATTTCTTGGTTTGGGAAATAAAGTGGATTCTCCCACTGCAGATGTCCGCGTCCGCCAGGCCATGTACATGGCCATTAACGAAGACGAAATTATTGCCAAAATCATGAGAGGTCATGCATCTCCGGCGGCCCAGATTCCGGATCCGCCAACCATTGGGTATAACGCAGATATCAAACGATTAGCCTATAATCCTGAAATGGCAAAACAACTTTTGAAAAAAGCCGGATATGAAAATGGTTTTGACATCACCTTAACCGGTCCTAATGATAGATATGTCCAGGATGCAAAAATTGCAGAAGCTGTTGCACGCTATCTTGCCAAAGTGGGTATCCGGGTAAAACTGGATGTAAAACCAAAATCAATCTTTTTTCCTGAATTGATCAAAGGAATTCTTGATTTTTATTTAATCGGATGGTTTGACGGTACATTTGATATGGGCAGGACATTTTCAAAATTAGCGCATTCCAGAGACAAGGAAAAAGGGTATGGCGCTTTTAACGGGGCATCATATTCTGATGCCGGGGTTGATGCTCTTCTGGAAGCCACTGCGGATATTGTAAATCCTGGCAAACGAGCAAAAGCATTAATGAATTTGAACAAGCTGGCCATGGACAAGGTCGCCTTTATCCCGCTCCATTACCAGGAAGACTTATACGCTGTTCAGAAAAATAAGGGTATCACGTTTAATCCACGCCCGGACAGATGGATCGTATACAAAGAAATAGTGCGATAAGAATATAAGAAGGCATATGGGAAGCGCTCTTACGCTTCCTGTATGCTTATTTTAAATTGGGACGATATGGGAACTTATATAGCTAAACGATTTATACAGGGAGTTGTGGTCCTGCTGGCCGCTTCCATGATCTGTTTTGTGATTTTTCAGTATTCAGGAGATCCTGCCTTGAATATGGTTGGCCAGTATGCAACCTTTGAGGAAATCCAAGACGTTCGAAAGCTATTGGGTTTAGACAAACCGGTTTACATCCAATATGGGAAATGGCTGTTTAACGCTCTTCAAGGTAACTTCGGCGTCTCCTACCGCAGCAAAGTGCCTGCTTTGGGTTTAATCCTGGAACGGTTTCCAGCTACTTTTGAGCTGGTAAGCATAGCCGTATTTATGGCATTTTGCATTGGTGTGAGCTTAGGAGTGATTGTGGCCCTTAAACCAAATGCCTTAATCAATAGAATAATAATGGCGGGTTCATTGGGTGGTATATCCATACCGACGTTTTTAATCGGTACCGTCCTGATCATGATTTTTGCAGTGTATCTGGAATTTTTACCTGCCTTTGGCAGAGGAGACACCATTCAGGTTGGATTCTGGCGAACCGGTCTGCTCACCGTCAGCGGCTGGAAACACTTAATTCTTCCTGCCACAACACTTGTCATGTATCAGTTGGCCGTTCTGCTCCGTTTAACCCGGGCGGGCATGAGAGAGGTTTTAACAGAGGATTACATAAAAACGGCCTGGTCTAAAGGGCTTGCGCCGAGAACAGTTATCTTTAAGCATGCCTTAAGAAATGTGCTTATTCCAATCGTTACGATTACAGGGCTTCAGTTTGGTGAATTGATTGCCTTTTCACTGATCACAGAAACGATTTTTCAATGGCCCGGCATGGGTAGTCTGTTGCTGACCTCCATATATGAAACCGATCAATCAGTCATTGTGACTTATATTATGATTGCCGCTTTCATCATTATCTCGGCAAACATAATTGTTGATATCTTATATGCCGTCATTAATCCAAAGGTTCGATATGAGTGATAAACGAATAAAATCCAAAATACTGCACAGTTATTTGCATGATCCGTCAGCAATGCTTGGGAGTATGATCCTGGTTGTATTTGTTTTAGCTGCCATATTTGCACCATGGATTACACCTCAGGATCCCTATGACCTTACAAAAGTCAGCCTGGAATATTTTCTAACGCCTCCGGTTTGGATGGATGGAGGTGCATACCCCTATATCCTGGGAACCGATGATCAGGGGCGATGCATTTTCAGCACGATTATTTACGGATGCCGAACCTCTTTGATCGTTGCAACCGGGGTTGTTTTAATTGCCGGAAGCTTTGGGATTTTAATCGGGCTTTTATCAGGTTATTACGGGGGAATGCTGGATGCGATATCCATGAGGATAGCAGATACATTCTATTCTTTTTCAACGACGCTCTGGGCCATATTATTCTTGGGAATTTTTAAAGGGGGAAGTATTTTTGTGGTGATCATTGCTATCTGCATTGCCGGCTGGGTTAAGTATGGCCGTACCATGCGCGGCAGTGTCCTGGAAATCAGAAATTCAGCTTATATCATGGCTGCTAAGGCCAGTGGGGCCAGTGATTTTAGATTGCTGTTTAAACATCTTTTACCCAATGCCATGCCTCCCATATTTGTCATCATTGCCGTGGATCTTGCAGTGGTAATTATGCTGGAAGCGACGTTAAGTTTTCTTGGAGTCGGCGTCCCCTTAACCGAACCATCACTTGGTATGATGGTTGCTATTGGAAAAAACTATGTTTATGCAGGCATGTGGTGGATGATTATCTTTCCGGGCGTGGCTCTGGTGATGCTGGTGGTTGGTATCAATTTATTCTCGGATTGGTTAAGAGAAGAACTTAATCCGAAAATTGAAAGGTAAACTGTTTATGAGTGAGCAAAAACACCTTTTACATGTTAAAGATTTAAGAACATATTTTTATACATTCGAAGGGGTGGCCAAAGCAGTAGATGATGTTTCCTTTCACCTGAAAAAAGGGGAGTCATTGGGGATTGTGGGTGAATCGGGTTGTGGGAAAAGTGTTACCGCTCAAACCATTCTCAAGCTGATACCCATGCCGCCGGGCAAAATTGTCTCTGGCAGTATTGATTTTGACGGTATTGATCTCATAAATTTGTCCATGGAAGATATGCGTGCTGTCAGGGGCAATCGGATTGCCATGATTTTTCAAGAGCCCATGACCGCATTGAATCCTGTTTTTACCATTGGTGACCAGGTTTCAGAAATGTTCATGCTTCATAAAAAAATGGATAAAAAAGAGGCCTGGGACCGTTCCATTGAAATGCTTAAAAAGGTTCAAATCCCTGCACCGGAAAAAAGAGTCCATGAATATCCCCATCAATTGTCAGGTGGGATGCGGCAAAGGGCAATGATTGCCATGGCGCTTTCCTGCAATCCGGAGATCCTGATTGCCGACGAGCCCACCACTGCTCTTGATGTCACAATTCAGGCTCAAATTCTGGAACTGATGCTTCAGTTGAAAGAAGAATACGAAACAGCAATAATGATGATCACCCATGATCTGGGCGTCATCGCTGAATTGGCAGAAAGGGTGGTTGTCATGTATGCCGGTAAAGTGGTGGAAGAAGGTAATACTCAGGATATTTTTTATCACCCCACGCATCCGTATACCCAGGGATTATTGCAATCTATCCCAAAACTGGGTAATCGTGCCGGGGGAGGCCGGCAGCAATTGCATGAAATCAACGGAATGGTGCCTTCTCTGTTTCATTTGCCGAAGGGATGCGACTTTTACCCTCGCTGTCCAAAGGCCATGGATACATGCAAGGAAAATTTGCCGGATATCAAAGCCATAAACGCAAACCACCAGGTTCGCTGCTGGTTGTACTAATTCACTCAAGGAAATTTAAACGTGAATACCCTATTGAACGTAAAAAATCTAAAAGTACATTTTCCAATTAAAAAAGGGTTGCTGGCCAAAACCATAGGACATGTTTACGCAGTGGATGATGTCTCTTTTAAATTAAACGAAGGAGAGACTTTAGGATTTGTCGGGGAAAGCGGATGCGGTAAAACCACAACAGGTTTAGCTGTTTTAAGGCTGATCAAGGCAACAAGCGGCCAAGTCTTTTATCGCGGCAAAGATATCCTGCATACAAATAATATTGAGCTGCGGGCGCTCAAAAAACAGATGCAGATTATTTTTCAGGATCCTTATTCTTCACTTAATCCAAGAATGACAGTCAATCAGATCATCAGTGATCCCATGGAAATTCATGGCCTTTATAAAGGGAATGAAAGAAAGGACAGGATTGATTTTCTTTTGGAAAGAGTGGGATTGTCTCCGGATCAGGGCAGGCGTTATCCCCATGAATTCAGTGGTGGCCAGCGTCAGCGAATAGGGATTGCCAGAGCCTTGGCAGTTGACCCTGATTTAATAATAGGAGACGAACCTGTCTCTGCTCTGGATGTTTCAATCCAGGCTCAGATAATCAACCTATTGGTGGATTTACAGAATGAATTTAATCTGTCCTATATCATCATTGCCCATGACCTGTCCGTGGTTGAGCATATTTGTGACAAAATCGCTGTGATGTATTTAGGGAAAATAGTTGAAATGTCGAATTATAAAGATCTTTATAACGATCCCAAACATCCATACACCCAGGCGTTGTTAACGGCTATACCCGTTGCAGATCCGAAAACGCGGAAAAAAAGAATTATTTTAAAAGGTGATGTGCCAAGCCCTATAAATCCGCCTTCCGGATGCCATTTCCATCCCAGGTGCCATCATAAAATGGACATTTGCGTCAATCAGCGACCAGAATTGAGGCGTGTCGGGGACAAGGGATATGCCGCCTGTTTTTTGTACGAATAAATAGGGCCAAAATAAAGGGCTGACAGATATTTCCTTCCGATTTTCTTTTTAAAATTAGAGTCTCTCATTATTTACAACAATAATTTATTTTGATATGGCATGATGGATTGGTATTTCAGGCTGTTTAATATAACTCATCATTCCATTATGGAAGATCTGTGAAACGGCATAAATACATGGTTTAATAAAACAGAGTCACTTATGAGATACAAAGGGTGTTCATTGGCATTAAGGCCAGCAGGTTAAGCATCTCCTCATGTGTATAAATGAATCAGAATAACATTCATGTAAAGGTTAAAATACGATGTCTTTCAATTTCATAATGCTATTTTCAATAACGGTATTTGTTGCCTCAATTATACCCGGTCCAAGCATGTTACTGGCTTTGACCCATGGTATGAACTACGGCGTCAAACGAACCATTGCATCAGCCATGGGCAATGTAACGATTACCTTAATTCAGGCATCTGTTTCCATAGCAGGCTTAGGCACCATTCTAATTGCTTCTGAAACCACATTTCAGCTCATTAAATGGGCAGGGTCAGCATACCTCATCTACATGGGAATAGGTATATTATGTTCGTCAAAAATGTCATTATCGCCAAATGAACTAAATCACAGCAACAAATGGAACTCTTTAAGAAGAATGTACCTGCAATCGGCATTTGTGACCGCAGGAAATCCAAAAGCGATTGTATTTTTCTCTGCAGTCTTTCCCCAGTTTATTAACCCCAATGCCGGGTATTTAAATCAATTTTGCATACTTATCGGCATTTGCGCTGTGATTGCCTTTAGCTGCTTTATGATTTACGCCATTGGCGGTCAAAAGATTGTCTCTGTATTTTCCACAGCCATAATCGGGAAATATATAAAAAGAATTATCGGCGGCACTTTTATTGGAGCAGGTATTGGTCTTGCCATGAGTAACAAGTAAAAACGGCTGACAAATTAAAACCTGTAAAAAATAGATCACCAAAAATGATTAAGCATGGCGAACTTTTAAAATATGTTAAAATTTTATCCAAAATTGAAGATAAAAATATTTAGCTATTCAGATTCCCAATAATTTATCAATGCTGTTTATATAGTCTATATTTTTACAGGGTTTTGACAGATGATCAACATACCTGTCTTTTTGCTTTAATTCTCTAATGGACTCTAAAAACTCAATATTACCGGAAATAAAAAGTATGGGAATTTTAGTGTTGGTTTTTCTGATATGGTTATACACATCCATACCATTTATTCCTCCCGGAAGTATATAGTCAAGACTTACAAAATCATATTCGTTTCTGTCGAACAAATCCATTGCAATCAGGCCGTTGTGTGCAAGATCAACTTTATGGTTGCACGGATCTTGTGTTAATATAGTGTACTGTACATCAGAGATGTCTGTTTCATCTTCAACAAGAAGAATACGATCTCCCGAGTGAAATTCTGATTTATGGAGTTCTTGTTTTTCCTTTTTTGATAATTGTTTTTTAATAATGGGCAAATGAACGATAAATACAGTGCCTGATCCAAACTCTGTCCTGATGGACATACGACCTTTATGGCGTTCAACATATTTTTTTACATTTGCCATTCCATATCCTGTACCCTTTATTTTGGCATCATAGGAACCTGTTACATCTTTATTGCCTTTAAGGGTAAAAGAGGGTTCATAAATATGCTGCAGGTGTTCTTCAGGAATTCCGCACCCATTGTCGGCAATTTCAAAACAGATATTGTTCTCAAGGCAATATGTTTTGATTATAACTTTTGGGTGTTCTGTCATGCTGGTTGCGTGAATCGCATTTTGGATCAGATTTACGAGCGTATGTTCTATCATTCCAGGGTCTGCAAGAACTTCCGGCACATTAGCTTTGTCTTTTCTAATTAATTCAATTCCATCAAGATCCTTTTTCAAAAGATCTATAACCAGATTGATTTTCTCGTTTATCTTGAAAAATTCCTGTTTCGGTTCCTGGTCTTGTGCAAATGCAATTAGATTTTTTGTTAAGTTCTTGCCTCTAATGGTTTGTTTGTATATTAATTCAAGCGTTTTCTTTGTTTGGGGCTCATTACAATCTAAAAGGGAAAGTTCTGCATTACCCATGATAATACCTAAAACATTGTTAAAATCATGGGCCATTTTTCCAGCAACCTGCCCAACTAATGCCAGTTTTTCATGTTCATTCGCCAATTTTTGAACTTGAATGGTTTCATTTTCTGCCTTTATACGATCTGAAATTTCCTGGGATAATCGTTTGTTTGTTTCAATTAATGATTTTGTACGGCTTTTTATCTTTCGATCAAGATCAGTATTTAATTGTTTCAATTCTTCGAGAAGTGTTATTTTATCAAGTTTTTCCACAACCATATCTATGATATTTTGTAAAAGCATGGATACAGCGCTCAGTTTTGCTTCGTCAGGTTCATCATCTGCAAAAATAAAAAACCCCTCTGGTATTGATTCTGTTGTAAAGGGGAAAATACATGTTGAGAAAGGTTCAAAATCAGAGTTTTTAAAGTTGAATTGTATTCCCTTTTGGGAACACGACCCACTTGTAATGTAAACCAAACCGTCATCCAGCTCTTTAATGATTTCCGGTGACAACGAAATTTCGCTGCCTGAAAAATCAGTGTCTGAGAAACCGGCATAGACTTGATTTTGAATAATTTTATTTTGTCTTAATTCACAACATGCACAATACTGAATGTCTTTTAGGATGGAAATTCTTTCTAAAATGCTTAAACATAAAACATCACTATCATCAATGGATCTGATGCTATCGGCAATTAAACTTATTAAAAGAGAATCTTCCGCCCGTTCAGATAATAACTCATTCTCATTTTGCAGGACGCTTATGTTTTTTTCCAACTCTCGGCATCTTTTCTCGAGTTCACGATTCATCTAAGATTCTCCAAAAAAGCGTTGATATGATCCCCAATCAGTTCTGGTTCGTCTTCTTGGATAAAGTGACCTCCGGTTGAAATTTTTATCAAGGTGCTATTGGGGATTTCATCATGCAACTTTTCACAAATTGAAGAACTCAAGAATTTGTCTGCATCTCCACGTATAATCAGAACAGGAGTTGTTAATGTTTTTAAATCATCGGCTATATCCAATAAATTCTTGTTATTCAGACATTTTGCAAAGTGCAAAAAGGCTTTTCGTCCTTTTTTTGTTCCCATTGGTTTCCAAAAATAATCCATTAATTCCGATGACGCTTTCTTTTTATTATAAAGTCCTCTACTCACGATCAGTTTAAAAACTCCCATATCCAGAGTAGCCATTGCCAGCTGGCGAATTATTGGGGTGCGCATGGCAATGATGGGTTGAACCGGCCAAAAATCGTATGCCACAGGATTAATCATCACCAGACTTATTAGCCGCCCGGGATAATTGACTGCAAATATTTGTCCAATCCCACCGCCAACATCATGGCTTATAAAATGGAATTTTTTAATGCCCAGGGTTGTCATAAATTCGTAAAGAATTTTTGAGTGTTGATTTAAGGAATATGATACATCTAACGGTTTGTCTGAACCGCCACAGCCGATCAGATCTATTGTAATGACATCATGATATTTACTCAAGGAATCAATTAAATTGCGCCATATAAAACTATAGGTGGTTATACCGTGGACCAGCAGAATAACTTGTCCTGCACCTATACGATGATAAGCAATTTTATGCCCTTTAACGGTGATTGTTTTATCCGCTTTAAAGGTATCCATTCATTGACTCCATTTATGGGTTGTTCATTTTTTTCCAAATATATCTAAATTAATAGAAATAATTGAAGTTATATTATATTAAAATTGTAACATAAAGAATAAAAGGTCATAAAATCTGGTTTAATATAATGGGAGAATAAATAAAATTATCATTTGCAGGCAGAAATTTCAAGTTTTTGGGCAGCTCCTCAAAAAAGTCAACATCTTCAGTCCCTTTAAAAGACTAATTTCTTCTTTGAAAAAAAGCTTTGTGCTTTATAAATTTAAAGGCCACATGGATCATTTTTCTTGATCATATTTTAAATGGAAACTGACCTGCCCCCTGAAAACTGATCCAGACATAGAGAGAGTTTTTTGATATAAGTCTGGGCAAAAGCAGGAGGTTGAAATGAGCAGAAAACGGTACACATCGGAACAAATCATAAGAATGTTTCGGGAAGCAGAGATCGGATTGCACCAGGGTAAAAAAGTCAAAGAGATTTGTAGACAGCTTGAGATAGCAGAACAGACCTACTATCGCTGGCGCAGAGAATCTGGTGGTCTAAAAATAAGTCAGGCAAGAAAGCTGAAAGAACTTGAAAAAGAGAATCAGCGATTAAGAAAAGCAGTTTCAGATTTAACCCTGGACACGCTTATTTTAAAGGAAGCCCTGGAGGGAAACTACTAAGCCCTGAAACACGCCGCCAATGCATCCATCATTTACAAGGCAAATTAAAGATATCAGAACGAAGAGCATGTAAAGTGATTGGTCAGCATCGATCAACCCAACGATATAATGCTGTTGTTAAGGATGATAATAAAGCCCTGAAATTTGAAATATTAAAACTGGCAAAACAATACGGGCGTTATGGATATTGTATGATAACAGGCATGCTGAAAAATAACGGCTGGCATGTCAATCATAAACGGGTCGAGCGGATATGGCGTCAGGAGCGGATGCCGATCTGGGTGGATCAGGAAGTATTTGACAAGTGCCATTCTCTAACTTAAAAAGTGGTATATAATATTGGGGCAGATCAAAAAGTAAATGATAATTTTATTCATAATTGCAATTCCATTAATAGCCTTAGCGATTTGGCTATATCTGGAATTTTGCCCATCAGGCACCACGTTAAAATCCCGCACTGGATTTGAATCACTTGTGTTAATGGCAGAGATATTCGGATGCATCTGACTCAGTTATTATTCCTTTTCAACAATTGGGCAAGGTAATGACAGAGCATGGTGGCCTGTAATATCATTCATTTATTGTCTCGTTTTCATTCCCAGTACTTTGATTTTAGCGGCAATCATAAGACGCCTGGTATACAGAAAAAAATAGCCCCAACCAGTAGCTCCAGCTAACTGTAAAAACGCCGTTAAGAAATGAACAATAATCTTATCCCGAGACTGGATAAGCCGGATATTTTTATGTGAGAAGATATTTTTTTCCAAATTATACTATTATGGACCAAGAAGGGTATCAAAAAAATCTTTCGCATTTTAATTAATAATATATTCATATTAATCTGATTGGTTTTGGAAAATATTTTTATAGGGGTTGAATTTCTTGATTGCAAGTATATTGGGGATACTTTGTAAGCCACAATTGCGGCATTTGATTTTCTAATTAACATCGCCGGATCAAGTTGACTTGTTTTGTGGATTCTGAAAAGTTGCAAAAAAATGTGTTTGTGGGTATTTGGATTTTGTTTATTACCCCCTTTGATTTTTCAGCTTGAAAGGCACTATTAACAAAGTTTTATACAATTAGTGATATGCAATCTATGGGAATAATACAACACACAATATAGAAGGTAAGGTCCCGGTGTTAAATAATAAAAAGGTGGACAATAGGTGGACAAAAGTGAATCCAAACAACAAAGGCTTCGGGTGAAAACACCGGAAGCCTTTTATGTTGTGGTGCCCAGGGACAGAATTGAACTGCCGACACGGGGATTTTCAGTCCCCTGCTCTACCGACTGAGCTACCTGGGCTCAAACAACAGAAGGGTTTATATGCTTTTTGGCTATTCATGTCAAGTGAAAATGTTTTAAAATATATGTTTTTAAATGTCCCCAAGGATGTGCTGAATAAGGGCACAGCTTGAAATAGAAGCGGTTTCAGCCCTTAGGATTCTGGGGCCGAGCGAATAAGATGAAAATCCATTTTCCTTAGATTGAGCG
Source organism: uncultured Desulfobacula sp. (assembly GCA_964455805.1). GTDB lineage: Bacteria > Desulfobacterota > Desulfobacteria > Desulfobacterales > Desulfobacteraceae > Desulfobacula. Next base: position 15,478 of record CAYVZG010000021.1, read on the forward strand.
ATTTCATTTGTGGAAAATCCACCTTCCGGTCCGATGAGAATAAAAACCTTTTTATTGAAAGCATTTTTGCTCAGCGTATCAAGTGGCCGGGTTTCCTTTTCCCAAAAAGCAATTTTCAAATCATGGGAACTTGACAAGTCTAACAATTGCTGAAAATTTACCGGTTTTGAAATGATCGGCAGCCTGCTTCTCCGGCATTGTTTCAGTGATTCTCTGGCAATGACTTCCCACCGCTGATGCCGTTTCTCTATTCTTTTTTTATTTGGGGTGGGGATGGATCTCTCACAATAAAAAGGGATCCACTCATCAATACCAAGCTGTGTAACATGTTTGATTACAAAATCCATTTTTTTATCTTTGAGCATACCCTGACAAAGCGTAATATGGATTGGAGATTCTGTTATCGATTCATGCTCTTCAATTATATTGATCTTAATCCGGCTGGCAGAGAGCGTATCAATAATCGCTGTATAATCTTTGCCTTTCCCGTTGGTGACCTCAATCCGGTCTCCTTTATTCAGCCTGAGAACCTTTGAAATATGTTTTGCATCCTGACCGTGAATGACGGCTTTTGCAGGTATGAAATCAATTTTTTGAATGATAAATTTTTGCATCATTCAGATTCTTTAAACCAATGTAGGGGGCATTGTAAATGGCTTTTTTAAATAGTTGACACTTTGATCGGGCTTTGGTATTTTTTGGCGTTCGCAGATATTGGAAAGTATATTGTTTTTAATATCTTAATCAAGTGAGGATATTATGGTCGATACAACAGATTGGTATGATGATTTTATTAGCGAAGAAGAGGCAGAAGAGATAGTTGTTGAACCGAAGAATATTGCGGATAAAGAAAAAGCACCATCATTAGAAGAAGATATTGTTGAATTGACGGATATCGCCGAAGTAGAAAAAAGTTCTCCGGCCAAGGACGAAATTATTGAATTGACAGATATTGCCGAAAAAGAAAGCACTCCTCCGGCTGAGGAAGACATCATTGAATTGACGGATATTGCCGATGCTGACAAAGCGGTTCCTCCAGAACAAGAAGAAATCATTGAACTGACGGATATTGCCGATGCTGACAAAGCGGTTCCTCCAGCACAGGAAGAAATTATTGAGCTCAATGATGTTGTCGGGGATGAAAACCAATTGCCTGAAAAGGATGAGATAATAAAAGAGGGCATTAAGCCTGTTGAAAACCTTGAAATGGAAGATGATTCTTCTACAGATGGATCTGGGCTTAAAATGGAAGATTCTGTTGGTGAGCCATCCCATGAACCGGATGTTGTCCCAGTGCCGGGCAATCAGATAAATGTGACCTCAAAACAAATGGAAGATGCCTTGGAGAGGGTAATTGAAAAGAAATTTGCTGATAAGATTGACCTGCTTTTGACAGAGAGCATGGAAAAAGTTCTTAAAAAAGAAATTGCAGAAATCAAGGAGCGATTGAAAAGAGATTTTGATCATTTGGATTAGATTTAAGTACCGGCGATAAATATATAAAACAATTATGGGGATTCACTAAAAGGTCCCCTTTTTCATTAATATTGAGTTTTAGGAGTTGATTTATGGGTTCTGATCATCTGGATAAAGGATATGAGCCATCAGGAATCGAAGAAAAATGGTATAAGTACTGGATTGATAATGGGTCTTTTAAGGCTGAAGATAAAAGTGATAAGAAAGCCTTTTCAATAGTTATCCCGCCGCCTAATGTTACCGGCGTGCTTCACATGGGCCATGCATTAAACAATGTTGTTCAGGATATTATGTGCCGGTATAGAAGGCTTTTGGGCTATAATGTCCTTTGGATGCCGGGAACAGATCACGCCGGGATTGCCACCCAGAATGTTGTTGAAAGAGATCTTGCCGCAAAAGGACTGACAAGGGATGAAGTTGGCAGGGATGAATTTATTAAGCAGGTCTGGAAGTGGAAAGAGAAAAAGGGCGGAGCAATTATAAATCAGCTCAAAAGGCTGGGAGCTTCCTGTGATTGGGACCGGGAAAGATTCACAATGGATGAAGGTCTTTCCGATGCTGTGAGAAAAGTGTTTGTAAGACTGTACAAAGAAGATCTTATCTATGAGGGTCAATACATTATTAATTGGTGTCCCAGGTGCAAAACAGCCCTGGCAGATCTTGAAGTTGAGCATGAAGAAAAAGACGGATATTTCTATTATATCAGATATCCATTTGCAAATAAAAAACAGGGACTCACTGTAGCAACCACAAGACCCGAGACCATGTTTGGCGATACAGCAGTTGCGGTAAATCCTGAAGATGACCGATTTAAAGATCTTGACCAAACCCATGTTAAACTTCCCTTAACAGATAAGACCATTCCGATTATCCGGGATGATTATGTGGATACCCAGTTTGGAACTGGCGCTTTAAAGGTCACCCCGGCCCATGATCCCAATGATTTTTTTCTGGGAGAAAAACACGGGCTTGATAAATTAAAAGTCATTGATGACGATGGATTTATGCTGGAAGGTGCAGGCGATTTTAAGGGTTTGGATCGATTTGAATGCAGGAAAAAGACGGTTGAAGCATTGAAAGACCAGGGGTTATTGGTTAAACAAGAGCCTATCAAGCATAAGGTAGGACACTGCTATCGTTGTAAAACGATTGTTGAACCCTCTGTATCCAAACAATGGTTTGTCAAGGTTGAGCCGTTGGCCAAAAAAGCATCCGAGGCCGTTCGAAGCGGTAGAACCAGAATTCTCCCGGAAAACTGGTCCAAAACTTACTTTGAATGGATGGATAATATCAGGGACTGGTGCATTTCAAGACAGATCTGGTGGGGTCACAGAATACCGGTTTGGAAATGTTCGGACTGTAAAGCAGTTATTGTGGAGGAAACAGATCCGGCAAATTGCCCGACTTGCGGATCAAAACAGATTATCCAGGAAACAGATGTGTTGGACACATGGTTTTCCAGTGCACTCTGGCCGTTTTCAACCATGGGATGGCCAAAGGATACGGATCTTTTGAAAACATTCTATCCCACCAATGTGCTTGTAACCGGTTTTGACATTCTATTTTTCTGGGTTGCCAGGATGATGATGATGGGAATTCATTTCAAGGATGAGGTACCTTTTGATGATGTTTATATCCATGCCCTTGTCAGGGATGAACACGGAAAAAAAATGAGCAAATCTGTGGGTAACGTAATTGATCCCTTAAAAGTGATTGATGAATATGGTGCAGATGCCTTTAGATTTACCCTGGCCGCTTTTGCAGCACAGGGACGGGACGTGAAAATGTCAGAATCACGGGTGGAAGGGTATCGGCATTTTGTGAATAAGCTTTGGAATGCTGCAAGATTTGCCCTGATGCATATTACGGATAAAGATACAAAAATTGATCCTCAAAAGCTCAACCTTGCTGAAAAATGGATTCTTTCGCGAAGTGCCCACACCAGTCTTGCTGTAAAAGATGGCATTGAAAATTATAAGTTTAATGAAGCCGCATCAGCCGTTTACCAGTTTGTATGGCATGAATTCTGTGACTGGTTTTTAGAGACCACAAAGCCCTCCCTTTATGAAAAGCAGGGAACTCAGAGAAGAGACAGTGCAAGAAGTGTTCTGGCAAAGGTTCTTGAAGATATTTTAATCATGCTTCACCCGTTTATGCCCTTTGTTACAGAGGAGATTTATCACATACTGCCTGCAACAAACGGATCGATAATGGCGGCAAGTTACCCTTATAGTAAGACAGAATATGAGACAAATAGGGATGAATCCGTTGAAAAAGAAATGGATTTTATTTTTGGTTTGATTTCCGGTGTCAGAAATATCAGAAGTGAGATGAATATTCAGCCGTCCATGAAAATAAAAGTTCTGGCATTTACCAATGATGAAAAAGAAAAAATCATTATTGCCGAAAATAAATCCATTATTGTAAATCTTGCCGCACTTGAAAGTTTTTATTTCTGCGATGCAGACAATATTCCTGCGTCCTGCGCATCCTCTGTAAACGGTAATACAACATGTTTTGTCTCCCTTGAAGGTGTGATTGATTTTGATAAGGAAATCGCCAGGCTCAAAAAAGAGCTTGAAAAAAACACCAAAGAGCTGTTGGTCGTCCAGAAAAGACTTAACAATGAAAGCTTTCTTGAAAAAGCGCCTGAGGATGTGATCCGAAAAGTTAAAACCCAGTATAAAGACTTTGAAGAAAGAAACAATAAACTAAAGGCAAATCTTGACAGATTTCAGAAAATGAAGTGATGGGACATGAACTCATTTGAAAATATAATAAAGTTAGCTCTTTTTGAAGATTCAGGGCAGGGGGATATAACAGCAGAATATATCCTGCCTGAATCTTTGACGGGCAATGGAGTGATAGTTGCCAAAGAGTCTTTTGTGCTTGCCGGGATTGAAGTTGCAAAAAAAGTATTTAAACTGCTGGATCCCAATTGTGATACGACTTCTTTTTTTTCAGATGGTGAACAGGTCAAAAACAAGGATGTTGTTTTTGAAGTAAAGGGAGACCTTTTGTCCCTTTTAAAAGGGGAAAGGGTGGCTTTAAACTTTTTACAGCGGCTTTCAGGGATCGCCACATTGACCCGATCATATGTGGATACGCTTAAGGGGTCCACGGTCCGGCTGACAGACACGAGAAAAACCACTCCCGGCCTTCGCGGTCTTGAAAAGGAAGCTGTGAGAACTGGTGGCGCATATAATCATAGAATGTCATTATTTGATGGTGTTTTGATTAAGGATAACCACATAGCCGTTGCAGGTTCAATTAAAAAGGCAGTGGATTTGGTTAAAAAGAGGGCATCTCATTTGATGAAAATAGAGGTTGAAGTTTCAAATTTTGATGAAGTCAAGCAGGCCCTTGATGCTGGCGTCGAAGTGATCATGCTGGATAATATGGATTATGATCAAATGTCACAGGCTGTAAATTATATAAACGGCAGAGCTATTGTAGAAGCGTCAGGGAATGTCTCTCTTGAAACTTTGAATAAAATTGCAGCCACGGGTGTGGATGTCATTTCCTGTGGCGCACTCACTCATCAGGCACGGTCTATAGATTTGAGCATGCGAATTAGTGTTTGAACCAAAACGAACTTATCTGCTTCGTTGTTGCAAAATTTTTAAATCCTTATGTACATTCCGGTTTCAAAATATTTCTACGCCTCGCATATCAGCAACTTTTCATTCAAACACAGATTTCCGGCAAGACACTAACCTATCTATCAAACAAGATAGGTTAACTTGTTTCTGCCGGTTTCCTTTGACGTATAAAGGGCTTTATCAGCCCTGCTTAAAAATGATTTAAAATCTTCACCTTTTACAAGTTGTGTTGCACCGAGACTGACAGTAACGGATACCTTTTTTCCTGATTCAGGTTCAAATACCTGGGCGCTGATGCTGTCTTTTATCCTGGCACCCACCACGCATGCTTTTTGAATTTTCGTTTCCGGTAGAAGAATGGTAAATTCTTCTCCCCCATACCGATAGGCCGTGTCCATGGATCTCATACAGGAATTAACGGTTGCTCCAATTCCCATGAGTACTTTATCCCCTTCAAGATGTCCCCAGGTATCATTATAGTTTTTAAAGAAATCAATATCTAAAATGAGTAAGGACAGGGCGCGGGAATAGCGGATATGCCTGTTGACTTCGGTTTTTATCTGAGCAAAAAAATGCCGTGAATTATACAGTTGGGTTAACGCATCGGTTATGGCAATTTTTTCAAGTTTTTTTAAGAGTTTTGTCCGTTCGTTTTTAAAATCGGCCTCTCTTAACACTCTTTTAATTCTTAAATCCAATTCCTCAAAACGAAAGGGCTTGAAAATAAAATCGCTTGCACCTGCCTGAACAGCATTTTCATATGAATATTCGGCGCTATAGCCTGTCATGACCATAACATCAATATCGTAGGCGTCTTTTATCCTGCGGGTCAGCTCAAGACCATCCATACCCTGCATTATAATATCTGTAATAACAACATCTGCTTCAAAGGATTGGAGTATTTCTAAGGCTTCAGTGGCATTCGCGGCACTTTTAACATTATAATTTATTGCTATTAAATATTCTGTTACAGATTCTTTAATAGCAATATCATCATCAACAATGAGGATAGAATAGGACATGAATTTTTCTCCATGGTTATATTCCACAGTAAGAGCTTTTCTTGACACCTCTATATGCAATTGATAAATATATGACACAATTTTTAGCTGTATAAGTCTTATTTGTCAACATTTTAGTTTGGAGTAGAATTGAAGTTAAATATAAAGAATATTCGAAATTTTAGCATTATTGCCCATATCGATCATGGAAAGTCAACACTGTCTGACCGGCTGATTCAACTTTCCGGTATTATTTCAGAAAGGGACATGAAAGATCAGATTCTGGATTCCATGGATATTGAAAGAGAAAGAGGCATTACCATCAAAAGCCAGACCGTTTCTCTACCGTATACAGCGGAAAATGGAGAACAATACCTTTTAAATCTGATAGACACACCCGGCCATGTGGATTTTTCATATGAGGTGTCAAGGGCGCTTGCTTCCTGTGAAGGCGCATTAATACTGGTAGATGCCAGTCAGGGAGTTGAAGCCCAGACCTTGGCAAATTTATACCTTGCCATGGAACATGAGCTTGAGATAATTCCCGTGATCAATAAAATCGATCTGCCGTCTGCTCAGATTGAGTGGGCCAAAGATCAGATCGAAGACGATCTGGGGATTGATTCTGATGAAGCGTTGCCGGTTTCTGCAAAGGCAGGTACGGGTGTCGACAAGATATTTGAGACTATTGTCGGGAAAATACCCCCCCCTGTGGTCAAGGATAATTCTGCTTTTAGAGGGTTGATATTTGATTCTCATTATGACGCATTCAGGGGAACTATTGTTCATTTCAGGATTTTTGAAGGCAGCATCAAAAAAGGCGACAAGATCATGTTTATGTCCAATAATTCCCAATATAAAGTTGAGGAAGTGGGATTATTTCAAATCGTTCGACAACCACAAAAAGAGCTTATAGCAGGTCAGGTGGGGTATTTTATCGCCGGTATTAAAAATATCAGTGATGTGAAAATCGGTGATACGGTTACCATGAAAGATAAACCATGTGAAACATCCATGGAGGGATTCAGGGAACCGACACCGGTTGTGTTTTCTTCCATGTATCCTGTTGCATCAGATGATTATGGGGAACTCACCGAGGCCCTGGAAAAGCTTAAGCTCAATGATGCGTCACTGATTTACGAAAAAGACAGTTCCGTTGCCCTTGGATTTGGATACCGATGTGGTTTTTTGGGTCTTTTACATCTTGAAGTCGTCCAGGAAAGACTTGAAAGAGAATATGATGTGTCTCTGATTTTAACTTCGCCATCTGTTATGTATGAGATCACATTTACAGACGGGACGGTAAAAATTATTGATAACCCGGTCCAATATCCTGATCCGGCTGAAATAACACGGGTGAGGGAGCCATTTATCAATGCGTCCATCATTGTACCGGATAAATATATGGGCAATGTTATGCAGGTCTGTCATGATTTTCGAGGGGTCAGTAAAAATTACCAATACTTAACAAGCAGCCGCATGGAGATGAAATTTATACTGCCATTGGCAGAGGTGGTGTATGAGTTTTATGACCGGCTCAAAAGTGTTACCCAGGGATATGGCTCATTTGATTATGAAATTGCCGGATATCAGGAAACAGATCTTGTAAAACTCGATTTTCTTATTAATGGTGAACGGGTGGACGCCTTATCTCAGCTTATTCACAGGGATAAAGCCGAAGCAAGGGCCAGAACCGCCTGTAAAAAATTAAGAGAGGAAATCCCCAGGCAGCAATTTAAAATACCCATTCAGGGGGCCATCGGTGGAAAAATCATCTCACGGGAAACCATATCTGCATTCAGAAAAGATGTGACCGCAAAATGCTATGGCGGTGATATTTCAAGGAAGCGAAAGCTTCTCGAGAAACAGAAAAAAGGTAAAAAACGGATGAAAATGGTAGGTTCAGTCGAGATTCCTCAATCAGCTTTTCTCTCAGTTTTAAAAACAGACTGATCAAAAAGACATGGGATTTGAAAGACCTGTTTTTTTAATTAATTATATTTGATTTTTGGGCTTGTAATTTTTTTTTTACAGGCGTATGGGATTCAAATAAATAATGTAATTAAAAAACTATTATAAAAGGTGAATCCCATGAACTATGAATGTATTATTTATGAAAAAAAAGATCAGATCGGACTGATCAAGCTGAACCGGCCCAAGGTACTCAATGCAATGAATCGTCAGCTCTGGATTGAGATGCAGGATGCCCTTGAAAAAATAAAACAGGATAATGATGTCAAGGCACTTGTTATCACCGGTGAAGGCCGGGCTTTTTCAACAGGGGCCGACTTGAAAGATTCAAAGGGTAGAAGCATTGAAGATTACAGGGTTTACCTGGAATCATTACAAGAAGCTTCAAGAAAAATTATAAGATTTGAAAAGCCAACCATTGCAGCTATCAACGGTTATGCCTTAGGTTCCGGGTATGAACTCGCCTTGGCATGTGACATAAGGATTGCTGCAAATGAAGCCCTGATCGGCTCACCCGAGGCCAAAGTGACATCCTCTGTCACAGGGGGGGCATTCCGCCTTGTCCAGGATCTTGTGGGGCCGGGAAAAGCCAGGGAACTCCTTTTTACCGCAGAATATATCAATGGTGAAGAGGCCCAGAAAATAGGGCTTGTTAATAAAGCTGTTCCCCTAACTGACTTAATGGATGAAACATTTGACATGGCTGAAAAGATTGTGGCCAATTCATCTTTTTCTCTGAAACTCATTAAAAAAGGTTTTCTAATGGCCCAGGGCGAAACCAGCCTTGAGGCATTGATGGATTATGAGGTTGAAGCCTGCCTTGCCTGTGTTTCAACAAAGGAGAGAGAAGCGTCTTTGGATGATTTTGAGCAGAGAAAAAAATAACCGGCGACCACCTGAAAAGCAATCAAAGGAAAATATCATGTTAGATAAAGTACTCGATGCCAAATCAGTAGCGATAATAGGGGCATCAAAAAATAAAACAAAACGGGGATACCAGGCGATTAAAATCCTCAAAGCAGATGGTTTTGAGGGACAGATTTATCCGGTAAACCCAAAAGAAGATATGATTCTGGGGCTTACCTGCTATAAAGATATTACAGATATAGAGGGCCCTGTAGATCTTGCTCTCATTACAACCCCTGCAAGGACAATTCCGGCTATTTTAAAAAAATGCGGTGAAAAAAAAGTTGCCGGAGCCGTTATTATAGCCGGCGGGTTCAGAGAATTGGGAGTAAAGGGCAGGGAACTTGAGCAGGAGCTTGTTTCAGCAGCCAAAGAGACAGGTGTAAGGTTGATCGGCCCCAATACATCCGGCATGATTAATTTGAAAACCAATATGAATCTTGTGGGAATTAAAGACGCCCCCAAAGGGCATATCGCCTTGCTCTGCCAGAGCGGTAATATGGCTTTGACATTGATTACAGAGGCAACAATACGTAAGCACGAGGGATTCACCTATTACGTCGGCGTCGGTAATGAGTCAGATATCAAGTTCCATGAGTATCTTGAATTTTTTAGAAATGATCCGGAAACAAGATCCATCCTGATGTATGTGGAAGGGATGAGCGAGGGACGCAAATTTTTACAGGAAGCGCATAAAACAAGCATAAAAAAGCCGATTATCCTTTTAAAAAGCGGACGGTCAGCAACAGGAAAAAAATCAGCAGGTTCGCACACCGGATCCCTGGCTGGAATGAGTGAAGTGGCCAATCGTGCCTATGAAAGGGCAGGCATCATTGTGATTGAGAATTCAGATGAGCTTTTCCCGGTGGCAGAGACGCTTTCCAGCCAGCCTTCAATTAAAAACAATTCCATTGCCATACTTGCCGATGGCGGAGGACACGCCACAATAGCAGCCGACCTTTTAACGGATTATGGCATCAATATGCCTGAATTGTCTGAAAAGACAAAAGAAAAGTTAAGGAGAATTTTGCCTGAAGCCGCATCGGTAATCAACCCTGTTGATGTGGCAGGCGGGACAGATTCTGACCCCAGTCTTTTTGCAGACTGTGCCAAGATTATATTAAAGGATCCCAACGTTGGCGGTTTGCTGGTGGTGGGGCTATTTGGCGGATATGGCATCCGGTTTGAAGAAAGTCTTTCAATTGGAGAAGAGGCAGCAGCCCATCGGTTCGGGGCAATGGTAAAAAAGAGAAGTAAACCGATTTTTGTGCATTCCCTTTATAGTTCTCATGAGTCCCGGGCCCTCGATTTACTGCGGCATTACGATATCCCGGTCCATGATTCTCTGGATATCTCATGCAAGTGCATTGCTTCACTTTGCAAATATGGTAATTATTTAAAATCATATAAGGCAAAAACAAATTTTGTATTTAATTGGCGGGCCAATGCCAAAAAAGAAGGCACTATTGTTATTGCAAATGCAAGAAAAGAGGGCCGGCATGTGTTGTTGGAGCATGAAGCAAAACAATTGATAAAGATCCACGGCGCACCGACCTCGGTCGGAGAGGTGGCCCAAAATGAAGATGAAGCATGGGACATTGCCAAAAAAATCATAAAAAACAATGGTTCCAAAACAGGCAGAGGACGACAATCGAATAATAGTAACCAGGCCAGTGTTGTATTAAAAATTGTTTCGCCTGATATTCTGCATAAAAGCGATGCCTGTGGTGTTAAACTTAATCTGAGTTCTGAAAAAGAGGTCAGGCAAGGATTTCGTCAAATCATTAAAAGTGCGAAGACCTATAAGTCTGATGCGGACATTCGGGGGATCCTTGTTTCGCCAATGGCAAAAAAGGGCCTTGAGATCATCATAGGAACCAAGATAGATGAGCAGTTCGGACCGGTGATCATGTACGGACTGGGTGGCATAATGGTTGAAATCATGAAAGATGTGACATTCTGGGTGCTGCCGGTTAATCCGACCTCCTGTAAGAAAATGATTGAAGATACCCGCTCCTCTATCTTGTTAGATGGCGTAAGGGGGCACATGGGGTATGATAAAAAATCATTAAAACGGTTGATATTGATGTGTTCAAAACTGATTGAAGCCTATCCGGAAATAGAAGAGATGGATCTCAATCCGGTTATTCTTTATGAAAAAGGCCTGGATGTTGTTGATGCGAGAATTATATTGAAAAAATAAGTTTACAAATGGATGGGATAGCGATAGGTTCTAAACTATGTTTTTAACAGCAGCAATGTAATATTCGTGTTGACGAAATAATCAAGCATGATGACATAATTTTAATTGGCAGTTATTTTTCAGCTTTTTGTAACCGGGTTGATTTCAATAGAGATAAAGCTTAAGAATAACGAATACGATAAAATTTGAACACATTTAAGTGTTTTGTCAAATGACTATTGAATCGGCAGTTTGAGTCCTTTAAATAATAAGGGGAAATAATAATTCTCTCAAGCATGGTGATAACTCGTCTAGATTTAAGACAAAAGAAAGGAGGACGTAAAGGCAAACAAAAAGTTTATCAATTTGTATGTTTCTTTTGCATAGGTGCAAAGATAATTAATGTATTATTTAAATGGGAGGTTTAAATGAAGAAATTATTTGTTTTTTGTATTGCAGCACTTTTTGGATGTGTTCTTTTCATGGGCGCAGCTTCTGTTCAGGCAGCAGACCAAACTTTTGTTACCATCGGAACAGGTGGTGTGACCGGTGTTTATTATCCCACTGGCGGAGCAATTGCACGTCTTGTTAATAAAAACAGAAAGGTCCATAATATCCGTTGTTCCGTAGAGAGTACTGGTGGTTCTGTATACAACCTTAATGCCATTGCCGCAGGTGAACTGGACATGGGTGTCGCACAGTCTGACTGGCAGTATCATGCGTATCACGGAACCAGTAAATTTGCCTCAAAAGGACCGAATAAAAACCTGAGAGCTATTTTTAGTGTGCATCCCGAACCTTTTACTGTTGTCGCCCGGGCAGACTCCGGTATAAAGGACTTCATGGATCTTAAAGGCAAAAGGGTTAATATTGGAAACCCCGGTTCTGGCCAACGTGGGACCATGGAAGTTGTTATGAAAGCCATTGGATGGACAAAAGCTGATTTCAAGCTGGCCTCAGAACTTAAATCTGCTGAGCAATCATCTGCGCTTTGTGACAATAAAATTGATGCCATCGTATTTACAGTGGGTCATCCTTCAGGATCCATTAAAGAAGCCACCACTTCCTGTGATTCAGTCATGGTAAATGTGACAGGTGCTGCTATTGATAAGCTCGTTAAAGATGCAGACTATTATAGAACGGCTTCCATCCCTGGCGGTATGTATCGCGGGACCAGCACAGACACAGCTACTTTTGGCGTGGGCGCCACTTTTGTCAGTTCAACAAACACACCTGAAAATGTTATTTATACCGTTGTAAAATCCGTATTTGAAAACTTTGATCAATTCAAAAAACTCCATCCGGCATTTGCAAATCTGAAAAAAGAAGAGATGATCAAAGACGGTCTTTCCGCACCTTTGCATGACGGTGCAAAAAAATATTACAAAGAAGCTGGTCTGTTGTAATTCACTTCCTGGTTTGAATACAAAAGTGTGCAGCCAATACCTTTATCAGGTGCTGCACACTTTTGTTCTTTTTTTTAAAAGAATAAGGTAATTGCCTATCTAAAATTACAGGTTCTACCATGGAGGGATCCTAAATGACCGAAGCAAATAGCACAGCAGCCGATCAGGATGCGCTGCAGGAGATGATAGCAGAGGCAGATACTGGAGCGAGAAACCCCGTCGGCATGATTCCCAAGAAAGTTTTATTTTTTGTTCCCTTGATCTGGACACTCTTTCAATTATGGTATGCATCTCCTCTGCCATTTATTTTAAATATCCTTGTATTTAACTCTACAGAAGCAAGAGCCATCCATCTGGCGTTTGCCATATTTTTAGCATATACAGCCTATCCCACATTAAAATCATCACCAAGGGATTATATCCCGTTGCAAGACTGGTTTTTGGCACTGGTTGGCGCTTTCTGTGCATCCTATCTGTTCTTGTTTTATGAAGGACTCTCAGAACGTCCGGGAGACCCTTTAGTCATTGATCTTGTCGTTGCCGTGGTTGGTCTGATTTTATTATTGGAAGCAACAAGACGTGCTTTAGGACCTCCTTTAATGGTGGTTGCTTCAGTCTTTATTATTTATACTTTTGCCGGTCCCTGGATGCCGGATGTAATTGCCCACAAAGGGGCGAGCCTTGTAAAAGGCATGTCTCACTACTGGTTGTCAACCGAAGGTGTTTATGGGGTGGCAATCGGGGTCTCAACAGGCATGGTTTTTATGTTTGTGCTGTTTGGCTCCTTATTGGAATCTGCGGGCGCAGGCAACTATTTTATCAGGACAGCTTTTGCAGGTCTTGGTCATATGAGAGGTGGGCCTGCCAAAGCCGCAGTAGTTTCTTCAGGAATGACAGGGCTGGTATCAGGGTCTTCCATTGCCAATGTGGTTACCACGGGAACCTTTACCATTCCCCTAATGAAAAAAGTTGGGTTTTCAGCGGAAAAATCAGGTGCAGTTGAGGTTGCCGCTTCCACAAATGGTCAGCTGACCCCGCCGGTTATGGGGGCTGCAGCGTTTTTAATGGTGGAATATGTCGGCATCTCCTATCTTGAAGTAATAAAGCATGCTTTTTTACCTGCTATTATTTCCTATATTGCACTGGTGTATATTGTTCATCTTGAGGCGTGCAAAATGGGGCTCAAGGGAATGCAAAGAACCATTACGAAAACCCTTGCCCAAAAACTGCTCTCTTTTGTGATGACATTCCTTTTAATCATTATCATTGGCGGTGCGACCTATTATGGCCTTGGCTGGATAAAAATTGTAGCAGGGAAAGCCACGATTTATATCATATCCGGGTTGCTGGCTGCGTCATACTATTTATTGATATGGCTGGCCTGCAGAGTTCCGGAACTGGATACCTCCCACGAGATTAACCAATTACCTGATCTAAGAGAGACCGCCCAGGCAGGCTTTTATTTTCTACTTCCTGTGGTTGTCCTGATGTGGTGTTTGACCGTGGAAAGGCTGTCACCCTCTTTATCCGCCTATTGGGCTACCATGTTGCTCATGGTAATCGTGTTGACGCAGAGGCCTCTTAAAGGGCTTATTAGAAAAGCAAATGGGGATGAATTCTCTTTTAAGAAGGGATTTCATGAATTTGTTGACGGTCTTGTATCAGGGGCAAGAAACATGATCGGTATTGGCGTTGCAACAGCTGCTGCCGGTATTGTCGTGGGAACCGTGACCCTTACCGGTATCGGTCTTGTCATGACCGAGTTTGTGGAGTTTATTTCCGGTGGAAATCTGGTTCTCATATTATTCTTTACAGCTGTAATCAGTCTGATCCTGGGCATGGGGCTTCCCACCACTGCAAACTATATTGTTGTTTCTACTCTTATGGCGCCTGTTATTGTTGAGTTGGGGGCGCAAAACGGCTTGATTGTGCCATTGATCGCCGTCCACCTTTTTGTATTCTACTTTGGCATTCTGGCAGATGATACGCCGCCTGTGGGGCTGGCTGCCTTTGCTGCAGCAGGGATCTCAGGAGGGGATCCCATTCGAACAGGCATCCAGGGTTTTACCTATGATATCAGGACTGCGGTTCTGCCCTTCATGTTTATTTTTAATAATGAACTTTTAATGATCGGCATTCAATCATGGCTTCATCTTACCATTGTTGTTATTTCGGCTATTATGGCTATGCTTGTTTTTGCCGCTGCAACCCAGGGGTTTTTCCAGACCAAAAACCGTATATGGGAAACGATTGCATTATTATTGATTACATTTGTACTTCTCCGGCCGGGATATTTCTGGGACAAGTTTTTCCCACCCTATATAGACAAGCCTGGAGTACAGCTGGTTCAAATTGTTGAAGAACTTGAACCGGGTTCCATGCTTCGATTGAATGTTAAAGGTGAGAATATGAAAGGCAAGGAATTTACAAAATCATTAATGTTTCCAGTGGGTAATGCCCAAAGCGGTGTGGAAAGGTTAAATGAGATCGGATTTGAAACGCGTATTGAAGATGATAAGATCCTTGTCGATAATGTGGTTTTTTCAAGCAATGCTGAGAAAATGGGGATTGATTTTGATCAGGAAATATTATTGATTAAAATTCCATCGGACCGGCCGTCAAAACAGTTTATGTTTATTCCTGCACTGGGTTTGCTGGGCCTTGTCTATTTTATACAGCGAAAAAGAAGGGATAAACTGGCGCCAACCTGATTTTTTAACAGGAGCAACCTATGTTTAAAAAAATACTAGTACCCATTGATGTAGACTACCCAAAAACCTCAAAGGCAGTGTATGAAAATGCTGCAGATATTGCCAGATTAAGTGGTGCCGAGATTTATCTTGTCAGTGTGATGCCGGGATTTAGTATGCCCATTGTGGCTTCTTTTGTTACGACTGAAATAAAAAACGAGGCAAAAAAAGAATTCAGCAAGGCGTTAAAGGAATTCATGGAAAAAAATTGCAGCGGCAATGTTTCCACCAAAGTTCTGGTTGGCAAAAACCATGAGGTAATTCTGGAAATAGCTGATAAATGGGGAGCTGATTTGATTGTGGTCTACCATAACCATCGGCGTAAATTTAATGAGGCGTTTTCACAAAATTGCGCCCAGAAAATTGTTAAAAATGCAAATTGTTCAGTTTTACGATTACGCAATGTTTTAAATTGATATTTTAATTATATCAATTTACCAAAATAAAAGGCTTTAACCACATAAAATATAGGTGTGGTTAAAGCCTTTTTTATGAGAAATATATTTAAACCATCTGTTTTACATGGCACAAAATGGCATTTTGAAGCTTGATTCTAAGATCGGTAATCACATCAGGATAAACATGGCCTTTTTTTTCGTCCATATATATTTTGGACACTTCGGTGGGAAGAACAAGGATTCTTTTATCCAGGCTGCAAAGCCGCCTGCAGAATTCGGCTTTACCTAAAAATACGTGGTTTTCGGCCACACTGGTATGAATTCCTGTCAAAGATATCTTGCCAAGTTGATCCAGCCATGATTCAATTTCTCTGTTCCATTTTGATTTGTTCAGAAGGGCTGTACCCAGGTTAAACACTGGGGGAGATTTGATCCCTTTTTCTTTTTGGCGTGAAATATTATATGAATGGATATCGTAAATAACGCAAATGCCAAAGCGTTCCAGAATGGTAGAAATACAGGTTTCCATAAACCGGTAAAAAGAATCATAATTTTTCAGGCTTTTTTCGTTCATTTCCGGGGTGGGTGAAGTTTGGTATACCCGTGTACCCCAGAATCTTTCAGGTGTAAGCGGCAATGCGACTTCCCGGGAGCGGTTAAGATCGTACACCGCTCTTGATTCAAGCGCCCAGACGGCATTTCCCAAACCATCTATCATCAAATTGGTGCCTGTATCTTCTTCAAATTGCCGTCCGTCAGAATCAAGAGCCATAAAGGGCAGAAGCTCTTCTCTGACATGATGCCCGGAATGGATAGCCGTGGCAATAAATGGCTCAGAAAAATCAAGATGATATGCAAATCCGCCTAAAGGATCGGCACCCTGAATGCTTCCATCCATTTTTTGTTACCCTTTTCTATTTAGTTTTAACATTTATTCCATCACCCTAAATTATAACGTGCCAGGGCAGAGCTTACAATGTGGTCGATAAGTTTTTTATAATCTTCCAAAGGACCGTCCGAAGACGGATAATTCAGGGAAAATATCTGTGGGCTCCAGCTTTTCACAGGTTTTAAACCGGGTATACCGTTAACTTCAATAATTTTCATTTTACCATTGGCATCAAGACGCATATCCGCTCTCACATGATCCAGGCAATTCAAAGCTTCCATGGCTTTGCGGCCAAGGTCGATAAGTTCTTCTTTTTGCTGGGAAACCGGCTTGATTTTTGTTACGCCTACCCCTCTTAAATCCGTCCTCAGTATGGGATATTTACCAAACAGGGAAGGATCTACCACTACTTTGCCGGGTAAAAAAACCTGATGGGCGCCATTACCCAGCATCAAGACGGTATATTCATCGCCGGGGAGGTATTCTTCCACCAAAGCCGGCTGGTCAAAATGGGTTTCTATGTATGCGATTCTTTTTTTCAGTTCTTCAGGTGAATTGACAACACTTTCATCGCTGATACCGATGGACCTGGATTCATAACTGGGTTTTACAAAAGCCGGATAAACAATGTCAGGCAGTTCATCGCAACTTTCAAGCTGATAATGATAGGGGACACTGATCTTTTTGTCTTTTAATATCTGATGGGTGGCGGTTTTATGAATCAAATTCTTCATGGTTTTTGAATCAGGGCCGATATAGGGGATACCTTTATCATCAAAAATATCGGCCACCCATTTTTCATCCCCTTCACTCATACCAATTGTCTCTGATTTTTCAGTAACGTGATAAAGAGCGCTCCAGGCAATATCAAATGTATTATCTTCTATACATGAGTAAAACTCTTTCATATTGTTGACAAAAGCGATGTGTGCACTCTTCCCTGAGTCATCAATTGCCTTTTTAATGCTTTCAGTGACGGTGAGGTCCCCCCAGCCCTGTGCATCCCCTCCCGGGCCTGTAATTAATAATATTTTTTTCATTTCATTAACATACCTTTCAATATTGGGTGTATAAGTAAATTTTAAATGTCAAACAGGTTTTGATTCCATTCATATTCAGCAAGGGTCTTTACCACTTTAGGAGAAACATCTTTTAAAAGCCTTACATAAGCATCAATTCTTTCCGGTTCCCAAAAGACTCTGGATATAATTTTCATGTCTATATTAGGAGAAAAGTCAGGAGAAGAAACGTGAGTTCTGTCTGGGTCTATCATTGCATGATCGGCCATCCTCTGGTTGGGATTGAGAATTTTAATATCCTGTTTAATATGTTTGGATAGAGCTGCTTGGAAAAGTTCCCTGCAATATCCAAAATGGGTGCAGCAAAGCGCCGCATTTATCGTTCCTTTTGATTTATTTATTTTTGCAACCGCTTCTGAAACATTGGTATCTATCATCGTTGAGACATCGGGACTAAAGGGATTTCGTTCAATTTTACCCGCAAGATTGACACATCCCTGATTGATGATACGATCTGAATCAATACCCATTTCAACAAGTTTGCGTTGATGTGATCTTTCATCAATGGTGGTGGGCGTACCAAATATGATCACCTGGGAGTCCGGATCTGACAAAAGGTTTTTGCGGATTAATTGAACGCCATGGTCCACAATACCGGAAACCTTGGTTTTTTGTTCCCGGCTAAAGCGTGTAAACGGATAAATGATAGAAAGGGTATTACAGGCAATAAGAATCATATCCGGGTTGAATTTTTCCATGGCATAGAGGGCATTATTAAAAACATCAGCTCTCTGATCCATGTTTTTAAAATGATTATACCCTTTGTATTGTTCCGGCCAGGCATTAAAATAGACCATTGCAACGTTTTGCCAGGGAGAGGATTTTTCAAGATGTGCTGCCATCCTTGCAAAGACTGACAGACCCCCCAGTCCTGAATCTGTCACCAGAATGGTTTTTTGGGATTGGTCTTTATTTTCTAACGGGTCCATCCACATTATCCTATCATTTTAAGGTCATCTTTTTTGCAGGTCAGCCACTCCTTGATCAGCGAACGCGTCCACTTGGGTGACGATTCAAGTTTTCCCTCCACCATATGTGTTAAAAAATCTTTCCAATGATGATAATGCTGTAAAGTGGTCAGTCGGTTGCGGAACATGGCAGCTCCTTTTTCAGGTTCTGTTTTTATCTTTTCCATGATCATGGATATTTCATTTAAAAAGCCTTTAACACCATAATAGTGTAAAAATCCATTCCATGCGGCATCATGCCCATTGTCATCCTGTAAAGGCATTGATATTTCTTTGAATTTGTTCCAAAACCATTGACGTTCCTCTCCTTTTAAACCTGACAGCCCGTGATCATGAATGGCATAGGGGACAAGTTTCAGTGAGACAAGACTGTTTTTATTTATCCCAAGGTTTACAAGGTAACCCAGTTTCCGATAATAAAGGTCTGTTGGCTGATAAAATGCAAAATTACCCAGGCTGTAAATAATGGGTTTGCCCTTATAAAATTCTATGCCCTGGGGAACATGGGGATGATGGCCGATAACCACATCTGCACCGGCCCTGGTCATCTGTTTAAACGCGTTTGCAACATAAGGCGGCGGGAAAGGAATATATTCAATACCGCAATGGGAAATGACAATGATGAAATCCACTTTTGACCGAAGTGTTTGAATGGTTTTTTCAACTACCTCCAGATTCCATCCCATAACACCAGGTCCTTTTCCGGCTGAGGTAAGATCTTCTCCCTCGCTGAAATTGACAATGGCTATTTTAGTGCCGTTAACATCAATCACAAGGGGATCACTGGCCTCTTCAAGCGACATTCCCGCACCTGTCCACTGGACATTGTTCTGTTTTAAAATATTCAGGGTATCTGTAAATGCATCCATCCCGTAATCAAATACATGGTTGTTCGCCAGTGTTACCGCATCAAAAGGAACACAGGTTAAGGCGTTGATGTGTTTTGATTCACCCTTGAAAACAGCGCCGCTTTTAATAACGGGTTCTCCTCTGTCACTTAAAGGGCATTCAAGATTTGCAATGGATAGATCTGCAGATTTTAAAATGGGCAGAAGATCTCCGTAAACCGATTCAGGTCGGGTTTCCATGATTGTTTTAAACAAACGGATAGGTGCCCAGTCCCCTGCAATACAGATGTTTGTACAAGGATTTATGGATTCAAAGCTGGATTGACCGGCTGCCCAGGTCCCGTTGTCCCAGTCAAATGATGATAATGTCAGCATGTTGGCTCTCCTATAAAGGCTTTGTATTATCATAAAAACTGTTTAAATCATAGTGAATTGTAGGCAGGAAAAGGTATTAAATAAATATATGGATGTTATTGAAAATTAATTATTTGCAAATAAAAAAACAATTCAATTTCTGGCACTATTAAAGATATTTTTGATCTTAAATCATAAAAAACATGAAAGAATGGATTTTCATCCCATCATGTTTTTTATGAAAGATTAAAAGAAAGAAAAATTAAATAGATAGGCTATCCGATTTTTCCATCATCTAAAAGGTCGGTCTGATTACTCAACTCTATGCCAGGTCTGGGTTCTGAAGAAAAAGGCAATATAGCCCCTGACCATAAGGTTTCCATTATCAATCCACAATTTACAGGTATATATTTTTCCCTCTTTGGGGTCCAGTATGGTGCCGCCGGCATATCCATTGCTTCTTTTTGTAATATCTTGAATGATCACCATTCCTTTGGTGGGCTGATTTTTTCTGGGATCGTCATCCGGGCACTTATCGCATACAGGATCCGGATCTTCGCCTGGTTTTCGAAACAATTCTATTATCTGGCCTGAATATTTACCCCCTTTTTCAGTAATTTGTACAATGGATTTGGGCTCCCCGGTTTTGTCATCAATGGTTTTCCATTTTCCGACAATGGTAGAGTCGTCGGCAATAGATGAGGCTATAAAACAAAAATAAAAAAGAACAGATAAAATAGATAGTTTAAACATGTTTTTCATAATCCGTCTCCAATGAGTTAGTATTAAAAAATAAACATCGTTATTGTTCTTAGCCCCCTGTTTTTTTTGTGTCAAGAAAAAAGAATAAAGCCGGCATGGGTGGATAACGCCCATGCCGGCTTTTAAAGAGTATCACAACGGTTTATAGTTACAGATTCTCTAATTTTACAATGGGATGTTCTTTTAAGTATTCCAGTCTGTTTAATCCGTTAATATAAGCAAGTGCACTGGCTGTAATGATATCGGGATCAGCCCCTTTACCCAGTGCGACGATTCCATCTTCCTGCAGACGGACGGTTACTTCGCCTTGTGCATCTGTTCCTTCTGTTAAAGCTGATATGGTAAATCTTAAGAGCTCTGATTTGGTTCCGGTTAATTTGGATATAATATTGTATACGGCATCAATGGGTCCGTTTCCTTCTGTTGCACCCTGGGCTGGCCGGCCATTAATATTCAATTGTACACTGGCTGTGGGAAAGACTGTGTTTCCGGATAACACATGTATATATTCCAGACTGAAAACTTCAGAACTCCTCAAAACGCCTTCGTTAATGAGAGCTTCGATATCCTCATCCTGGATGCTTTTTTTCTTATCAGCCAGACGTTTGAATTTTTGAAATACAGTATCCAGTTCATCTTTTGAAAGATTGTATCCCATTTCCTGGATGTGGGAATTTAAGGCGTGACGGCCTGAATGTTTTCCCAAAACAAGGTTGTTTTTACTGAGACCGATGGTTTCAGGCTTCATGATTTCATAGGTCATGGGGTTTTTCAATACACCGTCCTGGTGAATGCCGGCTTCATGAGCAAAGGCATTGGCACCCACAATGGCTCGATTGGGTTGAACAAGGATTCCTGTGATCATACTGACCAGACGGCTGATTGGATAAATCCGTTTTGTGACAATGGAGGTGGTCTCGGGAAAGAAATTAGGTCGGGTATTCAAAGACATGACTACCTCTTCAAGAGAGGTGTTCCCGGCTCTTTCTCCAATGCCGTTGATGGTGACTTCAACCTGTCTGGCTCCCGCTTTTATGGCAGCAAGGGTGTTTGATGTGGCAAGCCCAAGATCATTATGGCAATGAACACTTAATACCGCCTTATCGATATTAGGAGTGTTTTTAATCACATATCTAACCAGCTCGGCAAATTCTTCGGGGATAGCATATCCCACTGTGTCCGGCAGATTGACTGTGGTGGCGCCGGCATCAATAACCGCCTCAAATACCTTGCATAAAAACGACGGGTCACTTCTAGAACCGTCTTCTGCTGAAAATTCAACATTATCGGTAAGGGATGCAGCTAGCTTAACCGACTTGACTGCCTGTTCAAGGACCTGAGAAGGATCCATTGCAAGTTTATATGTCATATGCAGTTCAGAAGTGGCAATAAAGGTGTGGATTCTCGGGTGTACCGCATCTTTAATTGCTTCCCATCCTTTTTTAATATCGTCCTTATTGGCCCTGCAAAGAGCTGCCACCTGGGAAACCTTAAGGGTTTGGGCAATCTGTTTTACCGCTTGAAAATCTCCCTCTGATGCGGCAGGAAATCCCGCTTCGATAACATTAACGCCCAATTGCTCGAGCTGGGTGGCAATCCTCAGTTTTTCAGCCTTGTTCATACTGGCTCCTGGTGATTGTTCTCCATCCCTTAATGTGGTGTCAAAAATGATAATCTGATTGTCTTTTGTCATCTTAAATAACCTTATGTTTATTATCTAATGAAAGTTTATATTGAAAACTGTCGGCCAAGGCCTGCCAGCTCGCTTCTATAATGTCCTCTGAAACACCAATAGTTGAAAAAATATTATTTGTATCCCGTGATTCAATAAGAACCCTTACCTTTGCATCGGTGCCATCCATGCCGTCGATGACCCGAACTTTAAAGTCTACAAGATACATATCGTCAATCTGCGGGTATATGGTGGTCAATGCTTTCCTTAATGCATTATCCAGTGCGCTTACAGGACCGTCACCTTCAGCAGAAGTGATTTCGGTTTTATTGCCCACCCTGATTTTAATCATGGCATGGGAGTAACAGGGTCTTTCTTTGTCTTTTTCCACAACAACCCTGAAGGATTCAAGTTCAAAATGAGGAACAAATTGATTGGTTAATTTTTCCATAATTAGCTTTAAAGAACCTTCAGCGGCATCAAATTCAAACCCGTCATCTTCAAGTTCCTTGATGCTGGACACAATTTGATGCCCGCTGGCACCGTTTTCCCCTAAATTCAGGCCAAATTCTTTGGCCTTATATTCGATATTGCTTTTACCGGATTGTTCTGAAACTAACACGCGTCGTTTATTGCCAACAAGTTCAGGAGAAATATGTTCATAGGCCATCGGATTTTTCATAACAGCACTGACATGGACGCCTCCCTTATGTGCAAAGGCACTCTTGCCCACAAAGGGCCGCGAGTTGACAGGTGGCACATTGGCGGTTTCGGAAATAAACCGGGAAAGGTTTAATAGCTTTTTAAGATTTGCCTTGTCGATGCAGTCACGGTTCATTTTTAGCGCTAAAATAGGAATAATGGCAGTCAGATCGGCATTGCCGCACCGCTCTCCATATCCATTAATGGTTCCTTGAACCATGGCAGCACCGGCATGAATAGCAGTGATAGAATTGGCGACAGCCATGGCGCAGTCATCATGGGTGTGTATGCCAAAAATTAGACCGGGGGTCCCTTTGAAATGTTGGATGGTTGTTTTCGTTATGCTCTCAATCTCACAGGGGAACGAGCCTCCATTTGTGTCGCAGAGAACCAAACATTTTGCACCACCCTCAATAGCGGCATTAAGGGTTTTTAAAGCATAGTCAGAGCAGGCTTTGTATCCGTCAAAGAAATGCTCGGCATCATAAATAACTTCCCGGTCATGGCCTAAAAGATAAGCCACACTCTCTTCTATCATGGCAAGGTTTTCAGTCCTGGTGTTCTGCATGATAGATTCAACATGCAAATCCCATGATTTTCCAAATATAGTAATCACAGGTGCCTGGCTGTTTATCAGCGCCTGGATATTGGCATCTTGGTCGCAGGTTTTCCCTGGTCGTCGGGTAGAACCAAAAGCAGCTAATTTGGCATGCTTAAATTCTATATTTTTAGCCAGCTCAAAAAAATGCTGAGCACCTGGATTTGACCCGGGCCAACCCCCTTCAATATAATGGATGCCGGCTTCATCCAGCCGTTTTGCGATTTTTACCTTGTCGCTGGGAGAGAAAAATATATTCTCTCCCTGCATACCGTCCCTTAGGGTCGTGTCGTATAAAAGTGTTTTTTCCATTGTTTGTCCTATCTTCTGATTTACGCCTGGAAAATCATTTGTTTTTACCATTTTCTCTTGCCAGAGCAATGGACCCTGTGGATGCAATCTCAATAATTCCCATGGGCTTTAATAAAGAGACGATTGCATCGTGTTTACCGCTGTCCCCGGATACCTCTATGGTGTAATGGGAAAGACCTACATCAACAATTTTGCATCTGAAAATATCAACAACCCTTAAGATGTCGGCCTTTTTTTCAGGCTGTGCATTGACTTTAATGAGTGCCAGCTGTCGCTGAACATATTTTTTATCTGTCAGGTCATTAACCGTAATAACATTAATCAACTTGTGAAGCTGTTTTTTTATCTGGTCAATGATGTGGGCCTCGCATTTGGTAACCATGGTAATTCTTGACACGTCAGGCTCAGCCGTGCTTGCCACACTCAAACTATCAATGTTAAAGCCCCTGCCTGAAAAAAGACCTGCAATCCTGGAAAGGACCCCTGGTTCATCATCAACGAGGATAGAAAGCAAGTAACTATTAGTTTTCATTATAAATATCCTTAATAAGTATCTTTTGAATATGGTATTAAACCAGAAGCATTTCTGTAATCGAACCACCGGCAGGAACCATTGGATAGACAGATTCTTCCCTGTCTACGCTAAATTCCATAATAACCGTGCCTTCACAATTGAGACCCTGGGATAAAACAGATTCTACATCATGGGGCCGGGTGCATTTCAATCCTTTTGCACCATAGGCTTCGGCAAGCTTTACAAAATCAGGAGCACTTTCCATATTCGTAAACGAGTAAACTTTTTCATAAAATAGTTCCTGCCACTGCCTTACCATTCCAAGATTCTGATTGTTTAAAATGACTATCTTAATATCTATTTTTGATTCAACAGCAGTCATCAACTCCTGGATATTCATCTGGATGGATCCATCGCCGGCAACATCAATAACCAGTTTGTCCGGGCAGGCTGCTTTAGCGCCGATGGCAGCGGGCAATCCATATCCCATTGTCCCCAGACCGCCGGATGTGATAAAGTGATTGGGTTTGTCAAATTGAAAATACTGGGCAGCCCACATTTGATTCTGGCCGACTTCAGTAGTAATTATCGCATCCCCTTTGGTCAGTTCATAAAGTTTTTCAATTACAAACTGGGGTTTGATCACTTCACTGCCCTGGTCATACTTTAAAGGAGTGGTACTCTTCCATTTTTCTATCTGATCCAGCCAGAGGGATCTGTCTTTTTTGAGATCATCGGGATTTTGCTTTTCCATTAGTTGAATGATCCCCTCCAGGGCCACTTTGCAATCACCCACAATGGGACATTGAACTTCGATGTTCTTATGAATAGAGGTTGGATCAATATCAATTTGAACAATTTTTGCTGTGGGAGCAAATTTTTCAATATTTCCAGTAACCCTGTCATCAAACCGAACACCTGCTGCAATCATGAGATCGCAGTGGCCGATGCTCATATTGGCCCGATAGGTACCGTGCATCCCCAGCATCCCCAGCCAAAGCGGATCTGATCCGGGAAAAGCTCCCAGCCCCATCAAGGATGCCGTAACAGGGATGTCAGCCATTTTGGCAAGGCGGGTGATTTGTTCGGAAGCCTGGGAGACAATGACGCCACCACCGGCAAAAACCACCGGCCGTTTAGCCTGCCGGATCATATCGACCACTTTGTTGAGTTGTTTTTTGTTTGGCTTATAATTGGGTTTATAGGATTTCAAAGAGACCTTTCCGGGGTCCTTAAAATCAATTATTGTCTGCATAATATTTTTTGGAAGATCTATGAGAACAGGACCTGGCCTGCCTGATCTTGCCAGGTAAAAGGCTTCTTTTATGGTTGAAGCCAGATCGTCTACACTTTTTACAAGGTAATTGTGTTTGGTACAGGGCCGTGTGATACCAACGATATCCACCTCCTGGAATGCGTCGTTCCCGATTAGTGCCGTTGGCACCTGGCCTGTAAACACAACAATGGGAATTGAGTCAGAATGTGCAGAAGCAATTCCGGTTACCGCATTGGTGGCCCCGGGTCCGGAAGTAACCAGGGCAACACCCACGGATTTGTTGGCCCTAGCATATCCATCTGCAGCATGAACAGCTCCCTGTTCATGCCGGACAAGGATATGGCGAAGGCCATCCTGTTTTGCAAGTGCGTCATAAATATCAATGACAGCACCACCCGGATATCCAAAAATTGTGTCAATACCTTCTGCCTTAATCATTTTGATAAGAATCTGGGCACCGTTAAGTTTCATTTTTTATCTCCTATAAAATATCTTTAACCACAAGGATCACACGTAAATATGGCACCGTTGCCGGCTGAACTGACCATCCTGGCATACCGTGCCAGATATCCGGTTTTAATTTTAGGCTCGGGTTTTTTCCATTTGGAAAACCGGTTTGCAATTTCATCGTCATCAACAAGCAGCTCTATTGTTTTATCTGGAATATCTATTTTGATCTGGTCATTTTCCTGCACAATAGCCATAAGACCACCATCTGCAGCTTCCGGCGATATATGGCCAATGGAAGCCCCTTTTGAGCCCCCTGAAAACCGGCCGTCAGTTATCAGGGCAACTGTTTCATCAAGCCCCATGCCTGCAATGGCAGAAGTAGGGGTTAGCATCTCACGCATACCTGGGCCGCCCGCAGGGCCCTCATAACGGATAACAATGACATCTCCCTTGTTAATCTGATTCCCAAGAATGGCCTCGGTTGCATCTTCCTCAGAATTAAAGACTCTGGCAGGGCCTTGGTGCCTCATCATGGAATCAAGAACAGCAGACTGTTTCACCACACAACCTTCTTTGGCAATGTTCCCAAAGAGTACTGCCAATCCGCCTTGTGCATGGTAGGGATCTTCAACGGGCCGTATCACACGTTGGTCTTTTTTAATGACGGTTTCAAGATTTTGCCCCATTGTTTTTCCAGTAACAGTTAAACAGTCATTATTAATCATACCATGATCAAAAAGCTCTTTCATGACAGCGGGGATTCCACCGGCAAAATTTAAATCTTCAATGCGGTCTTCCCCGCCTGGGCTTAAGGCACACAAATGGGGGGTCTTTTTGCTGACTTCATTAATCAGGTTTAAATCAATGTCCACACGGGCTTCATTGGCAATTGCCTTTAAATGCAGTACTGTATTAGTGGAACACCCCAGGGCCATATCAACCACAAGGGAATTCATAAAGGCATCTTTTGTAAAAATTTTATCCGGGGTAATATTGTTACTTAATAAGTCCATGATTTGAATGCCGGTCTGCTTGGCCAGTCGAATTCTTTCCGACATGGGTTCGGGAATGGTTCCATTTCCGGGAAGGGCCATCCCAATGGCTTCTGACAGGCAATTCATTGAATTAGCAGTAAACATTCCTGCGCATGATCCGCAGGTGGGGCAGGCGGCATTTTCAATGTCTAAAAGCTGGTTTTCTGTCATTCGGCCTGATTTGACCGCACCTACTGCTTCAAATACGGTAATGAGATCGATTTTTTTATTTCCATCATCAGGGTGTTTGCCCGAAAGCATGGGGCCGCCGCTGATAAATATTGCCGGAATGTTCAACCGCGCCGCTGCCATGAGCATACCCGGGACAATTTTGTCGCAATTGGGTACCATTACGATGGCATCAAAGGGATGGGCCATGGCAGTAACCTCTATGGAGTCGGCAATGAGTTCCCTGGAGGCAAGGGAGTAATGCATGCCGGCATGGTTCATTGCGATACCATCGCATATACCAATGGTTGAAAACTCCATGGGGGTTCCCCCAGCCATGCTGATACCGGATTTGACTGCTTTAACGATATTGTCCAGGTGCATATGACCGGGGATCAATTCATTGGCAGAATTGGCAATACCGATAAGGGGTTGTGCCATTTCCCTGTCCGTATACCCCATGGCCTTGAACAGGCTTCTATGAGGGGCTCTTGCCGTACCTTTTGTTGCAATATGGCTTCTCATTCTCTTGTCTCCAAAATAAAAAAGCCGTTATCTGCCCCCTTGGGGCTGATAACGGCTTTTAAAGTTGATTTAAAGTTTATGCCACTAAGAGCCCCTTCGCCTGGAGGTAATAATAATCACCTCCACGATAATAAGGACTAGTAGTATGTTAATCATATTTGTATTCATAATTTTTACTCTAATTAAATAATGTTTAATATATATAAATACTGTAAGTCAAGCAAAAAATATCAACACCCCTATATTTTATTATGATGCTGCTGCTACATGGTTAATAGAAGACGCCATATAACCGGCCCCAAATCCATTGTCAATATTAACTACGGCAATATTTGAGCTACAGGAATTGAGCATTCCTAAAAGAGCGGTCATCCCCTTGAAACTCGTACCATAACCAATGCTGGTGGGAACAGCTATCACAGGCGCTTTGACCATTCCGGCAACGACACTGGGCAGAGCACCTTCCATTCCTGCAACAACAATGATAACTGATGCACTCACAATTTTTTCATGGTGGGCAAAAAGACGGTGAATACCGGCTACTCCAACATCAAATATGGTTTCAATATCATTTCCCATGGCCTGGGCAGTTAAAAAAGCCTCTTTGGCTACGGGAATATCAGATGTTCCCGCGGAAATGACAATTATTTTTCCAATGCCTGTAATTTCCGGCTCTTTTTTTTTTAACCATAACAATTTTGCATCTTCAAAATACTCCACACCATGGAAAGCGGCTGTTATGTTTTTTGCTTTTTCCGGTTCAAGACGAGTCACAAGAATGATATCATCAGTGACTGTCATTTTTTTCATGATACCAATGATTTGTTCACTTGTTTTTCCCTGTCCGAAAATAACTTCAGGAAATCCCTTTCTCAGGGATCGATGATGATCTATCTGTGCAAAATCAATATTTTCAAAAGAGATATGAGTCAGTTGTTTTTGGGCGTCAGCAACAGATAATGACCCGTCTGCCACCATGGCCAAAATATTTTTTAAATGGTGTTGGTTCATAGCATATCCAGACTAAAATCTTACAAAAAAGCCTGTAAAGTCCTGTAATTTGTTTATGGTTTCAGCCGCGTTTGTTGGATCAATATATGGCCCAACTTCCATTTTAAATACCATTATGAAACAGCCCGAGTCAAGGTATAATGGAATGGAATCAGAAGCCTCCTTGCACTTCTTTAAAGAATATTATAAAAGTTTACAAAATCATTTTTTGTTAGGAAAACATATGGAGAAAGACCGGGTATTTGCAGGAAAAAAAACTACGGTTCACCCCTTTGAATTCAATAAACAGGTGGCCCGGGTATTTGATGATATGCTGAATCGATCCGTACCTTTTTACAACGAGAGTATTACACGTCAATCTCAGCTTACAAGACAATTTTATCAACCGGGAACGATTATTTATGATCTGGGTTGTTCCCATGGTAATCTTGGTATGATGATCCTTTCCCAATTTCATAAGATGCCTTTTAAAATGCTCGCGGTGGACAGTTCCAAACCCATGATTGAAAAATATTCCAAACGTCTTGAAAAATTTGATAATCCTTCCCAAATTGAACTTGTGTGTGGTCTATTAGAAGACGTGCTAATTAAGAACGCATCTGTTGTTTTAATTAATCTGACCCTGCAGTTTCTGAATAAGGAAAAGCGTGATAATCTCATAAAAAAGATTTACCAAGGACTGAATCCAAATGGTATCCTCATTTTAACGGAAAAAATCGTTCATGATTCTAATGAGCTGAATAATCTCCAAACAAGATTTTACAAAACCTTTAAGTTAGAAAACGGGTATTCAGAACTTGAGATCAGTCAAAAAAGAGATGCACTTGAAAAGGTTCTTGTTCCGGATTCCTTGGAAATTCATAAAAACAGAATTTTAAATGCCGGGTTTGCTGAATTTGATATCTGGCTTAAATGGTTCAACTTTGCTTCAATGTTAGCGATTAAAAAATCACCATAAAGTTCACAGGCAACACTAAAGGTCACAAACAAAATGGAAAGACTTCTTCATCAAAGACATCGTCTGAAAATAGATCATTGGTATAAGCAATTAGATGAACTTATAAAGGATAAAAGAACCTTTCTGGATCGTGCTAAAGGCAATTATTTGAAATTTAAAACTATTCTGGAAACCATTCCGGATTTTTTGCCTTCCCGTGTAGATCTTGAAAATCGCAGCATCATCATCGGTGATTATTCTGATCTGAATGGTGCACAACGAAATCTCTTGGAAGATAAGCTTGCCCAGCTTTGCCCCTGGCGAAAAGGGCCTGTTGATCTTTTCGGAATTTTTATTGATTCCGAGTGGCAGTCCTGGATGAAATGGGAACGGCTTATCAATCATATCACTCATCTTGAAGGGCGCCGCATCCTTGATATCGGTTCCAGCAACGGGTACTACATGTTTAGGATGGCAGCCTATAATCCATTGATGGTATTGGGAGTAGAACCTCAAAGTTCCTTTTATTTTCAATACCTTACCCTGCAAAAATTTATAAAACAGGAAAACGTGTTTTGCCTTCCTATTCCCTATGATCATCTGCCTAAAATGGATCAGTATTTTGATACAGTGTTTTGCATGGGCATTTTGTGCCATCGAAAATCACCGGTTCAAATGTTAAAGAATATTTGTGATTCAATGAAGCCCGGAGGAGAACTGATCCTTGAAAATCTTATTATGAATACAAAAGAAAATTATTGTCTTTTTCCAAAAGACCGTTATGCAAAAATGCGAAATGTGTTTTTTATCCCGGATCTTTTGGTTATGGAGTCATGGTTGTTGAGGGCAGGATTTACAAATATCAGGTGTGTCGATATTACCAAAACATCTGTTGAAGAGCAGAGAAAAACCCAATGGATTCAAACCGAAACCCTGAAAGACTTTCTTGACCCTGATGATCATAATAAGACAATAGAAGGTTATCCAGCACCGGTACGGGCTATTTTTATTGCAAATTCAAATTAGCATATATCCCATTGGGTCGGTATTAGAATTTTTTTTACCCTAGTTTTTTTAAAGGTATAAAATGATTTTTATTCAGGATAATGTATGACTTGATCCGGTAATGGGTTTTAGGATAAAGAACATTTGGAGTTTTAAGGCATTGATGAAATAAAAGAGAAGGACTGATTTGCCACTATTAGATTAGGATTTATATGAATTATAAAACGATTGCAAATGTCCTGGGGAAATTATTAATCATAACAGGCATTTCAATGGTGTTTCCATTGATCTGTTCATTGTATTACCGGGAAGACGATCTCTATTCAATAGCTATAACCGCAATCATAACCATGGGCATGGGCTATCCATTATGGCGGGTTTTTCGAAGAGATAATGATTTAAATATAAAGGACGGATTTTTTATCGCTTTTTTTGGCTGGATTATGATTTCTGCGATTTCTGGGCTGCCGTTCATGATCCATGGATCGATTCCATCTTTCACCGATGTTTTTTTTGAGATGATGTCCGGTTATACAACCAGCGGTGCCACCATACTCACAGATATTGAAGCGGTTCCGCACGGATTGTTATTCTGGCGAAGTCAGACCCATTTGCTGGGTGGTATGGGATTTTTAACATTGACAATTATCTTTTTGCCCCATGGAATGGGGGGGGTGCGTATATTCAGGGCTGAGTCGAGTCCCGGACAGGTCATTACCAAAGAAAAATTCATTCCCCGCAACCGGGATACCATGATATGGCTCTGGGGAATTTATATTGCCCTGATTCTGCTTCAAATCCTAATGTTATGTCTGGGAGGCATGTCGGTTTTTGATTCTTTGTGTCATTCCTTTGGAACGGTGTCAACATCAGGCTATTCACCGCTGAATGCCAGCATCGGGCACTACAATAATGCCTATTTTGACTGGGTCATTATACTTTTTATGTTTCTGGGTGGTATGACATTCATGCTTTTTTACCACATGGCTCAGGGAAATTGGCACATTGTAAAAATCAATACAGAATTCAGATGGTACCTGGGGATTACGATCTTCTTTTGTGTAATGGTATCCTGGATCCTATGGAAGGAAAATACATATGATCTGTCTAATGCGATCCGTTACGCTACCTTCCAGGTCACCTCTATTCTTACAACAACAGGGTTTACTACTGCCGATTATGAGCAGTGGCCCCAGGCCGCACAGATGTTCTTATATGCTGTGTGTTTTATAGGCGCCTGTGCCGGATCAACCACCAGTGGAATCAAAATCGTTCATTATATACTGATGTGGAAATTTGGGGTCGCCGTCATAAAGCGTATTTTTTTTAGACCCATGGCCGTGGTTTCAGTCCGATTAAATCAACGCCCAGTGGATTCACAAATCATCCATCTGGCTTTTTGTTATTTTATCGTTAATATTTTTCTGATATTGGGTGGGGGCTGTTTCATGACACTCACCGATGACATGGACTTCACCACAGCCATGAGTTCGGTCATTTCAACATTGATGAACATTGGGCCTGGATTCGGTGATGTGGGGCCCACTGAAAATTATGGATTTATTTCAGATGCCGGTAAATGGTTTCTATCATGGAATATGCTTGTGGGAAGGCTGGAAATGTTTTCAGCTCTAGTCATATTTTATCCGTCTTTCTGGAGAAGATAATAAATATCACATTTGTGTTTGGGTTTAAAATTCAAACCATGGGTATAAAAACGGGATTGTTATTTGGGTCTGATAAGGGTTCAGGCGAGAAATAGTTTTTGAACATCTTTTAAATGCATTGACATGCAAACCACTATTACTCTTTCATTACTTTTAATGTGAGTGTCCCCGACGGCAACCTGCCATTCTCCGTCTCTGTGGATGCCTCCTATCATTATTTTTTCATTGTAATAAGATTCCAGTTTTGAAAGAGGCTTACGCGTAATGGGTGAGTCTGGAGCGGCAACTATTTCTACCATTTCAGCATCAAATCCATGCAAGTGTGCTACGGAAAGCAGCTCACCCCGCCGAATGAATTTTAGTATTTTATTTCCAGCCAGTATTTTTTTGTTTAAAGCCAGATCTGATCCCATTGTAGCCGCTAATACCATATAATCTTCTTTGTTCACCAGGGCAATACATTTGCTATGGTGATTTTTTTTCTTGCCGCGGTTTTGGGAGCTTTGTGAGGTCATTAAATGTTTGGCTAAAACACAGCTCATGATATTTGTTTCATTTTCTCCGGTGGCAGTGATAAAGGTATCCATTTCCATCAACCCGGCTGAAATCAGTACATTTGAATCTGACCCGTCGCCATATAGAACTTCTGAATTTTTAAGTGCAAAGGAAAGATTTTGAGCCACCGGTTCATCCTTCTCGATCAGCCTGACTTCAACGGTTTTATCCAAAAGTTCAGCCAGGCGGCTTCCCACAAGTCCCCCTCCTATAATCATCACACGGTGGCGGTTTTGCTGTTCAACACCTGTCAGGCCCATCAGCTTGGGCAGATATTTGTTGCTGGCCATAAAAAATGCCTGATCCTGCGGCAACAACTCGTCCTCTCCGCTGGGGATTAGGGTGGTTATCCCCCTTGCAATAGCTACTATCCGGAAGGGAAAATCATTATATTCCTGTGAGATATCTTTGAGCTTTCTATAAGCAAGAGGTGATTTTTCGTGAATTCGGGTAGCCATGGCCTGAATTTGTCCTTTGGCCACTGCTATGACATCATTTCCGGCCTGAAGTTTGACAAGCCTGAAAATCTCCTGGGCAACCAGCTCTTCCGGATGGATGATAAGGTCTATTTTAAGATCATCTGTACTGAGAAAGGATTCTTGATTACCAAATTCAGTGGAGCGTACCCGGGCTATTTTACGAGGAATGCCAAACCGGTCTCCAATAAGGCAGCTCATCATATTTACGGCATCATTATTGGTAACTGAGATAAGGTAATCCATTTTTACGGCATCGGCTTCCCGCCAGCATTCAATGCTCATGGCATTACCCTGAATCAGGCGTCCATCAATATTCCCGTCTGCATGGTTCAACAATTTACTGTCCTGCTCAATGGCTGTTATTGCATAACCTTCATGAACAAGTCGTTTGGCCAGGTAATAGCCTACGCCGCCAAGCCCCAGGATAAGGATATTGGTTGATTTAGCCGGTTTATTTGCTTTCATATATCAAATAGTTCCCACATCTCATCGGTTGAAATATGTGGCTGGCCTGGAGATAAAGATATAATTTTTCTCCACAGCGCAGGAAATCCCGACCCAGAATCTGTCATTCAAAAGACCGCCTGCGTCCCAACC
Organism: uncultured Desulfobacula sp.; assembly: GCA_964455805.1. Lineage (GTDB taxonomy): Bacteria > Desulfobacterota > Desulfobacteria > Desulfobacterales > Desulfobacteraceae > Desulfobacula. Next base: position 49,572 of record CAYVZG010000021.1, read on the forward strand.
ATATTATGGTTCTGGTCATCAATTACTAAATGCACATTTTTTTGTCAATGTCTTGGGTAAAGGCCTTTATTTCTGGGCCGATCCGGTTATTAAATCAATTTTAGGCTGTTTTCAAATGTAGAAGTAAATATTTAGATTTCATGGCCCGGAATAAAATTTTTTAATAAATATACTTGTTGAAATTTTATATATCCTATATGTGTGATTAGTTAAGAGTCAAATGGTTTACTCTCAATAAAAATAAATACAGGGAAGTTGCCGGAAATTTGTAAGATAATGCCAATATGAAAAAAATTAAAATTATAATAGCCGATGATCACAGCATTTTACAGCATGGGCTGGCAAAGTCCCTGGAAATTGAAAAAAAATTTGATGTTGTAGCAAGGGCTGATTGTGGTGCTGCAGCCATTGAACTTGCCAATCACCATAAGCCTGACTTAGTGATAATGGATGTCAGCATGCCCCTTCTCAACGGGATGGAAGCAACAAAACGCATCCTAAAGAAAAATCCTGAAATAAAAGTAATTGCCTTATCCATGCATGTGGAGAAAATTTATGTCACAGGGATGATAAATGCAGGGGCTTCAGGATATGTTTTAAAGTCATCTTCCTTTAAAGAATTGTTAAATTGTATCGAAATCGTTTTAACAGGGGATTATTATTTCTGCAAAGAGGTAAAACACATTATCAAGAACGATAAAAATTTACCTGATAAAACCAAAAAAGCGTCTGTTTATTCATTGTTATCAGAAAGAGAAAGAGAGGTTTTGCAATTGATTGCAGAAGGCCATAAAAGCAGGGCGATTGCAGAAAGATTAAACATTAGCGTCAAAACAGTTGACATCCACAGGACACATTTAAAAACCAAATTAAATATTCACTCCATTGCCGAATTGACAAAATTCGCCATTTCACAAGGAGTGACTACACCTTTGTTATAGGCGCAAAACCACATTACACTGTCAAAAATTATGATCCATGAAAATAACCTCGGCAACCTGTAAAGCGAAATTTTAATAACACCTGCATTCGAACTGAAATTCAGTTCATTATCGCTCTGTTAGTTGAATTTTCTTGACACATTTTTTAAAGGATGGTAAAAGTCGCCTTGTTTTAAAATGCTCGGGGCGTAGCGCAGTCTGGTAGCGCACTTGTCTGGGGGACAAGTGGTCGCAAGTTCAAATCTTGCCGTCCCGACCACTTATATCAAGGGTTTTCAGAGTTTCTGGAGATCCTTTTTTAGTTAGTGATTGAGGCTTTTGTTTTGCTTTTTCACTTTCCTGTATAAATTTTCTTGAAATTGAGCCCATGGCATTTTCCACTGTACCATCTCATTCATGTAAATAAATTTCTGCTGTCCTTTGACTGGCATGACCTAAAATCTTTAGAATATTTTTAACAGCGCTTGGTATAAACATCTCATCTTGATGACGGATGAAATGATTGTTCACTATTGAACACCCTCTGTCTCAGTATCGGACACTTATTTTTTTTATGGTTTTGAAAATCCCGGGAACACGCAGGTTTGAACTTCAAACCTCCTCTGGACCATTTATTGCTGTATCAATGAAAGGTGTTTAATAACTTATTACGAAGGAGGGAAAGTTCATGAGTGAAAAGTCAAGGGAGGACTACTGGCAGAGAAATATTAAGCTGGTCATCCAATGCATGATCGTGTGGTTCGTTGTTTCTTTCGGGTTTGGAATTCTTCTGGTTCAACCTCTTAATGCCATCTCCATCGGAGGGTACAAGCTAGGATTTTGGTTTGCGCAGCAAGGGTCCATCTTCGTTTTTGTGGCTTTGATTTTTTTCTATTCCAACAGGATGGAAAAACTGGACAAGGAATTCGGTGTTGAAGAAGAATAAAAGTTGACCAAATACGAAAAGGAGATAGATAATGAGTTTGAAAATATTGACGTTTCTTGTTGTTGGAGCGACTTTTGCTCTCTACATTTATATTGCGATTCGATCAAAGGCAAAAGATACCGGTGATTTTTATGTTGCCTCTAAAGGTGTTCATCCAGTTTTAAACGGTATGGCCACGGGCGCGGACTGGATGTCTGCAGCATCATTTATAAGTATGGCAGGCATGATTGCCTTTATGGGATATGATGCGGCTGCATTTTTAATGGGATGGACCGGCGGCTATTGTCTTCTTGCCATGCTTCTTGCACCCTATCTTAGAAAATTTGGAAAATTTACTGTTTCAGAATTTATCGGAGAAAGATATTACTCCAACACGGCAAGAATGGTTGGTGTGATCTGTCTTGTTACCGCATCCGTCACCTATGTTATCGGCCAGATGACGGGTATTGGTGTTGTCTTTTCCCGATTCCTTGACGTTTCCTATGCAAATGGAATTTATATAGGTATGACCATCGTATTTATCTATGCGGTTTTCGGCGGAATGAAAGGGGTTACCAATACCCAGGTAGCCCAGTACTGCGTTCTGATTTTTGCCTATACTGTTCCGGCCATTTTTATTTCACTCACCCTCACTGGAATCCCTATTCCCCAGATAGGACTCGGTGGGACAATGGCGGATGGGAGTGGTACTTTTCTGCTAGACAAGCTTGATACCACCCTTATGGATCTAGGGTTTGCGGCGTTTACGGCCCAGAAATGGTCAACCTTAAATGTGTTTCTGCTAACTTTGTCATTGATGATCGGTACAGCCGGGCTGCCCCATGTCATCATGCGTTTCTTTACGGTTCCCAAGGTAAAGGATGCACGCTCATCTGCAGGCTGGGCGCTTGTTTTTATCGCCGTGCTTTATACCACGGCCCCGGCTGTCGGAGCCATGGCAAGAATGAACCTGATGGATACGATTCAGATTGGCCCTGTGGGCAGTGTAGATGGAAATATCAAATATGCAGATGTGCCGTCCTGGTTTAAAAACTGGGAAAGAACAGGTCTTTTAAAATTTGAAGATAAAAATGGCGACGGCAGAATCCAGTATTATGATGAAAACGGTCTTAAAAATGCCGAATCCTATGGCTGGAAAGGCAACGAGATGGTAACGGTAAACAGGGATATCATGGTTCTTGCCAATCCTGAAATTGCAAAGCTTCCCAACTGGGTCATTGCATTGACAGCAGCCGGTGGTATTGCCGCAGCACTTTCCACTGCTGCAGGACTTCTTTTGGCCATTGCGTCTGCCATTTCCCATGATGTTTTAAAAGGCTGGCTAATGCCGGATATAACCGACGACCAAGAACTTAAATACAGCCGGATTGCCATAGGAGGTGCCGTAATTGTTGCAGGTTATCTTGGGTTGAACCCGCCAGGATTTGCAGCCCAGACGGTTGCCCTGGCGTTTGGCCTGGCAGCATCCTCCATATTCCCGGCCATCATGATGGGGATCTTTTCAAAGCGTGTCAATAACAAAGGGGCTATCGCCGGAATGCTGGCAGGTTTGGTGTCAACGCTGCTGTACATATTTACCTATCTTGGATGGTTTTTTATCAAGGGCACAAATATGCTGCCGAATACGCCTGATAACTGGTTGTTTGGTATTAATCCGCTGGTCTTCGGTGCTATCGGTGCAGTAATTAACTTTGGTGTTGCTTATACTGTCTCCAATAAGACGGAAGAGCCGCCTGAGAGAATTAAGAAACTTGTTGAGGATATCCGTGTTCCAATAAAAACGGATTCGGTTCCAATCAGTTAATTAAACATAATTTTGCAAGCTAAAGAGGCTGGCCCAATTATTATAGTAATGCATTACCCATTTTCTATATCGGGTCAGCTTTTTTAGATATGTACCACTATATGAAATTTGCTTAAAGAGAATTGTTCAAGTGTCAGGTGGTGCAGATAAATTTCATTTTGAGTTTTTATCCTAGTCTTTCTGCTATTTTGAATATCTCGTTACCTATGGCCAGATACTGACCAGACCCAGCCACTTGAAAAAAAAATTATTTGCGATTAAGGTGAGGCACACAAGTTTTCAGACAGACTAACCCCGGAGCGATAGAGAAATTATGATCCGTGCTGAAGATCTGAAAAAGATATTTACAATAGAGAATATTGAAACCCACGCCATTAAGAATCTTTTTGTTAACATAAGGGCAGGTGAATTCGTTGCTGTCATGGGGCCTTCAGGGTGTGGGAAAACAACGCTTCTAAACCTTTTAGGTCTTCTGGTTAAACCGTCAGGGGGCAAATACTTTTTAATGGGCCAGGATGTTTCCGATTCTTCAGAAAGTGAGCGGGCAAGTTTAAGAAAAGGAAAAATCGGCTTTGTATTCCAAAGTTTTAATTTAATAGATGAACTTAAAATATTTGAAAATGTAGAACTACCGCTGCTTTACCTTAGAATACCTGCTAAAGAACGAAAAAAAAGAGTTTTAAATATTTTGGAAAGAATGAATATGGCCCATCGCAGGAATTATTATCCCCAGCAACTGTCCGGTGGCCAGCAACAGCGTGTGGCCATTGCCAGGGCAGTTATTGCAAAACCCAGACTGATTCTTGCTGACGAACCCACCGGCAACCTGGACAGTGCCAATGGTGAAGAAGTAATGAAACTGCTCACACAATTACATCGGGAAGGCACTACCATAGTAATGGTAACCCACTCACATCAGTGTGCTGAGCAGGCCGACAGAATTATCCGCCTTTTTGACGGACAGATTGTCGGACACTATGCATAAGGGTTAATAAATGTTTAGAAATTACCTGCTCACTGCTTGCCGCAGTATGCTCCATCATAAAATGGCAACTATTATCTCTATCGCAGGCCTCGCGCTGGGGTTCTCATGTGCCCTTCTGATATTCCTTTATGTCCAGTTTGAACTTTCCTATGATAATTTTCATAGTAATAGAAATGATATTTACAGGGTCCTGGTGAAGGGAACTCCAAAGAGCAGCAGCAACAAGATTTTTTATCATAATTCAGTTGTCCATCATCTGCTCCCCAGGCTTATTGAAGAATTTGAATCTATTGGCAGTGCGGTCAGACTATCCCCGCAAACAGTTTATTTAAAGAATAATGGACGCTTAAATGAAGAAGTAAATTTTTATTTTACTGAATCCTCTGTATTTGAGGTATTTGATTTTCCCCTGAAAGAAGGTGACCCGAAAACTGCCCTGTCAAACAACCATTCAATTGTGCTCTCCCGGGAAATGGCCCTAAAATATTTCGGATCAGAAAATCCCGTGGGTCAAAAACTTACCTTTACCATTTTCAATACATCGCAATTTACGTTTAAAATAACCGGCGTACTGAATCCAATCCCTAAAAACTCTTCTTTAAAGATAGATTTTCTTGCTGCATTCTCATTTGATAAACTGAAAGAGACACTCCCGGACTGGAAGCCGCTTTATACATATTCTTACATCAAATTTGACTGGTATAATAAATATTTACTGGGCTATGGTAACACTAAATATTATGGTAGAACCCCTACATTATTGACCATTGTTGATACGTTTAAAAAAAAATTGATCAAGGTGCGAATGCCGGATTTTTTTTCCGACAGGTTTTTCAGCAGTTGGCATTTTACACTTGAGCCATTAAAGGTATCACTCCTGGGAGAGAAAAAGATATTTATTGTGCCCACAAGCGAGTCTGATAAGCATCTTGATAAAAGGAATTGGTTTTTAATCTTTTTTCTTTCAGCTATGGGTGTCCTGATTCTTGGAATTTCCTGTATCAATGCCATAAATCTTTCCATTGCCCGTTCAACAAACCGAGCAAAAGAAATAGCCGTCAGGAAGGTTCTGGGAGCCGATCGCAAGCAACTCATTTTTCAATTTTTGACCGAATCGATATTGTTGAGTGTGCTATCACTAATTTTTGCCGTATCCTTGGTTGAATTATTATTACCCTATTTCAGTAAAATGGTCCATCAACAGCTTTTACTGGATTATCTAAAAAATTGGGGGTACCTTGTTGCCATGGGCGGTGTTGTCATTATGACAGGGATTGTTTCCGGTTTATACCCTGCATTTTTTCTATCATCTTTCCAACCGATTGAGACCCTTAAGGGAGCAAACCTCCACTTTTCAAAAAAACTTCGCAATTTGCTGATAATTTTTCAAATCACTGCATCTGTCTGCATGTTTATTTTCTCCTTTTTATTTTTTCAGGAAACTAATTTTCTGATAGATAAGCCTCTGGGATTTAATAAAGACCAGGTCATTTTCTTTAAATTAGATGATGTAACTCTTAAGGATAAATATTCAGCGTTTAAAAATTCCTTGCTGGGGCTTCCCGGTGTTGCCCGGGTCACCCGATCCGGGCTGGCCGCATGGAACTTTGGGACGACAGGTTTATCAACAGTAAAATGCCTGCAAACCGGCATTACAGCTCAGGTAAGCCTCATGTTAGTTGACTCGGATTATTTGGACGTTTATGAGATACCGATCATCGAAGGGGAAAATTTTCCGGATGCCCAAAAGAATTTTGAAAGCTTTTGCATTATAAATGATGCTGCAAAACGTATTCTGAGAATTGACGATATTGCCTATAAAACACTCATACAAGAGGATAAGTACACACGACAGATCATCGGTGCAGCCAGGGATTTTCATTTTCAATATCCTTTCAATAAGATCGATCCTCTTGTTATGGTGTCCACGAACAAATATTATGGAATGAGCCGTCCGTATATCTCTGTCAAGCTATTGCCCGGTGATCACCAGGAGACAATTAAAAAGATAAGAAAAGTTGTCAATCGATTTTTCCCTGAAATACGGTTCAGGTATGGGTATGTTGATAAAGAAATCGAAAAAATGCACAGACAGAAAAATGATCCCTGGAAAAATATTTTTAAATTCTTCACCTGGATCTCTGTATTTCTTGCCAGCCTGGGACTTTTCGGATTTGCTGATTATGAGCTTGATCGGAAAACAAAAGAAATCGGTATCAGAAAAGTACTTGGGGCAATCCGTCTTGAGATAGCCGGTTATTTTATCAAGCAGTTTGCCCTGATTGCTATAATTGCGAATCTCATTGCCTGGCCAGTTACTTTTTTTCTTACAAAATTAGCTTCCCAAAAGATTGAATATCCGTATTCATTGAACCTGGAACTGTCTGTTCTTATATCGGTCACTCTTTTTACAATTGCGTTTATCACCTTAATCGTCAGCATCCAGACATTTAAGGCTGCATCAATGGATCCCCAGGATGCCTTGAGGGATGAATAGGATAGGACGTTTTATGATAAAAACAAATGCAAAAATAGCAATTATAGATGATGATAAAGATGTTCTGCTGGCTGCCCGCTTAGCTTTAAAGAAGCATTTCAGTGTTGTTAAAACGTGTGAAGATCCAAGGCAGATAATAACTTTGATGGAATCTGAAACATGGGATGTCATTCTTTTAGATATGAATTTCACAAAGGATGCGACAAGTGGACAGGAAGGATTTTACTGGCTTGATAAAATCCTTAATGCTGATCCCCTTGCGGTTGTTATTCTCATAACTGCTTATGGAGATGTAGAAACTGCCGTTCAAACCATAAAAAAAGGAGCCACCGATTTTATCCTTAAACCCTGGGAAAATGAGCGGCTGATAGCTACGACTTCCACTGCCTTAAAACTGCGAAAATCAAAAACAAAGGTTGACCGTTTACAACACAGGCAAAGACAACTCAGTGCGGATCTTGATTCACAGTTCCACGAGATGATCGGCAAAAGCCCTAGCATGCAAAACATCTTTGCCATTATCGATAAAGTGGCCGGAACCGATGTGAATGTTTTGATTACCGGAGAAAACGGCACAGGTAAGGAACTGGTTGCAAGAGCCCTTCACCGCCAATCGTTGAGGGCAAATGATATCTTTATAAGTGTTGATGTGGGGGCCATTTCCGAAACGCTTTTTGAAAGTGAACTTTTCGGTCACCTAAAAGGGTCTTTTACCGGTGCAAAAGAAAATCGTGTCGGACGGTTTGAAATAGCCTCGGGCGGGACCCTGTTTCTTGATGAAATCAGTAATCTTTCTCTACCGGTCCAAGCAAAATTACTGCGTGTGCTGGAAGAACGCCAGGTGATCCCGGTGGGCTCAAACAAACCTAAACCGGTTGATATCCGGCTGCTTTGCGCCACAAACGGTCCCATCTATAAAATGACAACTGATAACCGGTTCAGGCAAGACCTTTTATACCGGGTGAATACAGTTGAAATTCATCTGCCGCCATTAAGAGAACGGGGAGAAGATATAACATTGCTCACACAGCATTTTATGACCGTGTATGCAAAACAATACAATAAGCCCTTAAACAAAATCAGCGCTGCAGCATTGAACAAGCTTAAACAATACCATTGGCCGGGCAACATCAGGGAACTTAAGCACACTCTGGAACGGACGGTTATAATGAGTGAAAACCATGTGCTTCAGGACGATGATTTTTTATTCCCTGACACCAAAATTAAAAAAGGTATGTTTAAAAGCTACAATTTGAATCACGTTGAGCAAATTGTCATTAAAACGGTACTCCAAAAACAAGGGGGCAACATCAGCCAGGCAGCAAAAGAACTTGGGCTTACCAGGGCATCCCTTTACAGGAGGATGAACAAACATGGTATATAAAAGCTTTTACATAAATTGTATTGTCAGAATTTTATTTATTATCGTCAATCTGTATGTTTTTTTCTATCTTTGTTTCAAGACCGACTTATACGCAACAATCGTCATCACAGGGCTTTTTCCGATTTTTCAGGTTCTTGGCCTATTCCATTATATCAATAAAACAAATAGGTTTCTTGTAAGAGCCTTTGAATCAATTCAATATGATAATTTTACAGAAAAGATAAAAACATCTCTTGAAGATTCATCCTTTCGAGAGCTTTGCGATGAACTTAACCGGATAATTGAAAAATTTCAAAGGAACCGGATAGAGAAAGAACAGCAGTTCCAGTATCTTAAAGCAATTATTCACCAGACCGGCATGGGACTCATTTCTGTCAAGCAAACCGGAGAAATAAACCTGATTAATAAAGCAGCAAGAGTTATTTTAAAAATTCCACATTTTAAACATATTAAACAGCTTGAGATCGTGAACAAAGATTTCTCAGACCTGCTGATGAAGATGAAAACAGGAGAAAAAGAAAATTTTGATTATAGTGACAATGGTATTTCAGTCCAGTTCGCTGTCTATGCCAGGGATATCAGCCTTAGGGATGAGCAATACAAATTATTTACAATACAGAACATACAAAAAGAGCTTGAAGAAAAAGAAATGGATGCATGGAAAAAACTCATCCGTGTATTGAGTCATGAGATCATGAACTCCATAACACCGATTTCATCCTTAGCTGCAACGGCTAACCCGGATATTTCATAAAAAAGGTAGCAAAATCTCCGAAAATATTATATAA
>CAYVZG010000022.1:0-58671 GCA_964455805.1 uncultured Desulfobacula sp.
GATGACACAAAACGAGAAAAAAATATGCAAGCCCCAAAGAATCACTGCTCGATTTTTTTACAATTTAAGAACCCTTTTTGTTTTCGGAGTGGTCTTCTAACACGCCGGAATGGCTTATGTCTGTTCTGACTGGTGGCCAGTGACAGACAATGCAGGCATTATTGACGCAACTGGAATTAACAAAGCAGGTACTCTGTCTATGCTTATTCGTTTTTGATTAATCGTATCAGAATTTTTATTATTATTTTAATAGTTTGATAACGGGATCACTGTCAATACATCAATCTGAACGAATTATAGTTATAAGTGGCGGCTTATCTATAAATATTTCAATTCGTCTTGACCCAGTGCAAGTACAAAAAAAATCCCCAGCTCACGGTTATCCAGTGAAACCAGATATGGCCATGGTAGGTGAGGACATTAATGATAAATAAAAATCCGACTATATCCAAATAAATTTTTAGATGAGCCTTAAAATGCTGTTTGGATCTAAGGGTCTTTTTCTGTTTTGTTAAAATTAATAATTGCTAAGAAAAGGAGACTATAATGAACAAAAAGGCACATAAAAATATATTTCAATATAAACGTTCAATTAGATCTGCAACCCATGCAATCAATTATTTTGTAAAGAAAGTCAGAGATAACCATTTGGGATATCAGGCCATTCTGCAGTAAAAAAATGCCGGGGACATCAGTGATCTACTTTAATTATTGAGTATGAAGAGAACACTGTTATCATGGTCTGCCAGCAATTAGTGATTCTGCAAACATGAAGCCTGCACAATTATTTTAATACTTTTATTGACAAATAATAAGACCTTATCCTAATAATGAGATCAAAAAACAAAAAGGGAATTAATTCTCTTGAATTTGCAATAATACATGAAATTGATGAGGGAAAAATGGTTAATATAATAGGAACTCTAGAGGGCCATGGCCCTAAGTTTGAAAAAGAGGTAAGTGTTGTTGATTCTACATTGGTTGGGAACGTTAATGTGAACAATGGTACAAGATTATCAAAGGTCACCATTAGAGATGATGAGACGGATTATGCCGGCATTCATCTTACCAACACTAAAATGAAAGATCATTCAATGGTTCATTGTCATGCTCCAAGTAAAACAGATCTGGCAGTCAGAATAACAAATTCAAAGGCGGAAAAGGGTGCACTTTATCATGGAATTGTTGGGGATAAGGTTAATTTGGGAGCTTTTGGTGTAATTGATCTTGCAAATGCAACAAATGTCACAGTCGGTTGTCGAGGCTATCTTTGGCAAAAGGATGTGAGTGGTATAACATTAAATAATGGTGATATGTTAATTAAATTTAATGATTTTGAGTTTGCTCATACTATTGCCGCCGGTGACAATGAAATCCTCAATAAGTATAACGAAAAGCAACTGGTTTTACGGGAAAAATACCATTCTAATTTACATGAAGAAAACACCTGTACATTTTTGGAAACCGGGGCAGATTGTCATGCGGATGATTATGCATGTCTTGAAGGCGAAATTGGTGTAGGACAAAATGCAAATATTACTCCCCATGCAGTGGTTATTAATTCTAAGCTTGGTTTTGGTTCTAATGCACAAGAAAATACAATCCTTGTTGATACTGTTTTTGGAGACCGTGTAATCGGAGCCCATGGTGCAACCATTCTTAATGGAAACGTTGGCGATAATAGTCTTATGATGTTTAACGCTTATTCTGACAATGCATCTTATGGTGCGCATGTGGTTCTTGGCGCTAATTCAATTCATGACTTTTCCGGGCTTAATGAAAAAGTTGAACTTGAAGGCGGAAGGTTCTATTTTGGATATGCGACAACCAAAGAGGAAGCGATTCAAAATAGTGTTACCTTTGATGAGATAAAAGCTATGACAGGGGGACAAGCCTTTGTTGAAGCCCTTGTAAACAGAATGAACAACAGTATTCTAAAAGGAAATGGAGCTGATTATATCCCAGGTGGTGAATTTGGACTCGCACAGAAGTATAATGAATTTATAAAATTTGAATGTAAAGATAATATATCATAAGATCAGAAAGCTAAAACCATTCCAAACTGTCTGAATTCACAAAGGTATTAGCCACCCTCAATGGGGGTTTTTAAAAACTCCCCTTGAGGGATGGCGGTAATAACCTTTTTCGCATATTCAAAACAACCAGATGCGAATGTCGGTCAAGGCAAAAGTCAGGTGATACAATACCAAATTCCAACAATCAAAATGCAGACGAGCGAGCCACAAATTTTATTTGTAATATCCATGTTACCCTTAAATGTTTACCGGGACAGACATGGCTATTTTAGTTCCCTTTCCCGGTGAAGAGTTCACAATTAATTTGCCTCCCATGTTTTTAAATCGCTCATAAAGGCTGTACAACCCGAAACCGCAAAAATTATTTTTATTAATGTCATTTATGTCAAATCCATGGCCCTGATCTTCAATTTTTGTAATAATCGTATTACCATTTTTTGACAATTCTATTTTGGCCTCTTTTAACCCGGAGTGTTTTATGACATTCATAATAAGTTCATTAACGCCCCTGTAAATGGTTATTTTACTGGCTTCTGTTAAATTGACAGGGCCATCAAGATTATTGACATATTGAATGTCAGCTTGGTATTTTTCATTCATTTCTTCAATTAAATAACCCAGAGCGATATCAATATCAAAATCTTTTAAAATGGGTGGACAAAGTTGAAAGATGAGCATGCGTATTTCTCTAATCGCATGCTCCATATGGTCCTGAATTTCAGATATGGTATTTATATTGTGTATGGAAACGGTTTCTTTAATATCTTTAATTTTTGAAACACTCATTGCAAGAAGCTGGGCAATACCATCATGAAGATCAGATGCCAGGTTGCTTCGCTCCATTTCTTCTGAGTAGATAAGATGCTCATTGAGACGTTTCAAATCATTGGTTCTCTCATCCACTTTTTTATTCAGTGTCTTATTCAGCTCTATTAATTCTTCTTCTGTTTTCTTCTGTTCGGTTATGTCTTCATGGATTATTATTGCACCGATTACTTTATTATTCTTGAATAAAGGAACACCCCTGATATTAAAGAAACGGCTTTTCCCTCCAGTGGTAAAAGGGTAGTGAACATTTTTTAAATTTATCGATTTGCCATCCAGCACACTTTTATGTTCTTCTTGAAGTCCGGCAGCGACAACACTTGGGAATTTCAAAATATTTTTGTTTAAATAATCTTTTTTAACCGTTTTTCCAAAGCCGATATTATTCACATGGTATGGATTAATGTCTTTTATTGTGCCCTTTTGATCAAGCAATACAATTGATGCTGGTACAGAATCAAAGATACTGGAATACCTGGTGGCTAAATCGTTTATAATGGTGTCATCTCTTATTCGAAGCTTGGCAATTTCATCCTCTAACTCAACAATTTTTTGTTTTTGTTCTTCATATGTCAGGTCTTTTGACATGAGACAGTTCCTCAAGCGTTTTAATATTAATTATTCAGCTAAATATTATTTAATACTTAAGAATAATGATAAAAGGTTATTTTTAAGATCATGGGATGAAAATTTTTGATGGCGCCTTGATCAGGGATCCACTCTCTTTTTATCCATTAGACGATGATATTTCCCTTAAGGCTTCAATAATAAGTTCTGGCTCAAGCCTCAGGGTATGGTTAACATCAACAAAATCCAAGACAATATTGGTGTTTTGGTCGATCACATAAGTGGCCGGGACAGGCAGTTCAAAGCTGTTATCTCCGTTTGCAGCAGGCAGGTCAATACCAAAACCTGTATACACCGGACGCAAAATGTCAGGCAGAGTGAATACAAGGCCGAACTCTCTTGCTACCCTATTTGCAGGATCACTTAACATATGGAATTTAAGGCTTTCTTTTTTCTGGAGGGAAAGTGTCTGGTCAGGTAATTGTGGTGAAATGGATACGAGTTGGGCTCCAAGCGACTTTATGGTGTCAAGTTCAAGCTGCAATGACCGCAGCTCTACATTACAATATGGTCACCAGCCTCCCCTGTAAAAATTGATGACAACCGGTCCTTGTGAAAAAAGGACTTTTGATGAAATAGTCTCACCCAAAGTATTTGCCAGGTCAAAATGAGGGGCTAAATCCCCCCTTTTTTTTGAATGATCCAAAATATTTGATAGTTTTAATTCCTCCAGGGCATCGGCCATGATGCTTGCAGTTTCTTTTGGAATCATTGTCATTGATTTTTCTTTCAACGCATTTAATTCATCCTGAAGTCCCATTTTACCTCCATGTTAACGGTTTAATTATTTTGTTTCACAACAATCTTTTATAATACCCTGAACTTCTAGCAAGTTAAAGGAAATTCTTTTGAAATTTTGAAGGGCCCGGACTTAATTCATAAACAAAGCTAAAATATAGGTTCTCAGCAATTTAATCCTTCTTATTTCACCTTGACTTTATGAATTAAATCAAATAATCAAATTAGATATTTTGCTTTGAGGGATTGGAATAAATTATAGGAAAAACAAGAACCAAATTACAAATTAGCACGATTGACCAAACAGAAATTCAAAGATAGCGTTACAGCCAAATTACCGGGAGGAAACGAATCGATGAAATTGGACAGGCTGGTATTGTTAATAGTATTGTTGATTTTATTCATTTCTTTAGCACCTGCTGCTGCCAAAGACACTTCTGAAAAGAAAACGCATAACACGGTTGAAACCGGTGACCATGCCGAAGTATCATCAGACCATGGACATGAAAAGGGGGCACACGGGCATGTAAATTTAGGAGAGTCGCTGCCGCTTTATAGCTGTATTCCCTTTGCACTTATGCTGTTATCCATTGCTCTCTTGCCGCTGATCGCCGAAAATTTCTGGCACCATCATTTTGGTAAGATTTCCGCATTCTGGGCTGCCTGTCTTGCCCTTCCTTTTATCTATTTTTATAAAGGCCTTGCCATTTATGAAATTCTTCACATTATTTTAGCGGATTATATCCCCTTTATCATCCTTTTGTGGGCATTGTTTACAGTTTCAGGAGGCATCCTTCTGAAAGGCACATTAAGAGGTTCTCCTGTTGTGAACATGATCATTATTCTAATAGGTACCATCCTTGCCTCCTGGATGGGAACCACTGGGGCTGCCATGCTCCTGATCCGGCCATTTTTAAGGGCAAATGCCCATCGAAAGAATAAAACTTTTATGGTGGTATTTTTTATTTTTCTAGTGGCGAATATTGGCGGTTCTTTAACCCCGCTTGGTGATCCACCGCTGTTTTTAGGATTTCTCCATGGCGTCAGTTTTTTCTGGACCTTTAATATTATGCCACATATGCTGGTGGCATCCATTATTTTGCTGGCGATTTATTTTATTCTCGACACATATCATTACAGAAAAGAGGGGGCAAAAGCACCGGATGATGGCGAAAAAAAGCCTTTACGTCTTGTTGGAACCTATAATTTTCTTTTTCTCGGGGGTGTTGTTGGAGCGGTTTTAATGAGCGGTATTGTGGACTTGGGTGAAATTTCAACGTTCGGTGTTCACAGAGCAACCCAGGACTGGCTGAGGGACGGTCTTCTCATTGTTTTTGGTATCGGTTCTCTCATGGCAACTCCCAAGGTACTCAGGGAAGAAAACGAGTTTTCCTGGTTCCCGATAATAGAAGTCGCCTATTTATTTATAGGGATTTTTATTACCATGATTCCATGCCTGCTATTGCTTAAAGCCGGACCCAACGGTGCCTTTGCATTTTTAATCAATGCAGTAAAAGAACCGGTTCACTATTTTTGGGTGACAGGTTTGCTATCGGCTTTCCTGGATAATGCACCCACCTATCTGACCTTTTTTAATACAGCACTTGGCAGTTTTTATGCCGGTATGTCTGAAAGCCAGGCAGTACCGCTGCTGATGACTGAAAATGCCATATTCCTTAAAGCCATTTCTTCGGGAGCAGTCTTTTTCGGTGCCTGTAGTTATATTGGTAATGCACCTAATTTTATGGTTCGATCCATTGCATCAGAGTCTGGGACACCCATGCCAAGCTTTTTCGGGTATATCTTAAAATATTCTTTAATCTATTTAATTCCAACCTTTGTTATTGTAACCTTTATCTTCTTTTAATATACTGGTTATAAGGGAATTAACACCTTGAATAGGAGTAGTAAATTCAATGAATATCGATCTTAAAGGATTAAAGATAGCCATCATTGGCGGAAACAATCCATGTAAGCAAATCCTTGAAATATTGCTGGGTCAGGGATTAAAAGAATTAGATCTTCAGGTTCTTTTAGTTGCAGATACATTGACTCAGGTTGAGGGGATTAAATATGCCCAGGAAAAAGGCATACCTGTAACCATGGATTATGGTCAGATATGCAAGCTTTCAGGTATGGATGTTATTTTAAAATTAAAAAATGATGAGATATTGAGTTGTATCCTGGAAAAGGTCAATACGGAACATGTCAGCATTATTGATCTTGATGCCCACAAGGCCAAGGCATTTTTAAATTTTTTACAAGCTGAAGAAGAACGGTTAAAGATAAAAAGGAAAATTCAGTCCGATGAGATTGATAGAATGGAAATTGTAAAGCTGTTTGATCAATTTACAGCTACAATTCAAGAGAATGCCGAGGAAGAGAACAGACGACTGAAAGTTGAAAAAGAAAATCTGATAGAGATGGAAAAAGAGTTGTCCCAAATCATTCAGGGAAGCATGATCCCCACTTTTGTTATCAACAATGAACATATTCTAACCCACTGGAATCGTGCCTGCGAAGACCTCACCGGGCACAATGCCTATGAACTTGTGGGTACAGACCGGCAATGGGTACCTTTCCGGTCTGCTAAAAGACCGACAATGGCCGATGTTATAGTGGGTGAAATGTCTGAAGAAGAGGTGACAAAATATTATGGTGCCTCCTGGCGAAAGTCGGGTTTAATTGATGCAGCTTATGAAGCTGAAGAGTTTTTCCCCCATCTGGGTGAGGAAGGCAAATGGATATTTTTTACCGCTGCGCCCATTAAATCTCCAGATGGAAAGGTCATCGGTGCCATTGAGACATTAAGAGATCTGACGGAAGATAAAAAAACCCAGGAAGAATTGGAATTACAGGACAAGGAACTTTCCACTCTCTATGACAAGTATAAAAAATCCGGCGAAATATACCGTTCACTATTTAATAACAACCCCAATCCGATTTTTATAATTGATCACCAGACTTTAGAGATTCTGGATGTGAATGACCGTGTGGTAGAAGAATATGGATATAAAAAAACAGAACTCTTAGGAACCTCTTTCCTGGATTTTGGCGATACATCTGATGAGACCATTGAAAAAGGATTGAAAGGACTTGGTGAAGACCAGTCAGTACTGTTTACCAAGAAAAAACATTTTAAAAAAGATAAGTCTTCTTTTTTTGTCAATGTTAAGGTCGTAAATACCACCTATAGTCACCGGGATGTTTTGATCGCCTCGGCCACTGATATCACAGAGAGTGTTGAAAAAGAAACCCAGTTGATACAGGCAGGGAAACTGGCTACCCTGGGAACCATGGCAGCGGGTATGGCCCATGAAATCAACCAGCCATTGAATGTTATACAGATCTGTTCAGACCTGATCTTGAAGATGATTAAAAAAGGGTTAAAAATTCCAGATGATGAACTGGTTATAATGGCCAATGATATCATTGAGAATGTTGCAAGGGCTGCCGGTGTTATAAAACATGTCAGAGATTTTGCCAGGCAATCTGAAAGAGACCTTAAAAAATTAATAATAAATGATCCCATCAATGACGTATTCAAGGTATTAGGACATCAATTAACAGTTCATTCCGTAAAAGTAGATCTGGATCTTGATCCGCAAATCCCTGAAATAAGAGCTGAGCATAATCGTCTGGAACAGGTCTTTATAAATCTTGTGACCAACGCCATAGATTCAATGGATGAAAGAGCAGATAAAGAAGATGGCATGGTAGATAAAAATCTGTCGATTAAAACTTTTGCTCAGGAAAACTGGGTAATAACAGAGGTGTCTGATACCGGGATAGGCATGACCGATGAGGTTAAAGGAAAAATATTTGAGCCCTTTTTTACAACAAAAGAAACAGGTAAAGGAACGGGACTTGGAACCAGTATCAGTTTTGGGATCATAAAAGATTACAAAGGAACCATTGATATTATAACTGAGTATGGCAAGGGTGCTACCTTTATTATTAAATTTCCGGCAATTGAATAGGAAAAGAAACTATGTCGGCTGACAAAATATTAATTGTTGATGATGAACAGATTATTGTTAAACTGCTTGCCATGTCTCTTCGCAGTGACGGTTATGAGGTAGTTACCGCCAATAGCGGCGAGGAGGGACTGGACGTTTTCAAAACTGAATCACCTGATATTGTGGTGACTGATATAAAAATGCCGGGAATGGACGGCCTTGAACTTTTAAAAAAGATTAAGGAAATAGATTCTGAGAAAGAAGTAATCATTGTAACAGGGCATGGGGATATTGATTCAACCATAACGGCATTGCAATACGGAGCAAGCGATTTTATCAATAAACCTGTCCGTGATGAGGCACTTGCCATCGCACTTGAAAGGGCAAAAGCAAAGATTGCTATCAGGGAAAAGCTTGCAGAATATACTGAAAACCTTGAAATAAAGATTGCTGAGGCGACCGAAGAGATTCGACGAAAATCAAATTTTCAAAGACTTTTAATCAAAAGTTCCAATGATGCTATCGTTGCTTTTGATCATGACTGGAAAGTAGTCGTATACAACCCTGAAGCCGCAAGCATGTTTGGGGAAGATGTAAAAGATGTCAGAAACAAAATGACAATAGACGATCTTTATACGCCTAAAATTGCTAAAATATTTAAAAATCAGGCCAAAGAAGATCAGCATCAGAACACATTCCCATGGAAAGAAAATATCATAAACACCAAAGATGGAAGAAAAATACCGGTAAGGTATACCAGTAATGTCCTTCATAAAAAAGGCGAATTTGTGGGAACCGTGAGCTTTTTTCAGGATTTGACAGAAATTAAAAGACTTGAAAAAGAACTGGTCCAGTCGGAACGCTTGGCTGCTGTGGGACAAACAATAAGCGGGCTTGCACACTATGTGAAAAATATCCTCATCGGACTTAAAGGCGGAAGCTATGTTGTTGACGTCGGTATACAAAAAAATAATACGGATAAGCTTAAAACAGGATGGGGAGCCATTAAGAAAAACATCAAAAGGATAGGAGATTTAACCCAGGATCTTTTGACCTATTCCAAACAAAGAGAACCTGAATTTGAAGAGTGCCAGCCCAATGAGATTGTCAATGAAGTCATTGAATTGGTAAAAGATGTTGCCGGATCAAATGGAATTGGTATTTCAAAAGAATTTGACAACAGTATTGGTCAGGTCATTGCAGACCCGCAAACCATTCATAGGTCATTGCTTAACCTTGTAAATAATGCCATTGATGCTTGTATTGAAGATGAAGATATTTCCAAAAAGCATGAAATAAAGGTGAAAACTTATTTGGATAAAAACGATTATTTTTGTTTTGAGATTAAAGATAATGGTTGCGGCATGGATAAAGATACTCAAAAACAGTTGTTTAACCCCATGTTCAGCTCTAAAGGTGGTAAAGGTACAGGTTTAGGACTCCTTGTCACAGGAAAACTAATTGAAGAACACAAGGGTGTAGTTGAAACTGAAACCAGTCACGGTATTGGAAGCACATTTAGGATTAAACTTCCGTTGGAAAAACTTAATGCGGTTGATGAAGATTGACCAAGGAGGATGAGTTATGAGTAAAAAGGTACTAGTGGTGGATGATGATCCAGATGTCAGATCATTTGTGGTCACAGTTCTGGAAGAAAACCAGTATTTACCTTTGGTTGCTCAAGATGGTGTAGAAGGTTTGGAAATGATCCAAAAAGAGCAGCCTGATCTGGTAATCCTCGATGTGCTGATGCCAAGAGGAAGCGGGATTCGTTTGTATCGCAAGGTAAAAACAGATGAGAAATTTAAAGATATACCCATTATTATGTTCACCGGGATCGCTCTTCGATCTTTTCTAAAATCTCAAAAGGTGCTGGATGAATTTAAAGATTCAGAGGTGCCCAAACCGGATATTTATCTGGAAAAGCCTGTTGAACCTGAAGAGCTAGCCGCGGCAGTTAAGAAAAAACTGGGTTAATCAATAGATATAAATTCTGACATTGGAGAAATTATGGAAATAAGAAAGTTGCTGTTTGTGACAAAGTTTGATGAACTTTGTTATGATGCGCTGAACTCGTTGTTAGCACTCAGAGGTGCGGCATTGGAACATGTTGTCTTTTTAAATGTCATTGAAAGAGACAAGGTTGCTATGAAAAGGGGAAGCGGCTATCTTAAGGAAGAGGAAGTCAAGTTAAAAGAAACTGCGAATATCCGGTTCATAGACTGGGCAGAGAACTTATTTGAAATGGGCCTGGAAGTTGGCGCATATATGGAGGTTTCAACTCTTATTCCTGAAATTCTTAAAGTTGTAGAAAAAGAATCCCCGGATCTGATCGTGATTGGCCGTTCCCATAAAGGACCATTAGAACAGCTTTATGCAGGCTCTGACGTAATGGAACTGGTTCGCAGGACAGAGGTTCCGATTCTGGTATTCAAACACATGATTGATGATAAAATAGTTCCAGAAAAACTGTTTGAACGCCCGTTGTTTGCAACAAATTGGTCAAAAACAGATCAAAAAACCATTGAGTACGTCAAGGGATTGAAAGACGTTATCGGCGAAATTCATATTATGCATGTGGTAAAGGAAAAGGCGCTTAAAAGTCCTGATACCCATGAAGTTCAGAAGGTCAGAAAAAAGGAACGGCAAAAACTGGATGCGCTATGTGACGAATTGGATGAAGCCGGATTAAATGCAAGACCTCATGTCTATGTTGGTGACCCGCAAAAGGAGATTGAAAAAGCGGCAAAAGAATACCAGGCCAGCATGGTTATTTTGGGTTCAAGTGAAAAGGCAGCTATTATTGAGAGATGGACCGGTTCGATTTCAAAAAATATAGCAGATAAATCTATTTTTCCATGTCTTCTAATTCCTGGCAAAAAAGGCAATTGAGTTTTTGGTTCTGACCTTTGGGTCACAAATATGAACGTTGTAAAGTTCAGCTGCTCATTAGCATGATAGCATAAACTTTAGTTATTGACTCAAAAACCTAGTTTTGTTATAGAAAAAGCGAGATCAAACGGGGACAGATTTGACAGATTTCAAATCTGTCCCCAAATATGTTATAGCGCTATCGCTATTGTAGGAATAAATTATGAAGCTATTATTTATAGATGACGAACAGACATTTTTAAAATACCTTGCCAAAAGACTTGTTCTTGACGGGTTTTCAGTAAAAACAACATTTTCAGGTGAAGAAGGTGTTGAAGCTGCTTCAAAAGAAGATTTTGATGTGGCAGTCGTTGATTTGCAAATGCCGGGAATAGATGGGATTGAAGTACAAAAACGGTTAAAGGATTTGCAACCCATGTTACCCTGTATAGTCCTCACCGGGCATGCAAGCGTTGAAAACGCGCTGGAAAGCGGCAAATATAACGCATTCAAGTTTTTATCAAAGCCTGTGGATATGGAAACGCTTATTGAAACGATAAACGCAGCTTATGATCACAGAGTTGAAAAGGAACAATTATCTTATGGATCTGACACCTCCCAAACAGGAACAAAAAAAGAAGGCGCCATAGCCAAACTTTATGGGAAATTCCGTAAGTTGTATGGTGTTGAAAAGTAATTTTTTTTAGCTTGTAAATATCTGGGGAGGGGAGTTCATTGACAGATTTCAACACAGGTGTTGCCAGAGATGCTGGCAACAAAAAAGCCGCAGTTTTTAAATCATTTCTTTCTTTTCTGATTACATTTATTTTCATGTTTTTGACCTGGATTGTGCTGTCAGGAAAATTTGATCCGTTATTGCTGTGGTTAGGGGCCATTTCAAGTTTTTTAGTAGCATATTATTTTTATGATTTGTTATTTCCGGTTATTGATTCCGGATATACTGCGGTCTTTTTTCGATTCATCAGATATACTCCCTGGCTGATATTAGAAATCATTAAAGCCAATTTTCATCTTTTATATCTTGCCTTTCATCCGCGAATGAAGGACTTAATTGATCCCCACATTATTATTTTTAAAACAAATTTAAAATCCGATATTGCCATAGCGACCTTGGCAAACTCCATAACCCTGACGCCTGGAACGATTACAGTAACAGCGGACAGTGATGGAGTGTTCAGGGTGCATGCCATTGACAGAGAATCTGCCGAAGGCCTGCCTGGCACTATGTTGAATAAAGTTGCTAAAATTTTTGGAGAAGATATATGACCACTTTTTTTCTTATAGTCGCATTGGGATTATGCTTCTTGATGCTTTTTGCACTTTACAGGGCCTTGTTCGGACCGACAGTTTTAGACCGGCTTATCGGTGTTAATGCTATTGGGAGTAAAACAGTCGTTCTTCTACTGCTTATCGGATTCCTTTATGAACGCATTGACATGTTTGTCGATATCGCACTGGCCTATGCGTTTTTGAATTTTGTGGCTGTACTTGCAGCATCCCGCTATTTTCACAAAAGAAAAGGACTTTACGAAGAGTCTTTCATGGATTGATTTTCAAATGGAGCGACCATGGATATAATTGTTGTTTTATTTTTAATTATTGGCTTATTCTTTTTTCTGGGAGGAGCTGTTGGCATTATCAGAATGCCGGATTTTTACAGCAGACTTCATCCGGCCGGCAAACTGGATACCCTGGGTATTTTTGCCATGGTGACAGGCTTGGCAATCTATAATCTACACCATTTTTCATTTGACGCATTGCTGCTTTCAGCAAAGATGTTTTTAATTGTATTTTTTGTGTTTCTTTCAAGCCCGACTGCCACTCATTCTATAGTTGATGCAGGGATGCGGGCAGGATTGCGGCACTGGACTAAAAAGAAACGAAAGGGTTAATCATGCACTGGCCAATTGATTTGATTGTGTTAACCTTTGTGATTTTTTGTGCCATAGGTGCCATATCTGTCAAAGATCTGCTTGGAACAGCTATTTTATTTGGCGCGTACTCATTTATGATGTGTCTGCTCTGGGCTGTTATGGGAGCGGTCGATGTGGCGTTTACTGAGGCCTCTGTAGGTGCAGGAGTCAGCACTGTTTTCTTTGTTGCCGCAGTATTCAGGACAAGCAGGAGGACAAAAGATTGAAAGTTTTAGGTTTTATCATCGTTTGTTTAACAGGTGCTTTATTGTTATATGGTACAGGTGAATTTCCCGACTGGGGTGATCCCGCCTCTCCCGCCTCAACCCATCTTTCAAATGATTATATTGAAAAAATTGTTGACCAAACCCAGGTTCCCAACCTTGTAACTGCCGTCCTTGCAGATTATCGCGGATACGACACCATGTTTGAAACTGCTGTTGTCTTCTGTGCAGGTTTGGCCTGTTTCCTTTTATTAAGGGATTTTAAAGAAAAAAAAGAGCGCTTTTACCGTCATACACCCACAGGGGTTATTTTGCATGTAAAAGACAATAAAAAGATTTTAAAGACAGGAAAAGAATTTGAACATATGGATAAGGATTGGGTTCCTTCTGATCTTATTATCAAAACTGTCTGCAGGATACTCATTCCGTTTATCCAGATTTATGCCCTTTACGTAGTGGCCCATGGAGATTTTTCTCCTGGAGGTGGTTTTCAGGGCGGCGTTATTTTTGGCTCAAGCCTGATTCTTTTGGCCATTTCCTATGATTTAAAAACCCTTGTAAAACGGATTAAGGAAAAAGTTCTGGGTATTTATGCGGCTGTCGGCGTTTTAGTTTATGTCGGAATTGCAGCCATTTGTATGCCCATGGGAGGCAATTTTTTGGATTACTCAGCACTCGCTCCCCTTGTTTGGGATCCCCATCATGTTAGGGGGCTCGGTATGTTAGGGGTAGAGATCGGTGTGGGAATCGCTGTGACAGCTGTCATGGTCATTATTTATGTTAATATTGTCTCAGAAGGCAGACATGAAGAGGGGTTATAAGGTTAAGCTATGACTGATTTGCTGGCAATGATCGTGGCAAAATATAACTATTGGCTGTATGTGGTTTTAATGATGATCGGCCTTTATGCCATGATTGCAAAAAATAATCTGATAAAGAAACTGGTGGGGATGAATATCTTTCAAACCGCTATCATTCTTTTTTATGTCTCCATTGGATACAAGCAGGATGCCACCATACCTATTATTCAAAATGCCCATGGCGGACACGATACCCACAATGCGGTTATCCATGCGGCAGATTATATAAATCCTTTACCACATGTTTTAATGCTGACAGCCATCGTAGTTTCTGTTGCTACTTTTGGCGTTGCAATGGCCCTAGCCGTAAGAATTTACCAGCGGTACCAGACACTGGAAGAAGATGAACTCAGGATGCGCTTATCGGAAGAATAAACTATGGATAATTACCCCGCACTAATTGTTGTAACACCACTTTTAGCCGCTCTTTTTGCCGGGCTTGCCGCCTGGATTAAAGAGAAATTATCATATCCAATTGCTTTGATTGGCCTTGCCATATCAATGTTTGCTGCATTTAGAGTCTTAATGCAGGTTATGGCTAAAGGAACCGTTACTTATCGGATGGCCGGCTGGGCACCGCCAATGGGCATTGAATTCTCAATTGATCTTTTAAATGCCATGGTTTTGATGATTGTTGCCAGTATTGCCTTTTTTAATTTGATTGCGAGTTATAAAAACGTTGCTCAGGAAACAAATGACAGGGCAGGTTCATTTTATACGATCTATCTCTTGTTTGTCACAGGGTTATTGGGTGTTACGGCCACAGGTGATTTGTTTAATCTATACGTGCTAATTGAGATCACCTCATTAACCAGCTATGCCATGGTCGCACTGGGAGATAGAGACAGAGGGCCTTTGGCAAGTTTGAACTATGTTTTTATAGGCGTTATCGGCGCCAGCTTTTATCTTTTGGGAGTGGGTTATCTTTACATGCAAACCGGCTCCTTGAATATGGCAGATGTAGCCAATATACTGGCGGGACTCCATGGGTCGTCAACCATATTGGTGGCATTTATCCTATGTATGATAGGTGTCTGGATCAAAATGGCCCTTTTTCCCATGCATGTATGGTTACCCAATGCCTATTCGTATTCTCCAGTGGCCTTTGCAAGAATCGTCGCTCCTTTAATGACAAAGGTTATGGTCTATGTGATGATACGGTTGATGGTCACCGTATTTGGGGTTGATTATATTTTTGAGACCCTGAATCTAAGCCATGCTGTTGTCTGGCTGGCAACTATTGCCATTCTTGCAGGGGCTGTAATGGCAATCGCACAAAAGAATCTGAAAAAAATGCTCACTTATATTATTGTGTGCGAGATCGGATATATGGTTGGGGGCGCATGGATAGGAAATCAACTTGCAATGACCGGTGCCATTTTGCACATTTTAAATGATGCGCTAATGACCTTTGCTCTTTTTCTTGCTGTGGGGAGCATGGTCTATAAACTTAAAACAGTTGATTTGATTGATTTGAAGGGTCTGTTTGGCAAAATGCCATGGACCATGGCAGGATTTGTATTGGCTGCATTCAGTATTATAGGTGTGCCACCGACATGTGGATTTTTCAGTAAATGGTATCTGATACTGGGGGCATTTGAGGCGGGTGCCTATCATTTTGCGGCAGCTCTGGTTATTTCAAGCCTGATCTGTGCGGTCTTGTTTTTTAAAGTATTTGAAATCTGCTTTTTTGAGCCAATGTTAGACGGACACGAACACGGCGATTCGTCTTCTCCTGTGGCAATTGAGGAAGCGCCTTTATCCATGCTGATTGTATCCGGGCTTGTCAGTCTTTCCCTTATAGTTGCAGGGCTCTACTCAGGAACGATTGTAAATTCGATCATCCTTCCTTTCTTAAAATGAAGATGAAAAAGATTATAATAAAAAGGTAAACCCAATAAATGGAAACCATTATTTCAATCAAACCGCTTTTGGCAGTATTAATTTCTCTTTTTGTCATTCCTGTTCTAATCTCTTCCTCCGGTAAACCCAATGTAAGGGAATCCTGGATCTTTGTGGCAGGAATCATCAAACTTGTGATTGTTCTTACCATGCTGCCGGTTATTCTTAAAGGGAAACTAATTGAGCTGACCTTGTTTGAAATTGCTCCCAATGCAGCCATAGCCTTCAGGGTTGACGGGCTGGGGATGCTGTTTGCCATAGTGGCTGCAAGTCTATATATAGTGACATCCATTTATTCCATTGGATACATGAGAGGGCTTAAAGAACATGGACAAACGCGGTTTGTTTGTTTTTTTGCACTGGCTGTTTCTGCAACCATCGGTGCTGCTTTTTCAGCTAATTTGTTAACCCTTTACCTGTTTTATGAAATTTTATCTTTAGCAACCTATCCGCTGGTTGCCCATCATCAGGACAAAAATTCAAGAATTTCCGGCCGAAGATACCTGACTTTTATTTTAGGTACATCCATTGGCCTTGTATTGCCGGCAATGATATATTGCTATCATGTGACAGGGACCCTGGAATTTTCCACTGCCGGAATTTTTGCTGATCAATTGTCAAAGCCCGCTGCAATGGTATTGCTTTTAATGTTTGTTTTCGGTTTTGCAAAAGCAGGCATTATGCCATTTCACACCTGGCTTCCGGCTGCAATGGTTGCACCTACACCGGTCAGCGCTCTTTTACATGCCGTAGCCGTTGTAAAAGTTGGGGTGTTTTCCATTGTAAGGGTGGTGACCGGGATTTTTGGTGTGGATCTTTTAGCAGATTTTAATTTGGGTATTGTGGTGATGAGTATAGCGTCCTTCACAATACTTGTCTCTTCATGTATCGCTCTTTCCCAGGATGAACTCAAACGCAGGCTTGCCTACTCCACAATCAGCCAATTGTCCTATATCATTTTTGGTGTGGCGCTTTTATCGCCCCAGGGGCTTTTGGGCGGAGTTATACACATTGTTATGCATGCCTTTGGAAAGATTACCTTGTTTTTTTGTGCCGGGGCAATTTTTGTGGCAACAGGTAAAAAATATATCAGCCAGATGAGCGGGTTGGGAAAAAAAATGCCCTTTACATTTGCTGCATTTTTTGTAGGTGCTTTAGGCGTGATAGGTTTGCCGCCAACCGGTGGTTTTTTTAGCAAATGGAATCTGATTTTAGGCACACTAGAAGCACAGCAGACAATCTTCATGCTGGTCCTTTTGGTTTCATCATTTTTAAATGCATTTTATTTTCTACCCATTGTATATAAGGGTTTTTTTGGGAAAGGTGAGGACGAGGATGACAGCATTCCCGTAAAAACTCAGGAAGCAAACCTGTGCCTTGTTATCCCTTTGATCATTACAGCAGTCATTTCAATTGTTTTATTCTTTTATCCAACCATTTTTGTCAATCTGATAAAGTTAGGCTTGGGTATTTGATTCAAGATTTTTTAAAGGTTAGAAATATGAATAATAAAGATGAAAATGAAAACGAAGATTGGGAAATGATTGGGCATGAACCCGTACCCGGATACAGAACCGCTTTTTATTTTGCCATTGTGGTTTCTGTGATTTATTTGATATTTGCCTTTTCATTTGGTGGCGGTTCAGGCGGCCACTAACGGTTTTTTCCGGCCACCCTGTCTGATAAGAAAGATTTAATTTTATACAAGGATCTAATAATGAAAAAAGAACTTTCAATCTTTGATAACCCCAAAAATGTCAAAAAACTATTGATTATTTTTTATTGTTCCCTGGTCATTTTATTTATAGCAGAATTTTTTATCGTTCCGCATCCGGCATTCTCATTTGAGCATGTTAAAGGATTTTCTGCTGTTTATGGTTTTTTTTCATGTGTTCTGCTGATCTTTCTTGCTAAAATTTTAAGATTAATTGTGATGAAAAAAGAGAATTACTATGACAAGTAATATGTTTCCTCCTGCAATAATATTTATTTTGGCCTCTTTTCTGATTCCGTTTTTAAAAGGAAAAACCAAATCCATTTATATGCTTTTAATCCCCGTAGCCGCCTTTTATGTCCTGTTGAAAATTCCACAGGGCAATATCTGGACATTTGATTTCTGGGGTTACCAACTGATAATGGGACGGATTGACAAGCTTTCCATGGTCTTTGGCTATATTTTTACAATAATGGCATTTCTCGGTGTCCTGTTTGCACTGAAAGTAAAAGACGACCTTCAGAATGTTTCCGGTATTGTTTATGCCGGTGCTACTTTGGGTGTTGTTCTGGCAGGAGATTTTTTGTCCCTGTATCTTTTCTGGGAAGTCATGGCGGTCAGTTCCACGTTTCTGATTATTGCCTCGCGAACCCGAGAATCGAGACAGGCAGGGATGCGCTATATCCTGGTCCATTTGATCGGCGGACTCTTCCTTTTGGCTGGGATTGTTCTTTACATCCAGAAAACAGGAACAATTGCCTTTGATTATATCGGTCTTTCCGGAATAGAATCGTATCTCATTTTTATTGGTATCGCCCTGAACGCGGCTGCTATTCCGCTTCATGCCTGGTTGCCCGATGCATACCCCATGGGAACTCCCACAAGCACTGTTTTTTTAAGTGCCTTTACAACAAAGTCTGCCGTATATCTTTTAATCAGGACTTTCCCCGGAGCAGATTTGCTTATCTGGATCGGGGCATTTATGGTATTTGTACCAATATTTTATGCCGTGCTTGAAAATGATATAAGAAGGGTTCTGGCCTATAGTCTTTTGAATCAGATTGGATTTATGCTCGTGGGTATCGGCATTGGGACCCAACTTGCCTTAAATGGTGCTGTTGCCCATGCTTTTTGCCATATTCTTTATAAAGGCCTGCTTTTCATGGCAGCAGGATCAGTTTTGCAGATGACAGGTAAAATCAAATGCACTGAGATAGGCAGACTTTATAAAACCATGCCCTTAACCTGTCTTTTCTGTATCGTCGGCGCAGCATCAATATCAGCGTTTCCATTATTTTCAGGCTTTGTTTCAAAATCAATGATAGTCACAGCTACCGTCAATGAAAAAATGGTCCTGGTCTACCTGATTTTGCAATTTGCCTCGGCAGGTGTTTTCCATCATGCCGGTATTAAAGTTCCGTTCTTTACTTTTTTTGGACATGATTCCGGAATCAGAGCGAAAGATCCTTCATGGAATATGACATTAGCAATGGGGTTGGCCGCATTTGCATGTATCTTCATAGGGGTTTTCCCTCAGCCATTATATAATCTTTTACCCTTTACTGTCGATTATATCCCATACACAGGCGCACATGTTGTCGGCCAACTTCAACTTTTAATGTTTGGAGCACTGGCTTTTGCCCTTTTGATTCTGTCTGGATACTATCCTCCGGAAATAAAATCCATTAACCTTGATGTTGACTGGACCTATCGGAAAATAGGGCGCGGTGCCTATATGGTTCTGGATCATGGATTAAACTCAATAAACCGGATGTTGGAAACCAGTTTAATGACCTTTGTAAAGGGCTTTGCCTCTTTTTTTAATCGTGCTGCCATAAATTTAGCCTTGTTTGTAGGTGTCAATGTATGGCTGGTTCTGGGTTATAGGGATAAGCGCCTGGAGATTAAGAAAAACAGATTGTATAGCGACATCACTCAAGGAACCCTTCCCATAGGTATTGGTGCGGCAGTTGCAATATCCTTTATTCTGATAGTGTTTATATTAACTTAGCAACGAGGCGTTACATGGTAAAAATAGAAGATTTAAAACGTATTAATCTGTTAAAGGATTTTCCAGATCATCTGCTCGAAATAATTGCCAATGAAGCCCAGTTGAGTATTTTTGGTACAGATACACAATTAATTATGCTTAAAGAGCCTGTAGCAACATTTTACATGTTAATTATGGGCCAGGTAGCCGTAAAAAGAGAACTTACACCTAAGATTGACATTATCCTGGATAATATTCAGTCTGGATCTTCTTTTGGTACTTCTGCACTCATTGAGGGATCGGCTGCGGCTTATACGGCTGTTTGTCAGGAGCCCTGCGAAGTGATTACCCTCTCAGGCGAGCGAATGAAACAACTATTTAAAGAAAATCATGAGCTTGCTTACCACATGATGCAAGGGGTGGCAAAACAGTATAAAAAGAAAATGGATACAAGGGCACAGATGATTATGAAAACACTGGATGAAAATCCAGAACTGAAAGAAGATGTTAATGACATTAAAAACCTTACCCTTGTGATATAATAAAACAGGGTGGCTATACTTTTGGATGGGAAATTTTATAATTTTGTCAAAAATTGTGATGGATTATAATTTATTTTCTATCCCTGAGTGATGACAGGTGAGAGGACTCATAAAAATGGTTGATTCAGACATATTAAAACAAATCGTTTTCCTTAAAGATTTGTCAGACCCAATTCTTGAGAAAATAGGTGCCATTGCTCAATGTGAAACATTTGATGGGGAAAGTATTTTATTCCGTCAGAATCAGGGACAAACCCTTTTATACATGCTGGTATCTGGAAAAGTTTTACTAAGCTGCAAATCAAGTGCTGGAAACGCATTGACTTTAGATGAAGTATCACCGGGTAGAACATTTGGTGTTTCCGCCTTAATGGGAGAAACATCAAGCACATTTACCGCTGTCTGTGCCCAGAACTGTGAAATTATCACATTATCAGGTGAACAGATGCACCAATTGTTTGAAAAAGATTTCAAAATTGGATATTACTTAATGCTGAAAGTGGTCAGTATTTTTAGATCAAGAATGAAAATGCACACCCATCAGTTTTTACACTCTTTGGCCAGCCACCCTGAAATTATCTAATTAGAGCCAGACCGAAATCCCGTGATTGGATGTAATTGCTCATATGCAAGGCGCAAGACATTTTGAAACCTGAGTGTACTCTAGTATTTGAGGATTCAAGATTTTGCAGCAATAAAGCAGATGTGTGAGCTTTTGTTCAAACATAATTATTTTTTCCAAAATTCCGGTACAAAAAGAATAATAACCATATAAATTTCCAGTCTGCCTAACAGCATACACAGGGCAAGCAGCCATTTGCCCAAAACAGGAATGTGGGCAAAGTTTTCACTGGGTCCAACGCTTCCAAACCCTGGACCGATATTTCCGATGCAGGCTGCCACAGCACCAAATGCAGTCATCATATCAATACCCATGCCGGCAAGAAGAATCCCTGAACAGATAAAAATACTGATATACAGGGCCAAATATCCCATAATGCTTTTTAACACTTCATCAGGGATAACAATATTATTAATCTTTACACGGCTGATACTCTTGGGGTGTATGAGCTTAAATAATTCTCGATAACAATATTTGCAGCAGACAATGATTCTGGCACATTTTATACCGCCGCCAGTTGATCCTGCTGACGCGCCGATAAACATGCAAACAAAAAGCAGCGCCTGGCTAAACCCTGGGAATTTTTCATAATCGGCAGTTGCAAACCCGGTTGTGGTAAGGATTGAAACAACCTGAAAACTTGCAAACCGAAAGGCGTCTTGTATTGAAGAATAAATGGAACCATAAATGTCCCAGGTCACCAAAAGGGTTAACCCGAGCACCAAGCCGAGAAAAAATCTGCACTCTGTATCTTTCCAGAAAGCCGGTGTCTTACCCCTCAACATTTGATAATGCAGTGAAAAATTTATTCCGGCCAGCACCATAAATACAATGATGACATAATCGAAATACACACTGTTGTATTGGGCGATGGAGACATTTTGGGTGGAAAAACCGCCTGTGGGCATGGTTGCAAATGCATGGCAGGATGCTTCAAACAGAGGCATGCCTCCACCCAATAAAAAAATAATTTCGGCCATGGTAAAAACGGCATATACGGCCCATAAGATTTTTGCAGAGTCTGTCAGGCGGGGAGTCAGTTTATCCGGCACCGGGCTTGGGACTTCTGCTTTATACAACTGAATACCACCAACCCCTAAAAACGGCAATATGACCAGAGATAATACTATAATCCCCATGCCACCGTGCCATTGGATAAGACTTCTCCAGAAAAGAAGGCTTTTTGAAGACCCTTCAATATCTGTCATTACAGAAGATCCAGTTGTCGTAAAACCGGATACAGACTCAAAAAATGCATGGGTAAAATTTGTAAACTCAGGGCTGAAATAGAAGGGCAGGGCACCGAAAAGGCTAATGATCATCCATGCCAATGCAACCGTTGTCACACCTTCTTTCTGGTTAATATAATCATGGTGTCCATGTTTTTTCGATCCAATGATTAAGATGAATCCTGCGATCATGGACAATGTGATCGAACTGATAAAAAATTTATGGGCAAGATCCTTATAGCAGATACTCACAAGCAAAGGAGCCGTCATGGACAGTCCCCAAAAAAAAAAATAAAAGGATGCCAATAACTCTTGCTATAAACTGCCAGCGCATTAAAAGAAATCCAGTTTAACAGTCAAGAGCGTTTCAAGTTTTTTAACAGCATGTTTCACAGCAAAAATGATGATTCCATCACCAGGTTTGTTTCATCGCTGTCCGATACTGGCAAAAGGATATCCGCCTCTTGGATGCCTGCATCAATCATTGCTTTGGGGCTGCTGCCGGAAGCGGTGATAGCCTGTACGTCAAGACTTTCAGATAAACGTTGAATGGCCAAAGCGTCCCTGTCAATAACGACAACATGTTTATTTTCAGAAGCAAGCCTGCTTGCAATATTAAACCCGACTTCTCCTGCACCGACAATAAGGATTTTCAATTGATATCTCCTGACCCGTGTGGGAAAAAATTGGAATAAAATTTACGAAACCAGGAAAAAACTGTCAATATTACGGTATGATCTAAGCCTGATGATAGAAATTAGCTTTATTTTTAATAAAAATCAAAAACAAAGTTATTAAACGTCTTAAAAAGGTTGATAATATAATAGACCCAATGATAAAAGGAACCCGTACAAATTGCAGAGAATAAAAATAACTAAATGGGAAAATAATTATGAGTGCTTATACCAATGATGTTTTGGATATGCTTAAAGGGAAATATCCATGGGAAAAGGAATATATTCAATCAGTAGCAGAAGTTTTTAAATCCATTGCTCCGATTCTTGATTCGAATAGGGAATATCAGAACAATAGGATACTTGAGCAACTGATAGAACCTGACCGATCTATTAGTTTCAGGGTCCCATGGAAAGATGATAACGGTCAGGTTCAGGTTAACACAGGCCACCGTGTTGAGTTTAATAATGTACTGGGTCCTTATAAGGGAGGACTTCGGTTTCACGCATCAGTTACGTTAAGCATTATCAAGTGTCTCGGTTTTGAACAGATATTCAAAAATGCATTAACCGGGCTGCTTTTGGGTGGTGGAAAAGGGGGGTCTGACTTTAATCCCCGCGGCAAGTCAGATAATGAAATTATGAATTTTTGTCAAAGTTTCATGCTGGAACTTTCAAGACACATAGGCGCATCCACAGATGTCCCAGCTGGCGATATCGGTGTGGGAACACGAGAGATCGGCTATCTTTTCGGCATGTACCGGAGAATGACCAAGTCTTTTAAAGGCGTATTGACCGGTAAAGGGATTTCATGGGGAGGGAGTTACTTAAGACCTGAAGCCACAGGATATGGTGTTGTTTATTTTGCCGAAGAAATGCTGAAAAATATTAATGACAATATTGATGGTAAAATAGTGACTGTTTCCGGGTTTGGAAATGTTTCCTGGGGTGTGGTAAAAAAGGTCAATGAACTCGGCGGAAAAGTCATAACACTTTCTGGCCCCGATGGATTTATACATGACCCGGATGGTGTTACAGGTGAAAAAGTCGATTATATGCTGAAACTAAGGTTAAGCGGAAATGATGTCGTCAAAGATTATGCTGATAAATTTAAAGTAAAGTTTTATCCCGGCAAACGGCCTTGGATAATCCCCTGTGACATCGCATTCCCCTGTGCAACTCAAAACGAACTTGACATTGATGATGCAAGATCTTTGGTAAATAACAAGGTCAAATTACTTGTGGAAGGGGCAAACCTGCCCGTAACCCTCGATGGTATGGAATTTCTGGAGAATGCAGATATTTTATACGGCCCTGCAAAGGCATGTAATGCCGGAGGGGTTGCCTGCTCGTGTTTTGAAATGGCACAAAATGCCAATTTTATGAACTGGCCTGAAGAAGAGGTTGATAAGCGCCTCCACCAGGTGATGAAGCATATCCATGACCAGTGTTATGAAACATCCTGTGAATTTGATAAAAAAGGAAATTATGTATTTGGAGCAAATGTTGCCGGGTTCAGGCGGGTGGCAGATGCAATGCTTGACCAGGGATTATCTTGATTTGTTTTAACAACTCATATTTCATATGAAATTCTTTTGTATTTTAAGATAAGATTAAAATAACCCGGAAATGCGCATTACCCTTTCCGGGTTATTCTTAAAAACAGGAGCCAGAATGTATTTCCCCATTGCTGAAATTCATGCCAGCCCCTATGTCATTTTCTTTACAGCTCTAATTGTTTCTTTCTTTACCTCAATGGGCGGTATTTCCGGCGCTTTTTTATTATTACCTTTTCAAATGAGCTTTTTGGGATATACTTCCCCATCTGTTTCAGCCACCAATCATGTTTTTAATATAATTGCCATTCCAAGCGGGGTGTATCGTTATTTCATAGAAAAGCGGATGTTGTGGCCATTGGCAAGGGCTATCGTTATTGGTACTTTGCCCGGGGTTTTTATCGGTGCCTGGGTGAGAATCGAGTATTTACCAGATCCAAATCATTTCAAGATGTTTGCAGGACTTGTACTATTATATATCGGCTGGAAATTATTAAAAGATATAATCGTTAAGCACAAGGCAAAACAAAACGGCCAACATGCCACAGACACTGATTTTTTAAGTCTTGCAGTTACAAAAGATTCTTTTAGAAAGGTTTGTTTTAACTTTGGGGGAAAACCATATTTTTTTACTCCTGTTCACATTTACATGATTTGTTTTTTAGTGGGAATTATTGGAGGAATATACGGGATCGGAGGCGGATCTATCATCGCACCTATATTGGTTACAATCATAGGTATACCGGTGCACGTGATAGCTGGAGCAGCCCTTCTGGGGACATTTGTGACTTCGATTTCCGGAGTGATTTTCTATCAATTTCTGGCCCATATTTATCAGGAAATTGCTGTGTCGCCAGACTGGATGCTGGGTGCCCTTTTTGGTTCAGGCGGTTTTTTGGGTATGTATATTGGAGCCAGAGTACAAAAATTTGTTCGACCTGTTTATATTAAGGGGATATTAGCCTTTTGCATCCTGTTTATTGCCTTAAAATATATATTGGATTTTTTTTAACGATTCTTTAAATTAATCTTAAGCCATTAATTTACTTTGAAAAAATGATTTATCTGGACGTGTATCGAATCTTATTCTTATAAATGGTTAACATAAAAAGACACAATGCCAGGCATAAAAAGAAGATATCTCTGAATAAAGTTAACTTGGACATGGGGTTATCATTTGAATCTGTTGAAAAACAGCCGCAACTGATATCCAGTCCCCTTGCAAGGTTAAAAAAAATAACGCCTATAAAAATACTCATCAAAGCAGCAGCAATTGTTGAAGCGCCGTGCATCCAACGATTCATCATAAGACTTGCACCAACGATCAACTCGAGCCACGGCAATAT
The DNA here is from genome assembly GCA_964455805.1 of uncultured Desulfobacula sp. GTDB lineage: Bacteria > Desulfobacterota > Desulfobacteria > Desulfobacterales > Desulfobacteraceae > Desulfobacula. The sequence continues at coordinate 25,650 of CAYVZG010000022.1, forward strand.
CAAGGCAGTGATGTTGATTAAAAAGCCAGGTAGTATCTGATAATCAAATACAATCCGGGCAAATGCCTGGGGATGAAAAATTTTATCTATACTTGCAAAAATAAAAACACAGGCAATAATTAATCTGATGGAATGATAAAAAATATTGAAATTACAAAAGTTATTCTTCATTGGAACCACTCTCAACAGGTAAATTCATTTGCTGCCACACGGTCCAGCCATTCACGAGGATTTTAACATTATCAAAACCCATTTCATTTAGGAAAAGTGCCAATTCGTGACTCAATGCGCAGGATTCACCGTCGCAATAGGTAATTATATGGGCATCATTGGGTAAATGGGGTACCATTTCAATAAAATATTGTTCAACTGCATGCCAGGGTAAATTTTTTGCCCCTTTTATGTGACCTGATTCAAACTGGCTTTTATCTCTTGCATCAAGAAAAATGGCCTCATTTTTTTCAAATAAATCCTTTGCCAAAGAGATTGTTATAGCAAGGGATTCACCAGAATCTGATATCAGCCTTTTTTCAGCAGACCAGTCGGTAATTAAAGGGATTGAGTCGGAACGTATCTGGTTTACAGCAAGCCCTATGGCAATAGATATCAGCAATATGAAAAAAGCCTGCCAGAGAATATCTTTCATATACGATTGAAATAAACCATGCTGCATTTGAGATTTTTTCCTTTTTGGCTGCAAATGCGGATGATCGTTTTCATTTGCCCAGCCATGCTTTGATTTTGTCTTTTTTAGGTACTTTGCCGGTACATTTTACCTCATTGTCAATAATAACAGACGGCGTACCAAAAACACCATAGGATGCAATCTCCATCATGTCGGTGATTTTTATCACGAAGGCATCACTCTTCGTCTCTTCAATGACCGCCTTTATTAATTTTTCAGTTTTGTCACATTTTGCACAACCAGGACCTAAAACTTTTATTTCCATTGGCTTAATCCTTTTATTTTTTAAATAATCATATTAAAGAAATAGCCGACAAAAAGGATGCCGCAGGCGACAACGCCTATAAAGACAGCTATTAACTTAGGTTTTAGCACTTTTCGCAAAATTACCATTTCAGGCAATGACAGGGCAATGACGCTCATCATAAAAGCCAGAACGGTTCCAAGGGCAGCCCCTTTCCCCAGCAAAGCCTCGACAACAGGAATAATTCCTGCTGCATTGGAATACATGGGTATGCCAATGATTATAGATAGGGGAACAGACCACCATGAATCTTTACCCATAATGGAAGCCATAACACCCTCCGGTACAAAACCATGAATGCCGGCACCCACAGCAATTCCGATGATGACGTAAATCCAGACCCTTCCGAATATCTCCTTTACCGCATCCCATCCATAAATGATACGATCATTCCAGGTCATTTTTTCATCTACCATGGACATTGGTGCAACCCTTGTCTGGGTTACCCAATCCTCAATATGGTTTTCAAGTTTGAGACGGCCAATAATCCACCCTGCAAAAACGGCGATAAAAAGCCCGGTTCCCATATAGATGAAGGCCACTTTCCATCCAAGAAGACCATAGAGCAACCCCAAAGCGATTTCATTTACCATTGGTGCTGCTATAAGAAATGAAAATGTCACTCCAAGGGGGACACCTGCTGTTACAAACCCTATAAATAAAGGCACTGCCGAGCAGGAACAAAAAGGCGTTACAATTCCTAATAAAGCCGCCATAACATTACCGGCAAATTCACTCCTGCCGGAAAGATAGGCCCTTGTTTTTTCCGGTGTAAAAAAGCTTCTAATGATTCCAACGCCGAAAACTACCAGAAAGAGGAGCATCATAACTTTTGGGGTGTCATAAAGGAAAAATTCAACAGATGCTCCCAGGTGAGAACCCTTTTCAATGGGCAAAAGAGTATAGGCTGTCCATGAGGATAGTGAGGGTAAAAAATGATATACCGTCCACCAGATATATATGGCTATAGCCCCTGCTATAAAGCTAAAAAAGACAGGGATGTTGGCTTTATCATCGCCGGTTAATATTTTTATTGTTGATTTAAATTTCATTGTATCTCCTGATTGGTCTATATATGGTCACTTGTCGATGTGGACTGAATGTTATTTAAATGATATTATTTCCCAACGATATCTTCTCGATTGATGCCAGGCAATATCTGATTTAAATTTTTAACCTCGTTTTCATCATTCAACCAGTGCTTTAAATTTCCAATCATATTTGCTGAATAGGGGGAATCGCTTCCGTCGGCCAGGGAGTAGTTGACCCAGAGTCCATCTTTAAAACTTCTTGTCAAACCGGCATCTTCCAAAAGCTTTAAGTGTTTACTTGCAGTTGATTGAGCAATGCCAAGGGCTTCTTTGATTTCACACACGCACAAGGGCCGTGATTGAAGAATTTTCATTATCTTAACCCGGTTGGGATCGGATAAGGCTTTCATGACTTTTATAAATTGTTTCATAATAATCCTTTGAATACCAATAAATCGTTAAAAAGGAATATAGCGATATGGCATCAATAAGTCAACCTGAATTTTAAAAGGGAAACTATTTCTATTTTACAAAAAAAGTATATTCATGTTTTTAAAAGAAGATGATTGTTGACAGGCAATTTATTCTTTGATAGTTAGTTAATTAGCTAATTAAACAATGAAGAGCAGAGATGGATCACACGATTTCAATTTTTAAGGCATTGTCTGACCGGAATAGACTGAGAGTTTTTGGGGCCCTTTTCGAATATGATGAACTGTGTGCCTGCCAGATTATAGAACTATTACAGATATCGGGTGCCACCGCATCCAGGCACATGGGTGTTCTGGTTGCCGCAGGCCTGGTAAATAGCCAGAAGGAAGGCCGCTGGGTCTATTACCGCCTGAATAGGCTCAATGATAGGTTAACCGGTATGATGGATTGGCTGAATTCTGAATTTATTGAATCCCGGGATATTGAAAACGATTCTATAGCCCTGGGTAAAATCACTGCTATCTCACCGTCGGATCTATGCAGGAAACAAAGAGGCTTGGAGTGTTGCTAAGTAACAAACAAAGGACGACTTGATGAGTGAGAAAATAAAATTGTTATTTTTATGTACGGGGAATTCCTGTCGAAGTCAAATGGCAGAAGCCTGGACCCGGACACTTAAAAATGATCAGATTGAAGCATATTCAGCAGGTGTGGAAACCCAAGGCCTCAATTTAAATGCCGTACAAGTCATGGCAGAGGAGGGTATTGATATTTCTCAATACCGATCAAAATCCATTGATGAGTTTAAGGGTATTCATATGGATGCGGTGATAACCGTATGCGATCAAGCCCACGAAACCTGTCCTTATTTCCCTTCCCATTCTAAGATTATCCATGTCGCTTTTGACGATCCCCCGAAATTGGCCAGGAAGCTTGCATTGAAGGGAGCTGATAAAGATAGTCAAATGGCATGTTACCGAAATGTCAGGGACCAAATAAGGGCTTTTGTTGAAACATTGCCGGATCATCTTGAATTGTAAAAGGAGACATAAATTAGATATGGATGGGGCAATAATCAACAAAAGGAAAATGACCAGTATTTTTGAACGCTATCTGACACTCTGGGTCGGATTGTGTATTGTCGGCGGTATTCTGCTTGGGAAATTAGCCCCGGAACTTGCAAAAAATCTGGATAAAATGTCCATAAATGTGAATGGCGCTCCCGTTGTTTCAATACCCATTGCCATTTGTCTATTTTTCATGATGTATCCCATCATGGTAAAAATAGATTTTACCAGTGTTGTAAAGGCTGGAAGAAGCGGCAAACCGGTTTTTTTAACACTTTTTATCAATTGGTGTATCAAACCGTTTACCATGTATGCAATTTCACTTTTGTTTCTGGGGTTTTTACTGAAAAATTTTATCGGTCCAGATGCCATTGATATTGTTAAGATACCCTTTGGACTTGATTTGTCTTTGGGTGCCCGGCATGGTGCTGGGACAATTGTCCTTCATGAAGGTGTGAAGATGCTGGAAATTCCTTTGTGGCGAAGTTATTTTGCCGGCTGTATCCTGCTTGGGATTGCTCCATGCACAGCCATGGTATTGGTCTGGGGATATCTTTGCCGGGGAAATGACGGATTGACCTTGGTCATGGTGGCCATTAACTCTTTGACCATGCTTTTTTTATACGGAATTTTGGGTGGTTTTCTGCTGGGTGTGGGAAAGCTTCCCATTCCTTGGCAGGCGCTTCTTCTCTCGGTGGCCATATATGTTGCACTTCCCCTTTTTGCAGGTTATATTTCACGGATTTGGATCATTAATAAAATGGGGGAAGACTGGTTTAAAGAACAGTTTTTACACGTTTTAACGCCCGTTACAATAAGCGCCCTGCTTATGACCCTGGTGCTTTTATTCAGCTTTAAAGGGGGAGTGATCACGTCAAATCCCTTAACAATACTATGGATAGCGATACCACTGTTTATACAGACGATTTTTATATTTATTCTTGGTTATTGCGGGGCAAAATTATTGAAATTGAAATATGAAGATGCGGCTCCATCCGCCATTATCGGGGCATCCAACCATTTTGAAGTTGCTATAGCAACAGCTGTGATGATTTTCGGACTCTCATCTGGGGCAGCTTTGGCAACTGTTGTGGGAGTTTTAATAGAAGTTCCTGTTATGCTGATGCTGGTCAGAATCTGTAAACAAACTCGTTTCTGGTTTGATAATTAAAAAGGTGAAGGGACAAATGAAACCAATCCAAATAATAGGGCAACCCGGTTGTGGAAAGACAACTCTTATTGTAGACCTTATAAAAGAACTCACAAAAAAAAATGTAACAGTTGGAACAATTAAGCACAGTGCCCATGATCATGAACTGGATAAAAAGGGTAAAGATTCATACCTGCACAGAACAGCCGGTGCAGCTCCTGTATCCATGATAACAAAAAGTATGGCTGCCATTTACTTTCCTAAGAGCAAAGATCTTTCCCCTCAGACACTTCTTGAAACATATTATACTGGTATTGATATCGTTCTAATTGAAGGATGGATCAGCGGACCCTATGACAAAATAGAGGTGTGGAGGCATACATCAGGTCGAAAACCTCTTTTTCATGAAATTAAAAATGTGAAAGCATTTGTACACGACGGACAAAGTGATCCATTGGATATTCAATCGGCCAAAAATAAGGGTATTACACTTTTGAATAGAACAGATTTCATTCAAGTTATCGATTATTTGATGAAGATTGTGGATTGACTTTATGTGTTTTATCTTTAGCAGGGTTCAAACCTTTTGGCTAAACTTTTTGATGACCTTTCGATAAAATGGTTTCAATGAAACGCGATTCGTATTATTATAAATCACATAGCAGCAATTAATCTGCCAGTTGAACCACATCAATCCAGTTCCGGAAAAGCATTATCTTACCCACCTCTGACCTGATCTTTAAAATTGCTTTAATCACCAGTATTTAATATCTGACGCATGTTCTCCTGAGAACACCGAATACGGTTTTGATGTAAATTTAACGTGCCCAATAAAATTCTTTTTCGTTAAAACATATTAAAAGGATATTTGTATGGTAATGATACAACACATTATTAATCCCGACCTGTATGATACTGTCCTGTTTGATCTGGATGGTGTCGTGACAAGGACAGCAGATACCCATTCGGCGTCCTGGAAAAAGCTTTTCGACCAATACCTGGAAAAAAAGTGTAATTCCGCCAATTTCATACCCTTTGACCCTAAAGATGACTATATCAGGTATGTGGATGGAAGGCCCCGCTACAAAGGAGTGAAAACTTTTTTAGATTCCCGTGGTATTAAAATTCCCCATGGTTCTGTCCATGATGAACCCGAAAAGGAAACCATATGCGGGCTGGGCAATAGAAAAAACTTGATTTTTTCAGATTTGTTAAAAAAAGAAGGTGTAAAGGTTTATGAATCCACTGTTGATCTCATTATTCAATTAAAAAAAAATGGATTTAAGACAGCTATTGTCAGTTCAAGCAAAAATTGTCGTCAGGTCCTTGAGGCTGCGAATATTGAAGATTTGTTTGATACCAGAGTTGATGGTACGGTCTCCGAGGACTTAGGTCTTCAAGGTAAACCAGAACCGGACATTTTTATAGAAGCAGCCAAAAGACTGGATTCAGATGTGAATCGATGTGTAGTTGTGGAGGATGCTCTTTCCGGTGTAGAGGCCGGACAAAAGGGCGGTTTTGGATTGGTTATAGGGGTTAATCGTGCAGATCAGGAAAAGCAGCTTAGACAAAAAGGAGCCCATCTTTTAGTTAACGATCTTAATGAAATCGGGGCAGGCACTTCCACTGACAAGATTCCTCACGGCATGGATAAAGGAACCGGATGGATCCTGGTATATAACGGGTTTGATCCGGAGGATGAAGGCCTGCGGGAATCCTTGTGCGCCCTTGGAAACGGTTATTTTGTAACCCGGGGAGCCGCCTTTGAGGCATCAGCCGATAAAGTTCATTATCCCGGTACCTATCTTGCCGGAGGGTATAACCGCCTCAAAACCAGACTTAACGGCAGAATGGTTGAGAATGAAGATCTGGTGAATATCCCTAACTGGCGCTGTCTTAATTTTCGTATTGAAGACGAGGAGTGGTTCCAGCTGAAAAATGTAAAGATTCTTTTATACAAGCAGTCGCTAAATATAAAAAAAGGAATACTTAGCCGAAGCATACGTTTCCGGGATAAAAAAAACAGAGAGACAAAAATGATTCAATTCTCATTTGTCCATGGAGATCAGATGCACAGGGCTGGATTAAAAGTTATTGTTACACCGTTGAACTGGGAAGGCAAAATCGAGATTTGTTCTGCCCTGGATGGCAGGGTGGCAAACCAGGGAGTTGAGCGTTACAGGGATCTGGGTAACCAACATCTTGATCTGATTGAATTCAGGCATGTTGATGAAAAAAGCATGGTGTTAAAAATGCGTACCAATCAGTCATGCATAGATATTGCACTGGGCGCAAGCACAAAGATCTACCTTAAAAATAAAACAGCGGCAATTAAATCATTCCCAGCTGATAAACCAGATGGGTATGTGGCAAGACATTTTATTGCCAATTTGAGCAAAAACGATAATCTTATAGTTGAAAAACTGATCTGTATCTATACATCACGGGATGCCGGTATTTATGAATGCCTGTTGGAAGCCGAAAATACAATTGCAAATGAGATGACAAGTTTTGATAATTTATCGCGGTCCCATGTCACCGCCCTTGAACTTTTATGGCGAAAATTCGATGTAAAGATCGAAATGGACAATGGTGATATCGAGCAATACACACAGAAAATAATTCGATTGTATATTTTACATTTACTACAAAGTTCTTCTGCTCATTCTCTGGACATTGATGTGGGAATGCCTGCCAGGGGATGGCACGGGGAAGGCTATAGAGGGCACATTTTCTGGGATGAAATGATTATTTTTCCATTTTTGAATTATCGGGCACCCCGAATTACAAGAACCTTACTCATGTACCGTTATCGACGGCTCAAAGAGGCCAGGCAGGCAGCTAAAAAATACGGCTACAAAGGTGCGATGTATCCATGGCAGAGTGGAAGCAACGGCAGAGAGGAGACACAGCAGATGCATCTGAACCCCAGGTCAGGCCGATGGGTTCCAGACCACACTTACCTGCAGCGGCATGTAAATAATGCCATTGTTTATAATATCTGGCAATATCTGCAAAGTACCCACGACCTCGAGTTTTTATCTTTTTACGGCGGTGAAATTGTACTGGAAATAGCCAGATTCTGGGCAAGTGTCGCCACCTATAACCCGGAAATTGACCGATATGAAATCCGGGGCGTGATGGGGCCAGATGAATATCATGATGCATATCCTGGAGCCGATAAGCCAGGTTTGAACAACAATGTGTATACAAATTTAATGGTCATGTTTGTTATGGACCAGGCCCTTAACCTGCAGCATTTTATTTTAGAACAGGATTGGGAGTATTTAAGAAAAAAGTTAGGGATAAAAGATAAAGAACTTGCCACATGGAAAAAAATGAGTCGAAGGATGAAAATAGTTTTTCATAAAGATGGTATTCTCAGTCAATTCGAAGGGTATGAAAATTTAAAAGAGTTTGATTGGGAAGGGTATAAAAAAAAGTATGGAAATATCCAGCGTATTGACAGGATTCTCGAAAAAGAAGGGGATAGCGCCAATAATTATAAAATCTGCAAACAGGCAGATGTTTTAATGCTTTTTTATCTGTTCAGTGTTGAAACCTTAAAAAAAATGTTTAAACGCTTGGATTATAATTTTGATAAAGATATGGTTCAAAAAACGATCAATTATTATCTTAATCGAACAACAAATGGGTCTTCCCTGGCTTTGGCCATCCATGCCTGGATTAAGGCCCGGCAGTCAAGGATTGATTCCTGGAAATTCTTCAGTCAGGCCCTTGAAACAGATATCGTTGAAGAGCGAACCGGAAGCACTCATGAAGGCATCCATCTGGCTGCCATGGCAGGATGTATTGACATTCTCCAACGGGGGTATGCAGGTCTTGAAATACGCAGTGATATTCTTATCTTAAATCCTTTGCTCCCGAAATTCATAAACCGCATTAGTTTTCACATTCGCTACAGGAATCACTGGCTAGACCTGGAAATTGCTCAAAAAGAGGTGAAAATTAAAAGCCGGAATAGCAGGGCAAGACCCATTACAATGATGATAAAAGATGAAATTATCAGATTATATCCGGGTAATCTGGCGGTGGTATATATGTAAACATATCATTTTGAAAGCCTGGGAAAGGATAATGGAAAAATGGGAACAAAAAGCCGCATAATCATTGTATCAAACCGGCTACCACTTATTGTAAAAATGTCTGATAATGGAAAAATAGAGGTGGAAAAAGGGGCTGGGGGATTAGTAACATCAATGGCACCGGTACTGCAGAATCGTGAGGGAACCTGGATAGGCTGGCCAGGTTATGTGCAAAAGGCAGATATGGATGACAATATGCTTACAGCACTGCAGTCAGCAGCCTCTGGATATAGGGTAAAACCTGTTATGCTTAATTCTGATGAGATAAAGAATTATTACGAGGGTTTTTCCAATTCAATTATATGGCCTCTTTTCCATGATTTTACTGACAAGTGCATTTTTTTGTCTGAGTACTGGACAAGTTATCAAGCAGTTAATAAAAAATTTGCATTAACCGTTCACCAGAATACAGAATACCAGGATTTTATCTGGGTGCATGATTATCAATTAATACTTGTGGGGGCTCAATTACGAAAAAGGCATATAAGGAATCGAATTGGATTTTTCTTGCATATTCCGTTTCCGCCCATAGATACCTTTGCAAGATGCCCTTGGCGTTTTGAACTCCTTTCCGGCATGCTGGAGTACGATATTCTGGGGTTTCACACCATTCAGGATAAACGTAATTTTATAGGGTGTCTCAAAAAAATCATTCAATATGTTGAAATTGATGCAAAAGCAGAGCTTGATGAGACAGTAAGTCAATTAAAAATCGGTAGCAGGGTGGTTCGCATTGGGGTTTTCCCCATCAGTATTGATTACAATGAATTTTTTCTCAATGCGTGGGATAGTATTGTCTATAAACGAGCAAAGGAAATGCGGAAGAGTGCCCCTGATACTAAAATATTGTTGGGGGTTGATCGCCTGGATTATACCAAGGGCATCCCGGAAAAACTGAAAGCATTTAAAATGTTTTTGACATTATTTCCAAAGTTTCATAAAAAAGCACATTTTATTCAGCTTGTAATCCCAAGCCGCAGGCAAATAACGGCCTATGCCGACTTGAAACTTAAGATCGAACAACTTGTGGGAGAAATTAACGGTAAGTTCGGTACAAATGACTGGCTCCCTGTTCAGTATATGTTCAGGACCATAGGAAGAGATGAACTGATATCTTTGTACCGGACATGCGAAATTGCTTTTATTGCTCCCTTAAAGGATGGCATGAATCTTGTCGCCAAAGAATATTGTGCCTGCAATATTGATGAAAAAGGTGTCTTGATACTTTCCGAATTTGCCGGGGCTGCTCAACAATTTTACCAGGATGCAATTTTGATTAATCCCAATGATATTGAAGGTACAGCCAGGTCTATTTACAGAGCATTTAACATGCCTTTGGAGGAAAAAAATCAGCGAATGCGCAATTTGCGTGAAAATGTAAAAAACAGAGATATTTTCTGGTGGCTGAACTCTTATTTAACAGCTGCCATTGAAAAAGATTTGTCAAGTTTTCCACAGGTGGATGAATATTCTCTGTTTAAAACGGTACAATAAAAACATTGAAATGTGTGGTCAAATAATTTGTTAAAAAGTAAAACCATTTGAGATGGGATGTACCCATTTTGCCATTATTGGAAAAATGGGTACATCTTAAGGTTGAAAGCTGACTCAAAAAAAACACACAAATAATCTATTTTAATTCAAAATATGAGCCATGCATTTGTACACTCTTTATGATTATTCTTCTACAATCAGGTCACAAATAATTTTAAAAACATCTGTCAGTCTTAATATCCCGACAACCTTGTCTTCTTTGACAACGAGCAAAGACTGGTGGTTGCCCAGAATAAATTGGTGTATTGCCTCCGGCACTGAGATATCTTCGTTTACGTATTCTCCTTCCTGAGGGGAATACATGATTTCCTTTACAAGCCTTTTTTTTGCCTTTTTGACAAGGGATTCACAGCTTTCATCCCAAAGGTTGTAATTTTCCACCAAAGAATGAAGGAAATCATTACTAAGCCCAAATCGTGATAAACCCATTTTGGTCAGATGATCTGAATGCCCGAACTGACTGTATTTGGGTTCAAGTGCTCTTAAAATGTCAAATATGCTTACTTTACCGGTGATTTCTCCTGCTTCATTATAAACCAGAATCGCCCGGTGTTTGTAGGCATCCATTGAAAGCCTTAGTTGCGAATGACAAAGCGTTTTAACCGCTTTTTCAAGGGTTTCATTTTCATTTACCGTTGCATATTCTGATAGAGGCACCATGACCTCTTTTACTTTTTGTTCATTCATTGTATTCTCATCCAATATCGATGTTTATAGCATAATCTTCATACCCATGATGGGCCAGATAAAGTAAACGGCAATACCGGTGATTATCATCAAAATAACACTTGCCGGTATTCCATACCCAAAAAATTCACCAGTGGTGAATTGTTTGGAATCATAGGCAATCGCATTAGGAGCCGCACCAACCAGAAGAAGGAATGGCATACCTGCGACTACAAGGGCTGAAAATGTTATGACATCCGGTCCTACTCCGAGATAGGGTCCAATAACCAATGCCACCGGCAGGACAATGGCAATGGCTGCAACATTCATTATAAAGTTGGTCAACATCATAACTAAAAATGACATGCTCATTACAAAGACAAACCAGTTGGAATCTTTGAACATGCTCAGCCAGTTAATGGCAATCCATTCTGCAGCTCCTGTTTCCCAAAGGCAGAATCCAATACTCATGGCGCCGCCGAACAATAAGATAATGTTCCATGGAATAGATTCAAGGTCGTTAATGTCCAGAATTTTAATGATAAAAAATAGGGCAGTAGACGTCAGGATAATGGCAGACTTATCAATGGGTTTTAGTATTTCAACATAAGGACGGATGGACATCAGGAATATACATCCAAAAATGATAACAGCGGCAACAATTTCATTTTTGGTAATGGGTCCCATGGCCTTGCTGAGTTTTTTTGCTTTTTCCCTTAGACCTGGAATCGTTTCCTGCTCAGGTTTGAAAAAAAACATAAAAAATCCCCATAAAACAAAGGTCATGATCCATCCAATGGGGAACATGTAGAAAGCCAGTTGGAAAAAGGTGATGTCTGTGCCCACAAGTTCTTTATAAAAGCCCAATGCTACAGCTCCCCGGGCTGCACCCAGCAGGGTAACAATACTTCCGGCTCCTGCAACATAGGCCATTCCAATGAACAATCCTTTACCGAATTTAGTTGGTGTCTCTGAGTCATCAGTGTAAAGACCATATACAGTGATGAGAAGTGGATACATGGTTGCGGCAACCGCTGTATGGGCCATGATATGAGTTAAGGCAGAGGTGACAACAAAACAGCCAAGGTATATCATGCTGGTTTTTTCACCCACAATGGCCAGCATCTTGTATGCAAGACGACGGGTCAAACCTGTTTTGGTAAATACGATTCCAATCACCAGGGATGCAAAGATGAAGACCACCGAAGGATCAAACATCTGTTGGAAAGCAGTTTTGGCAGGCCGGATAAGAAAGACTGCCTGCAAAATTCCCATAACAAGACTTGTAACGCCAATGGGAACAACCTCAAAAACCCACCAGGTACCGCCTAAAAGGAATACAGCCAGTGCACCCTTGGCTTGTTGACTTAATATAAAATGTTTTCCCGAAGGGTCGATGGCATCTGGCCATGGTGGGGAAAAGTTAACAACTAAAAAAAGTATCAGACCAATGGATAAAAACATTATCCTTTTCCAGTCAAAACCAGGTTCTTCTAAAGGTGCTGTATTAGTGCTCATGTTAATTTTCATCTCCTATAATTAATATAATTTTTCCCAGGGTTATATTGACCCTTTATTTTTAAAATCTGTTCTAAATAAAATAGGAAATTGCTTTTTGTCAAGAAAATATAGCCAATTCATGTGTTTTTATCCGCTATACCGCTGGAGGATATCTTTGATTTTTTCTTCTGTTTGTTTTTCAACGATAAGCATTTTTTCTGTTTTAGCCTTTTTAATTTTTCCTGAAAGGGCTTCGATGTCTGCGGGTTTTTCAAGGAAATCCGTAGCGCCAATTTTCATGGCTTCAACAGTTTTTTCAACAGTGGCGTAGCCAGTGAGTAAAATGATCTGTAGCTCAGGGTTTTTGTTCTTGATGGTCTTTAAGGCTTCCATGCCATCCATCCCCGGCATTTGAAAATCCATGACAATAGCATCAAATGTCTTCTTCTTGAGAATAGACAAAGCCTGGTCAGCAGATTCGGTAGTTGTCACCTCCATACCACGGGCTTCCATCCGTTCAGACATAATTTCCAAAAATTCTTTTTCATCATCCACAAGTAATACTTTTTCCGACATTATCATTCTCCTTTTAACGTGGTATTATTTGCCAAATTAATTGGCGTAAAAATTTATTTGCGCTTCGGCCATACAAGGCCAAAACAATTATTTTCATTATTTTTTTCAATGGATAAATCTAGATGAGCCAAAAGAGCGCGATCTTTTTTTGACCCGAATAGATCATCCATAATATCCTTTTTAGCCATTTCCATTAGAAACCAGATCGAAGGTGATTTTGGATCTGTTCCAAATGAAATCCCTATTTCCCTTTTACCCTGAACCGCAAAACAGGCCATTTCAATAGCTCTCCAGATGGCATTTTCCAAATAAAACAGACTAGTGGTGACCCGCATAGGTGAAAGGGGGGCTTTTACGTCAAAAACGGCATCCTGCATATCAATTAGCCGGGATACCAAATGCAGGACAAAGTGAACCGTTTCCTCAATATCAACAATTTCCTCTGCATGGTCAACACTGTGGGAAAAACGATTCAGTTTTTGTACTACCAGATCTGTTCTTTTTACTTGTCGGGTAATTTTTTTTGAAATATCATTGATTCGTTCAAATGAAAGGGGATGACCTTTTTGGGCCATCACGGACAGATCATCCAACAACCCGGCACTCTCATTTATAATGGACAGGGTATTTTTAATTTCATGGGTTGAAGAGGCAGACATTTGACCGAAAAATGTCATCCCCGACACTGCCAGCATATGTTCATTTTTTGCCATTTAGGACCTCAATATTTTTTAAGGGCAGGGAAACGATGAATCGCGTACCTTTACCCACACGGCTTTTTACCATGATGTCTCCATTAATTTCCTTAACCAGCCCATAGGTCATGGACAAACCCAGCCCGGATCCCCAATGCTCATTTTTGGATGAATAAAAAGGTTCAAAGATTTTATCAATATCTTCACTGGAAATACCGGTTCCATTATCTGAAACGGTTATTGCAATTTCTTTTTTTGTTATAAGTTTACTGGAGATGGTCAACTGGCCGCCATCCTCCATTGCGGCAAAGGCATTTTCTATCAGGTTTAGAAATATTTGTTGAAGGCTGCCTTTATCACATTCAAATCTCGGAATGCTATCTTTGTTTTCAACCTTTATTGAAATCTGTCTGCGTTCAGCCTCTTTGGCAAGAAAAGCAAGCACCTGACCGATAACTTCACCAATATCCACGGGTTCTATACTGGGTTCCATGTGCCGGGCAAAATCCAGCAGTCTTCGTGTGATTGTTCCGCAACGTTTAACAGTATCAAGAACATCGTTGGCCAGGGGAATAAGTCTATCATCTGTGAGCCTGTCTTTTTTTAACATTAAAAGATCCATCATCAAACCGGTTTTCTGGTTGATTATGGCCAAGGGGTTATTGATTTCATGGGCAACCCCTGATGCAAGACGTCCTATGGATGCAAGTTTTTTAGCGTATTCGGCATGGTGAAGAGCCTCGCTTCTCTTGCGATCTGCCGTGTGAATCCGTCTCACAAGATAGGTTGCCGTTCCCATGATGGACAATATGATCAATATAATGCTGACAATCAAATAGCCGACCAATTTAAGCCTGGGCTTGAGCCACAGGTCGGTAATCTTTTTTTCACATTTTGTGAGCATAAATATTAATTGAGAGTCCGGTATTCTGGCAAATCCGGTGATGACCGGTTTTTGGTTCAAAGCCAGATCCTTTTCAATTCCGGTAAGACCTTTGAACAGGCCGGTATTGATGGTTTTGGGTATACCCGCTACACCGTAATAAAAGGAGGTGGTAAGTAAGGTTCCCTCTTCATTGACAATAAATATATCATTATTCTCTCCTATTTCAGAACGGGCGATGTAATCAAGAGCGGATTTTTTTTTGTCAGCGGCAAAGGAAATGGAACCTACAGCAGCACCAAGAATTGTAGACATGCTGTTTTTTATTTCATCCTTAATAACTCTTCTGGTAAGGCTAAATTCCACAAGGGTCATAACAAAGAGAGGCATAAGCGCCATAATTGAAGTGAATATGACTAGCAGCTTCCACTTCCGCCTAAAATTAAAACTATTTTTCGGATGCTGACCGGCAACATTCTCATGGTCCCAGAAAGCCGGTTTGAATTTTTTTAGTCGCCTCATAATGTTAAAATTTGCATTTAAGAAAGAGTTTTTGGCATCCTTCTTACCTGCCTGCCTTGATTTTCATATATGCTTTTGCTAGAGAATCACTTAGTAGATTAATATCAACAGGTTTTTGCATATATGCAAAGGCGCCCATTTCCATACAGGTCTGTTTGTCCTGTTCAGATCCATGACCGGTCAATACGATCACTTCGATTTCAGGGCGGGTTTTCTTTACCTGTTTTAGAACTCCAATGCCGTCCATGCCCGGCATTTTTAGATCAATTATCATTATCTCAGGCACATCTGAACAAATCAGTTCCAATGCTGATGGTCCGTCATAAACGACGGCAGCCCCCATATTCCTCATCTGCAGCCGTTCTGCAAGTGTCTGTACAAATTCTTTTTCATCATCCACCAAAAGGATTTTTGAGGGAACATCACTCATCAGTTTTTTAGAGAAATCAGACCTTTGATATGTAAGGTTTTTTTCGAACCCGTTTCCTGAAGACAGCCTATTGGCCTTGGTAAGTATTGCATTCTGTTTTGACATATGTTACCTAAAAAGAAAGCGCGGCCAACCAAAATGATCGCTGGATTTCAATTCAAATTATTTAAAATTGTGATAAAAGTCAAGGCATAACATGGAAAACAAAATACCTGAGAAAGCTAGACTCCTGGAAAAACTTCGAAAAAAGGGATTTAATGTTCCGGATTTTATTTATGTTCCTGCCGATAATTTTAAGACTCGAAATTTCAGTCGCCTGGAATCATTTTTAGAAAAACACCGTGAGAGTTTTAAAGTTATTGCAAGAAGTGCCCATCCTCTGGAAAAGGACTATAAAGGGGGCACCTTTGATTCTATTGAAACGTATGCAGATATCGGCGGGATAACATATGCACGAAACCGGATGATCAAAATAGCCCAGACATCAAAACAATTATCCATCCAGCGTCAGCAAAAATTTAACCATGCCCCTTCAATAGATATGGATGACATGGGTATCATTGTGATGCCCTTTGTCAACGGATCCTGTGCCATGGCCAAAAGGATCGCTAATCATTGGGAATTCGGTTATTGCAGGAACCGCACACAAAAGGTACACAGCGAACCTTATATTACCAAGGTGCCTCATGATCAAATGCTTTTGAAATTGTCACAGGACATACAAAAATCACTGGGATTCAGATGCGAGATTGAATATATGATTTCAACAGATGGAGAAATCCATGTTGTGCAAGCTAAAGATATTTCCAATATTGAGACGCTGGAAGAAAAAGAGAGCATCCAGTCCATCAAGCTTGATGGTATCAGGCGGATGCGAAAACGAAGAAATTACAGGGAAAGACCGGTTTATGTAATGGACAATAAGGCTTTTTATATCAATATTATCAGCCAGTGCGAAGACCTTTTGGGAAATTGCAAAGGATCAAAGCCTGATATTGATGACATCATATCCAGTATAAAGGCATATGAAAAAGAACTTGAGTCTTTTGCTTTGAGACATCAGCAATTTGCAATTTTGGGGTTTTCCATAAAAGACTCAAGTGAACTTTACCAAATTGCCAACCATTACATGCAAGAATGGCCGGAACTTCAAAAAACCTTGTCAAAAGCCTTACACAACAATTTATACAAAATCGATATTTTCCTGGCAGAGGCAGATACCTTGATTGCCAAGCATAAATTCAGAATAAACCTTTGCAGCCATGATGCATTTGGTATAGATACCGTAAGAAACCCAATATGGTCGGCTTATTGGAATGTTTCCCGCCATAATCAAGTGGTCAATGAATTTTTGCGGCTGGGGGTTAAAACCGGCGATACAATTGGAATTGATATAGATGCCGAGAACAACCCCATTGTTTCCCGCCATTGATTTTTTTTATAAATTTCAAATAATATAACGCGTCATTATTAATTTTAAAATGGCATTACTCTGAAAATCGGACAAGTCGGTCACGACCGGCAGCAAGATGTTATAAAAGGTTCAGATTCCAATTCCATAACCCCTGCCGGTTTTTCATTTTGATTGTGCGGGGTATATTTTCATGGATCGTCACAAAAAGCGAAAATCCGGCTTTTGCAAGGGTCTCTTTTTTTGAGGTTAAGTCCAGATACCAATTGGGAAAAAGAAGATAATTATGATTATATTTTGATATCCAGGCAGTCTCACCCATGGGGCTTGTAAATGCATGGTTGGTTTTAAGTTCCGGTGAAATAATTCTTGAGATACCCAATGGCCAGTTGCCATAAATAACAACACCCAGCGGCAGGGGGCTGTTAACAGGCAGGGAACAAAATGTATCCTGGTCAAGCTCCGGGCTGACAATGGCACCTGAAAATCCATATTCTTTTAAAAGATTCACGGTCATGCTGTTTGTGATATTACAAAAAGGTCCGGCCCAGATATTTAAGTTTTTAGGATTTTTAAACAGGGACAATTGCCAGAAGGCATTTAAAACAAAGTTTTTCACTCCTTTTTTTACGGCTTTTGCAATATATTCCGCGCATATTTTTTCTTCGCCTGGAAATAACAGGGGATCCAGCCACAACCAGTTTCTGCCTGAAGGTTGAATAGAATACCCCCGGGTGGATATCCAGACGCCTGTTTCTGAATGATGTTTTTTGGGGCCGGGTTTTCCCCTTGAAAGAGACATTTCTCTGATTTTGTTTTTTAACTTTCTTTTGGGGCGTAAAGAAAATTTTTGAATTCCGTTTTCAACAGGTCTGATAGGGGTCTTTTTGATAGTCATCAATTCTGCTTCAAGATGTTTAATAACACTTGAAAGTTCTGCACCTCTCCTGTCGATGATATAAACAGGCGTTCCCTTTTTTATTTTAAATTTGGATTTCTTGTTTAAATAAAATTTCCCTTTTTTGGGAACAGCCCGGGTGACTTTTTGAATATCATGGAATTTATCATCTTCAAATCCGATGCGTAAAAGATCTAAAGGCATAAGTGCTTCTCTTGTGATAAAAAAAGGTGTGGCAGGGTTTTGTATTCGTCCGGCAAAAAGTCCTGAACCGGTTTCCGAAGAGTGATCCAAGGGATTTCTTTTTCTTTGGGATAAAAGGTTATAATGGGTGAATTCTCGACCCATGGCATATTCAAGATAGGACAGGGCTTCTTTTTTCCTTTTTGGATCATCTCTTAAAAGTCTATACGCTTTGACTGTGTAATAAACATAATGAGGGCTTTTTTTCCGACCTTCAATTTTCCAGGTGGAAATTTGTGGAATCTGTTTTAATATTTTCACAAGCACGTCGGCTGAAAAATCCATACAGGAAAAATGTCTTTTTTTCTGGCCTTTTTGTTCATACATCCTCCTGCAGGGCTGAACACACCTGCCACGAAGGGAACTTTTTCCGCCGAACCATGAGCTCCAATAGCATCGTCCGGAAATGGAATAGCAAAGCGCTCCATGTATAAAGACCTCAAGTTCAATCCCCGGAGGGGTATTTTGGGCCATCATCTTTATTTCATCAATTGTAAATTCCCGTGGCAAAACAATTTTTTTAAATCCAAATTGCTGTGATGTTTTTAACGCTAAAGGAAATGTGCAGTTACCCAGAGTAGACAGATGGAACTGCTTTTTAAATCCAGATTTAATGGCCAGGGGTATCATGGCCAGATCCTGAATAATCAGGGCATCAAAATCTACAAATCTGCAAAGCTTTGTCAGAATTTTTAACACTTTATCCTGCTCGGATTCTTTGATGATTGAATTAAATGCAATGAATACATCCATGTGCCTGGATTTGGCTAACCGGGTAAGTCTTGATAATTCTTCAATACTGAAATTGTCCGCCTCCATACGCGCGGAAAATATTTTCAATCCACAGTAAATGGCATCAGCCCCTGCGGCAATGGCCGCTAAAAATGAATTTTTGTCTCCGGCAGGGGCAAGGATTTTGGGTGAATTCAAGTTTATTTAACCCTTTATTAAGATTTGAAAATTTAATAATAAACTATCACAAAAAGCATGTGGAAAATGAAATTGTTTTTGTTTTTTTCCTTACCTTTCTTGCTTTTCATTGTCTAAACGTTTAAGCCTATTTTGAACAACCAGTATCGCAATTTTTGTAATCGTTGTCAAAATAATGAAGATGTTAAGATACAATCTTATCATAAAGGAGAACAAAAATGTTTGCAAAATATGACCCAAAAGGTTTTATAAATCCTTTTGAAGGAGTCGAATTAAAAACCCTTGTATATGGTGAAAACAGCTCATTGATCCGTTTCCATTTAAAAAAAGGAAATGAGTTGCCCAGGCATTCGCACCCACATGAACAGACGGGTTTTCTCGTTTCTGGAAAAATAAAATTGTTCATTGAAGAAGAGGGATTCATGGCTGAACCTGGAGACACATGGTCCATTAAAGGGGATATTGAACACAAAGCAGACATTATTGAAGATTCTGTAATAATAGAGGTTTTTTCGCCTTTAAGGGAGGAATATCTGCCCAAATAAACGCATCTGGGTCAATATTATAGACCTAATACAAAATATCCAGGCAGAAAATCGAACTTTTTTTGAATTATGGGTGCCAGTAAAAATGATGGCATAGCCATAGCTAATTCCAATAATGCTTTTAGATACAATATCTGAAAACCCATATATTCTTGTCTGCTATATCATTTTATGGTATGAATTTTATCATTCCTTCAATGTTTATAAATTATTTTTTTAAATGAAGAGGATTATACCACGGATTCGCTGGGACAGCTCAATGAATGAATTACAAGGCGGGTTGACGTAAACTTAGAAAAATTTGATTTTAGTTAAGATATTCCGGATAATTTGTTGGGGTTAACTTTTCTCATCAATCCCGGGGAATTATCTACGATTGTCTGAAAGAAAACAAGCAGGGTTATGAGAGGGTATTTGATGTGTAACTCCCATAAAAGCCCCTGATCGTTCAGCAGTCAACAGATATGCCCTGATTCTGGGAAAACACGCATCAATTAAGACCGTGGTCATGCCCGGGATGAACAAGACAAGATATATCCGTAATTACGATTCAGCCTTATAGAGCCGGATACAGTAAAGGGTTGTGTCCTTCTATCAGGGTAATACATAATTTTTCCAGAAATGGTGAAGATTATAAACTTTATAAAAAGCACCCGGGCTTTGAACCCGGGAAACATCTTAGGTGTCTGTGCGCCATCTGCACGTTTTGATACTGAAAAATTGAATTTGGGAATTCAGGTTTTAAAAGATCTGGGATTCAAGGTAAAGGTACCTGAAGAAATTTTTGATAAAAAAAGATACCTTGCCGGGGATGACATGGTAAGGGCGGATGTTGTCAACCGCCTCTTTTCAGATACTGATGTAGATGGAATTATTTGTGCCAGGGGCGGTTTTGGAGCGATACGGATCCTGGATCATTTGAGCTGGAACATTATTCGGCAAAATCCAAAACCGTTTATCGGGTTCTCAGATATAACAGCAATACTGATGGCAATTATAGCGAAAACAGGCGTACCTGTCATTCACGGACCAAATGTTGTCTCCTTTGCAGAGGCATCAGAAGAAACCATAGACTCATTTTATCAAACCCTGACAGGCAAAACCGATGAAATCGATATAAAAAATTGGCAGGCCATAATACCGGGTAAGTGTGAGGGGATATTAAAAGGGGGAAACCTGTCAACACTGTCACATCTTTTGGGTACTGCGTTTCAACCAGATTTTAAAGGCACGGTCTTATTTTTAGAAGATATTGGAGAACCAGCCTATAAAATTGATCGGATGCTAACCCAGATGAAAATGGCGGGTTTATTCGAGGGGTTAAGAGGAGTGATTGTCGGTTCCTTTGAAAATAGTGATATTGATGAATATGTAAATGAAATATTGTTTGAAGTATTTGAGAGATATAATATACCCATATTTTCCGGACTGGAATCCGGGCATGGTAAGGTTAATTTATCGATATATATGGGAACTCAAATTAAAATGAATACAGAATTTGGAAAAATATCCTGGATTTAAATTTTTATGGGAAATGACCTAATTTCCAGGAAAATAAAAAATGCCATTTCACAAGGCATTTTTCCTGGGGCGGTTTTATTGTGTGCAAAAAATCAGAAAATAGTTTTCCATGAATCCTATGGCATATCTGATATTTTTAAAAATCGGAAAATGCGAAAGGATGATATATTTGATCTTGCTTCCTTGACCAAACCTTTGGCAACAGCCCTGGCCATATCCAAGCTTATTGAAAAAGACAAGGTTTTTTTAGACCAGAAAATAGGCACAATTTTAAATGAGTTTGAAAGATCCCCAAAAGCAGATATTACAATTGATATGCTTCTTCGACACACCTCAGGATATCCAGCTCACAGAGATTATTTCAAAAAAGTTTTAAAGACCAAACAAAACCCCAGGCAACACTTGAGGGATCTTCTGGTTGGTGAAAAATTAGAAAATAAAATTGGCGAATGCCAGGTTTACAGTGATTTGGGGTTTATGCTCTTGTCCTGGATAATAGAGGAGACAAGCTGTCAAAAACTGGATCAATTTGTTTCAAAACAAATATACTTACCATTGAAAATTGATGAGTTGTTTTTTTTAACAACTCATTCGAAGAATGAAAAACTGATACAATATAGTCAAAAAATTGTGGCAACACAGAAATGTCCATGGAGAGAAAAAGTTCTTGTGGGAGAAGTTGATGATGATAATGCATGGGCTGTTGGTGGAATTGAAGGGCATGCTGGACTTTTTGGAAATGCCGTCTCAATTTATAAATTGTGCGACGAAATATTGAGGGCAATACTAAATAAATCCACCCGAGTTTTGAGATCCGATATCATAAACAGTTTTGTTTCAAGAAAAAATCAACAGGGCATGGTTGCTGGATTTGACACCCCTTCTAAAACAAATTCTTCTTCTGGTAAATATTTTTCAAACGCGTCCATTGGTCATCTTGGTTTCACCGGAACATCTTTCTGGATCGATCCTGAAAAGGAAGTGATAATTATTTTTTTAACCAATAGAGTGCATCCGTTAAGATCAAACCAGGGAATAAAAAAAATTCGACCCCAAATACATGATTTGATATTTTCTGAATTAATATAAAATATTACAGAGTTAAGGCGTTTTGGACTTGTAAAAACCGATTAAGTTTGTTAGCAAATACTGGTTAATAAAATCTTAGTTTTTAATTGCAATTTAAAATTTGATGCTTGGAAGAGGTAAAATGAACTTGATAACAGACACTTTGCTTGGAGCGTTTTCTAATGATCTGGCCATAGACTTAGGAACCGCAAACACACTTGTTTATGTAAAAGGGAAAGGAATTGTATTAAGTGAGCCCTCCGTAGTTGCTGTTAGAACAGATAAAAGGGCGAAAAGCAGAGTACTTGCCGTGGGTGCTGAAGCCAAAAGAATGCTGGGTCGCACACCGGGCAACATTGTGGCCATAAGACCCATGAGAGATGGCGTAATTGCTGATTTTGAAGTAACTGAGGCAATGTTGAAACATTTTATCCGGAAAGTTCATAATAATCGAAAAACCCTTGTCCGCCCAAGAATTGTCATAGCCGTACCATCGGGTATTACCCAGGTGGAAAAAAGAGCTGTTAGAGAATCTGCGGAATCAGCAGGGGCAAGAGAGGTTTTTTTAATTGAAGAACCCATGGCTGCGGCCATTGGTGCCAGCCTACCCATTACCGAACCCACCTGTAGCATGATCGTTGATATCGGAGGTGGCACAACGGAAGTTGCTGTTATTTCACTTGCCGGTGCAGTGTATACAAACTCTTTAAGAGTAGCAGGCGACAAGATGGATTCTTCCATCAGCCAGCATATCAAACGCAAATACAATCTTCTGATCGGTGAGAGAACCGCAGAAATAATAAAAACAACCATTGGCAATGCATATCCAGATCCTGAAAATGTTGAGACAATTGAGGTAAAGGGCCGTGACCTTGTATCTGGCATTCCCAAGATTCTTACCATTGATTCCGAAGAGGTTCGGGTAGCCGTTTCTGAGCAGATTGATGCCATTGTTGAAACGGTTCGTATCGCATTGGAACAGACACCTCCGGAACTTGCCGCTGATATCGTTGATACGGGAATTGTTTTAACAGGTGGGGGTGCTTTATTAAAAAATTTGGATAAACTGCTCAGAGAAAAAAGCGGACTTCCCATTGTTGTGGCAGATGATCCTTTATCCACTGTGGCTCTTGGCTGTGGGAAATCCCTTGATAGTATCGATATTTTGAGAGAAGTAGTTATTAGCTAACTTAATGTTTTCACGAAAACTGATTATTTTTGTTGGACTTGCTCTCTTTATTGCCATTAATTTTACTGCAATGACCATGAGCAACAGAGAATTCCTGCCGACCAGCGGAATTGAGAGATTTTTTATTTCCATTACTTCTCCCTTCCAGATGGCTGTTACCAAAACAATACATTTTACTCAAAGCATATGGGATACTTATTTTATGAGTGTTCTTGCCGTTAAAGAAAATATCGAGTTGAAAAAACAACTTGAAAAATCTTTAGAGATTAAAAATCGATATGAGGAATTAGAACTTGAGAATGTTCGGCTTAAAAAGTTTGTTAATTTTACAAGTACAACACCAGATACGTATATAGCGGCTCAAATTGTTGCAAGAGACCCATCCCCATGGTTTAAAACCATCATGATCGATAAAGGGACAAAGGACGGGTTGGCCAAAGGAAGTCCTGTGGTGGTTCCCGAAGGAATTGTTGGTCAAATAATCAAGGTAGCAGGAAGTTATTCCAGAGTTCTTTTAATTACAGATAGAAATTCCGCGGTGGATTCTCTTGTACAAAACTCCCGCGTTCGAGGTATTGTAAAAGGGAATAATGAAGATAATTGCTCTTTTGTTTATACCTTGAGGAAAGATGAGGTAAAAGAAGGGGAGATGATTATTTCATCCGGCTTGGATCAAGTCTTTCCAAAGGGGATGAAAATAGGAAAAATTGTAAAAGTGACAAAGATTCATTCTCAGCTTTTCCAGGATATTACGCTGGAGACAAGTGTTGATTTTAATAAAATAGAAGAAGTCCTTGTGTTTAAAAAACAATAGATGAATTGTTTTGAAATGGGTCAATAATGAATGCCGTTTTTTTCATCATTCTCACGATATTTTTAATCGTAATTCAAACGATTATCCTCCCGTCTTTTTCATGGTTTGATCAGTGTTTTGATCTCATGATCATCGAAATCCTTTTCATCAGTTTTATTTCTTCACATTTCTCAATCGTTTTGGCCATCATTATTATCGGATGTGTGATGGATAGTATATCAGTTATTCCGTTTTTCTATCATATTTTTTCCTATGTCTGGATTTATATTATTGTGACAATAGTCAAACAATTGCTTTTTCAAAGAAGCACGCTTTTCATTTTTATCATCAGTGTTGTTTCCATTGCTATTCAACATGGATTTTTGTTACTTTCAGTATTCATCCACCAGGGTGCTAACACCATTTTTACATTTAATTTTGCCCTTTTAATAAGACAGATGTTTTGGGGAGTAGTTGTTATTCCTCCAAGTATTTGGCTTTTAAACATTTTTTGGCAAAACTGGAAACGCAGAACAAAAGTAATTCAAATAAACATTTCTAAAAGTACTGAGGATAAAGTTGACCGAATTCAGTAAAAGCCAGGACAAGGACTGGTTAAAACAAAGATTTATAGGCGCTAGCCTGTGTATCATGTTTGTATTCGCGCTCTTGTTTCTCAGGCTGGTATACCTTCAAATCATTAAAGGTGATGAATACAGGCTTTTATCTGAAAAAAATGCAGTACGTCTCAAAAGTATTAAATCGTCCCGCGGCCTGATCTTTGACAGAAACAATAGACTATTGGTGGATAACAGGCCCTCTTTTAATCTCAAAATTGTGCTTGAGGATGCAGGTGATATTGAAATCACTGTTAAAAGACTTGCCGCGTTTATTGCCGTGCCATATGAAGAGTTTATGAGTAAAATCAAGAGGGCAAAAAATGGTGCGGTTTACAAGCCGATCGTATTAAAAAATGACATTTCAAGGGATCAGCTGGCCATTGTTGAAGCGCATAAGTTTGATCTTCCAGGGGTCCATATCGATATTGAACCAACACGGTATTATATTTATAAAAAGTCTGCAGCCCATCTTTTAGGATATCTGGGGCAAATAAACAGCAAAGAACTGAAATCTGGTAAATATCTCAACGTCAAATCAGGTGACTCTATTGGCAGATATGGTATTGAAAAGCAATTTGAAACATATTTGCAGGGGAAAAGGGGTGGTAGACAAATAGAAGTTGATGCCAGCGGCAGAACAATTAAGGTTTTAAAAACGGTTAAACCTGTTGCAGGACTGGATTTGAATCTCACCTTGGATCTTGATTTACAGCAGACCGCAGAAAATTTGCTAAAAAATAAATCAGGGGCCGTAGTTGCCATTGATCCGGCCAATGGAGATATCCTTGTGCTGGCAAGTAACCCCAGCTTTGATCAAAATGATTTCATCGGTGGTATCAGTCAAAAAAAATGGGGGGCATTAATTTCAGATCCAGGAAAACCAATGGTAAATAAGGCCATTCAGGCAGAATACCCGCCCGCATCAACTTATAAAATCATTACCTCTCTTGCCGCACTTGAAGAAAATCAGATTAATATGAAAACCACTTTCTTTTGCCCGGGTTTTTTAAAGTATGGTAATAGAACTTATCGATGTTGGAATAAATACGGTCATGGCGATATGAATGTGATCGATGGGATAGCTCAATCCTGTGATGTTTTCTATTATCATGCGGGAGTCAAAGTCGGTGTGGATAAGTTAGCTCAGTATGCAATGGGAAGCGGGCTTGGCAAAAGGACAGGTATTTTGCTTGAAAATGAAAAAAGAGGCCTGGTGCCAACTTCGGTATGGAAAAAAAAAAGGTACAAGGAGTCCTGGCAAGGGGGTGAAACACTA
The DNA here is from genome assembly GCA_964455805.1 of uncultured Desulfobacula sp. GTDB lineage: Bacteria > Desulfobacterota > Desulfobacteria > Desulfobacterales > Desulfobacteraceae > Desulfobacula. The sequence goes on from CAYVZG010000022.1 coordinate 51,745, forward strand.
TCTGTGGCAATAGGGCAGAGCTTTAATCTGGTGACGCCTCTTCAAATGGCTGTTTTAACTGCTGCTATTGCAAATGGGGGAACATTGTTCAAACCCAGAATTGTTAAGACAATTAAAGACGGTTTTGGGCAGGTGGTAAAAAAAATTGAACCTGAAATTACAGGTGGTCTGCCGGCAAGCCAGGAAACATTGAATTTAGTTAAAAAGGGACTTTTAACGGCTGTTCATGGTAACAGGGGAACGGCAAATAAAATTAAACACAAAAAAATTGAAATAGCGGGTAAAACAGGTACTGCCCAAGTGTATAGTATGAAAAAGGGTGATGAAAGGGAGGCCAAAGATTTGAAGTATTCTTTGCGGGATCATGCCTGGTTCGTCAGTTATGCCCCGGCAAATAAGCCTGTAATCGCCATAGCTGTGCTGGTTGAACACGGAGAGCATGGATCAAGTACGGCTGCTCCCATTGCTGCCGCCTTGATAGATCAATATGTTCAAGGACCTTTAAGAAAAAAAATATTACCGGAGTAGCTCATGTTTGACAGACGGTTAATAAAACATTTTGATTGGGGCCTTTTGGCATTGATTTTTTTAATCGGCATGTTCGGTCTTGGTATTTTATATAGCGCCCTTAGCGCTGGAAATGATTCAGGCGGGCTCGACATCCTTTTTAAAAAGCAAATGGTTTGGATGGGTGCAGGCTTTATGGTAATGATGATCATTTTGATGATTGATTTTAAAGACCTGGATAAGATCAATTTATTTATTTATGTCCTCTGTGTTGGACTTTTGATCAGTGTTATACTTTTCGGGCACATGGGAGGCGGGTCCAGGCGATGGCTTCTTCTTGGCTTTGTGAGGATTCAACCATCTGAATTAATGAAAATTGCCTTGATTATAAGCCTGGCATCTGTTTATTCAACTTCGATTTCCCCTTCCGGGTTCAATTTTAGGAAACTAATCAAACCGGCAATATTATGTTTGATTCCCTTTGTTTTGATACTCAATCAGCCCGATCTTGGGACAGGATTGCTCTTACTTTTAATTGCCGCTTCAATGACCATGTTCGTCAAGGTTGAACGAAAGGTATTGTATACAATACTAGGCGTTTGCATGGCTGCTGCACCATTGCTCTGGTCTGGGTTAAAAGCGTATCAAAAATCAAGGATATTAACTTTTTTAAATCCGGATCGGGACCCTCTTGGTGCCGGGTATCATATTATTCAATCAAAAATTGCCATAGGATCAGGAATGTTAACTGGCAAAGGCTTTTTAAAAGGAACCCAGAATGCATTATCCTTTTTGCCTGAACACCATACTGATTTTATTGTATCGGTTCTTGCAGAAGAATGGGGGCTTATGGGTTGTAGCTTTCTTTTACTGCTGTATTTCATTTTTTTATTCTGGGGATTAAATATAGCCTATAATTGTCGTAATATGTTTGGTTCTATTCTTGCCTTTGGTATCACAACCATGATTTTCTGGCAGATATTTATAAATATCGGAATGGTAATGGGGCTCATGCCTGTTGTTGGGGTGCCGTTACCCCTTGTATCCTACGGCGGTTCTTCAGTTATAACCAATATGGTCGGTTTTGGAATTCTTTTAAATATCAGTATGCGTAATTTTTCATCAAATTAAAAATTCAAATTACTGCATAAATATTATGTTTCAATGTTGACAAATGAGTGCTCGGATGTTACTCAATTCTCGATTTAATTGGAATTTAGGCTGTTTTTGTGTAAAAACAGTCAGTTGTATATAAGCAGTTGATTCTTTTATGATTATTAACTGCCGGAAGGGATTTTCTTATAATTATTAACTGGCGGAGGGGATTTTATGATAACTGTGATTCCTGATATATCATTGGTATATCAGATGATCAATTTCCTAGTCCTGCTTTTTGTGCTCAATCTGGTACTGTACAAACCAATCCGTAATGTTCTTCTTGAAAGAAAGGCAAAAATTGAAGGTATGCAAAAAGGGGCTGAAAAAGCCTCAAATGACCTTGTTGCCGGAGAAGACGCATACAAAGACGGGTTAAAACAAGCCAGATCTAAAGGTTTGAAAAAGAAAGAAGCCTTTATAGAAGAAGCATCTCAAGAAGAAAAGGAAATAATCGACAGGATTAACAAAAAAGCTCAGGCCAACCTTGTCGAGATTAAAAAACAGGTTGCAGATGAAACTGAGCAGGCCCGCAAATCGCTTGAAACCGAGGTGGAGGAATATGCCAAAGCCATCGGTGAAAAGATTCTGGGGAGGGCTTGTTAATGAAAAAAAATAAAACGAATAAAAAATGGTTACAGGTTGTTTTTTTTGTTTCAACATTTGTGGTGGCATTAAGCGGTTTTGCTTTTGCGGCGTCTGAAGGCGGTGGAGTACATAACTCTTGGCTGACAGTTGATACCTGGAAGGTTTTGAATTTTGCTATTCTAGTGATAGCCTTATTTTTTATTACAAGAAAGCCGGTGGCGCAATTTTTCTCATCCCGTGCAAAAAGTATAGAAGATGAAATTCAAGCGTTGGAGATAGAAAAAGCAGACGCCCAAAAAAAACTTGCCGAATACCAAGCCAAGTTTGAAAATCTTGATCAAGAATCAAAACAGATTGTTGAAGATTACATCAAACAGGGTGAAGAAGCCAAAACAAGAATTATTGCTGAAGCTGAAGCACAGGCTGAAAAGCTGGAAGAAATGGCTAAACGAAATATCCAACAGGAGTTTAAGTCTGCAAAAGCAAATCTTCAACAAGAAATTGTAGAAAAAGCAATGGAGAAAGCTGAAGAAGTTATAAAATCTTCTATTTCATCCGATGATCAGGATAAACTTGTTGATGACTATTTGAAAAAGGTGGTGGCATAATGAAAAATTTAGCAGTTTCCAGGCGTTATGCCAAAGCATTGATTCTTATTGGTCAGGAAGATGGCAAGGCTGAACATTACAATTCAGAACTTGATGCAATTGTCGGGCTTTTTGATTCCCAAGACGGTTTTGAAAATGCATTGACAAACCCCTTGTTCAACAAAAATGATAGAAAAAAAGTGTTAGAGGCTGTTTTAGCTGCAACTGATTTGTCTGCTATCATGAATTCATTTCTGATTCTTTTGTTTGATAAAGGCAGAATCGGTTTTCTAAGAGAGATTGCTTCTTACTATAAAGATTTGGTAGATGAACTAAAAGGAGTCGCCAAGGCAAGTATCGTTTCCGCGACTGAATTGTCAGCAGACTCAATTGATAAGATTAAAGAAGCATTGTCAAAAAAAACAGGGAAAAATATTGTTCTGAATGTTGAGCAGGATCCAAATCTCATAGGTGGTGTGGTTACTAAACTGGGAGATCTTGTTCTGGATGGCAGCGTGAAAACTCAGCTGATTAATATGAGAGAAACATTAAAAAAAGGTGAGAGTGTCTAATGGAAATTAAAGCAGAAGAAATAAGCCAAATAATAAAAGACCAGATCAAAGGATTTGATGCAGAGGTCGACCTGAGTGAAACAGGTGTAGTTCTTTCAGCGGGTGACGGTATTGCCCGCGTATATGGTTTGGAAAAGGTTAAAGCCATGGAGCTGGTAGAATTCCCCGGTGGAATTCTGGGGCTTGCATTGAACCTTGAATCCGATAACGTTGGTGTCGCGATTCTCGGTGATGATAAAGTGATTAAAGAAGGCGATGTTGTAAAACGAACGGATCGTATTGCCTCTGTTCCCGTTGGGGAAGCGCTTCTTGGGCGAGTTGTAACTACAACGGGTGAACCTGTTGATGGCAAAGGCCCCATCAGTTCTGATACCTATATGAATATGGAATTGGTTGCACCTGGTGTTATTGCCAGAAAAGGTGTTCATGAGCCCTGCTATACCGGTGCAAAAGCTGTTGACGGAATGACACCTGTAGGACGTGGTCAGCGTGAGTTGATCATCGGTGACCGTCAGATAGGTAAAACTGCTGTTGCTGTTGATGCTATTATTGCTCAAAAAGAAAGTGGTATCAAATGCGTTTATGTTGCCTGCGGTCAGAAAAAATCAACGGTTGCCCAGGTTGTTGCTGCTCTTGAAGAGCATGGTGCAATGGAATACACAACGGTTGTAATTGCATCTGCTTCTGAATCTGCTGCCATGCAGTACCTGGCACCTTATGCTGGATGTGCAATGGGTGAATACTATAGAGATAAAGGTGAGCATGCCCTGATTATTTATGATGACCTTTCAAAACAGGCTGCTGCTTATCGCCAGGTATCTTTGCTTCTGAGGCGTCCGCCAGGACGTGAGGCTTTCCCCGGTGATATTTTCTACAACCATTCAAGACTTCTTGAACGTTCTGCAAAACTCAGTGATGAAGAAGGCGCGGGCTCATTGACCGCACTTCCGATTATTGAAACCCAGGAAGGTGACGTATCTGCATTTATCCCGACCAATGTTATCTCCATCACTGACGGTCAAATTTTTCTTGATAAAGATCTTTTCTTTGCAGGTATCAGACCTGCGATCGATGTTGGTCTGTCAGTATCCCGTGTGGGTGGTTCAGCACAGGTAAAGGCAATGAAACAGGTTGCCGGAACCCTGCGACTTGATCTTGCTCAATTTCGTGAACTTGAAGCCTTTGCAGCATTTGGATCCGATCTCGACGAAGCGACCCAGAGACAATTGACCCGTGGAGAACGTCTGGTTGAACTTTTGAAACAACCTCAGTTTAAACCCCTTCCCATGGAAAAGATGGTAACAGCCCTTTATGCTGGTACAAAAGGATATATCGATAAATATCCAAGAGAAGCCGTTGCAAAATATGAAGAAGGCCTTTATCCATTTGTTGAAAATCGATTTCCAGAAGTTTTCTCTGGATTGAAGGAAAAACAAGAGATTACTGAAGAGATTGAAGGAAAATTAAAACAATGTCTTGAAGCCTATGATGAAGAATTCAAGGATGCTGTATAAACAGCTCTGGAACTTAACGGGATTCTATTTATTAACTTATAGGCAAAAAAGGTAATTCATATGGCAACTTTAAAAGAAGTACAATCAAAAATAGTCAGTGTAAAAAAGACTAAACAGATTACCTCTGCCATGAAAATGGTTGCCACTTCACGATTGCGCGGTGCTCAAAACAGCATGGAGGCATTTAAGCCTTATGCAGTCAAATTTGCTGACGTTTTGGGTAGCATTGCCGGAAAATCCGGCGGGGACGCAAGTCCTCTGCTTGTACCCCGTGATGAGGTTAAAAAAGTGGCGGTCATCCTTTGTACATCGGACAGGGGATTATGTGGCGGTTTTAATACAAATTTAATTACAAAAGCTGAACAATTTATCAATTCTGAACTTACCGGTAAAGAAGTTTCTCTGATTTGTTTTGGAAAAAAAGGTAGAGACTGGGCTCAGAAACAACCCCAATCCATTGAAGATGAATTCATTGGTGTTGTTGGCGGGAACTTTGAGTTCTCAGTAGCCTCTGGTTCAGGTCAGAAATTGATAGACAGTTTCCTTGACGGAGCTGTTGATGAAGTATATCTGATTTATTCTGAATTTGTATCAATGGCAAAGCAAGAACCAACCCGGAAGCAAATTCTCCCCATTCCTTCACTGGATGAGGTGGCAGAAGAAAAAGAGGTAGATCAGAGTGCCGGATTCCTTCCGGAACATATCTGTGAACCCTCTTCTGATGCATTGCTTGGTGAAATGCTGCCAAAGAATATTTTTATTCAGATATATGATGCACTGCTCCAAACATCAACCAGCGAACATGCTGCTCGAATGCGGGCAATGGAAAATGCGACCAAGGCATGTGAAGATATGGTTGATGAACTCCAGACAATATTCAATAAAACAAGGCAGGCTGGAATTACAGCAGATCTTATGGACATTGTTGGTGGTGCAGAAGCGCTTAAGGGATAAATTTTTAAGATATACTTAATATGAAAACAGCTTTATAGGAGAAAAAAATGGCTGAAAATATAGGTAAAATAGCCCAGGTACTCGGTGCTGTTGTGGACGTTGAATTTGAACCCGGTAACCTTCCTGCGGTTCTGACGGCTCTGACAGTAACCAACCCGACGATTGGTGATATGGAAGATAACCTCGTTCTTGAGGTTGCCCAGCACCTTGGTGACAATGTTGTTCGTTGTATTGGTATGGACGTAACTGACGGCCTTCAAAGAGGCATGGTTGTTAAAGATACTGGCGGACCCATCATGATGCCGGTTGGTGAAGCGTCCTTGGGAAGAGTTCTCAACGTTGTTGGTAGACCTGTTGATGGACTTGGAGACATTTCTCAGGAGAAAACACTTCCCATCCATAGACATGCTCCCGAATTTACCGAACAGGACACTACAGTACGTGTTCTTGAAACCGGTGTTAAGGTAATCGATCTTCTTGTACCATTTCCCCGTGGTGGTAAAATGGGCATGTTTGGTGGTGCTGGTGTTGGTAAGACCGTTATCATGATGGAAATGGTTAATAACATCGCCATGCAGCACGGTGGTATTTCTGTATTTGGTGGTGTTGGTGAAAGAACCCGTGAAGGTAATGACCTTTATCATGAAATGAAAGATTCAGGCGTTCTTCCAAAATGTGCTCTGGTCTATGGCCAGATGACAGAACCTCCAGGAGCCCGTGCAAGGGTTGCATTGTCCGCTTTGACTTGTGCAGAATACTTCCGTGATGAAGAAGGACAGGATGTACTTTTATTTGTTGATAATATTTTCCGTTTTACCCAGGCCGGTGCTGAGGTATCAGCGACCCTTGGTCGTATGCCATCTGCTGTTGGTTACCAACCAACACTGGCAGTTGATATGGGTGAGCTTCAGGAACGTATTACTTCAACTGATAAAGGTTCCATTACAGCGGTTCAATGTGTTTACGTACCTGCCGATGACTTGACAGACCCGGCTCCTGCAACCACATTTGGTCATCTTGACGGAACCGTTGTTCTTTCCCGTCAGATTG